>CAZHBN010000437.1:0-2788 GCA_964530405.1 uncultured Ectothiorhodospiraceae bacterium
CGCAGATCTGGAACCACACCTTCTACTGGAACAGCATGAGCCCCAACGGCGGTGGCGAGCCCACCGGCCCCATCGCCGAGGCGATCAACGCCGCGTTCGGCTCCTTCGAGAACTTCAAGAAAGAGTTCAACGACAAGACCGCCGCGAACTTCGGCTCCGGCTGGGGCTGGCTGGTGAAGACCGCCGACGGCAAGGTGGAGATCCGCGAGACCGACGACGCAGACACCCCCCTCACCGATGAGAGCGTGACCCCGCTGCTGACCTGCGACATCTGGGAGCACGCCTACTACATCGACTACCGCAACGCCCGGCCCAAGTACCTCGAGGCCTGGTGGAACCTGATCAACTGGGAGTTCGTGAACAAGAACTTCCAGGGCTGATCGCTCACCCGTCAGGCGGTTGCCGCCCTCGTGGCGGCTCCCTATAATCGGCAAAGGCAGCCGGCAATGGCTGCCTTTTTTATTTTGGGCCACCGCCGGCGGCAATCGCCGGCCAAAGAGGAACAACCAGCATGCAGCCGCGGCATTTCCTGACCCTGGACGACTGCACGCCCGAGGAGATCCTGACGCTCATTCGCCGTGCCACCGAGCTCAAGCATCTGCGCGAGCGCGGCGAGGATCACGAGCCCCTGCACGGCAAGGTGCTGGGCATGATCTTCGAGAAATCCTCCACGCGCACCCGTGTGTCGTTCGAGGCCGGCATGGCACAACTCGGCGGCAGCTCGCTGTTCCTCTCCCCGCGGGACACCCAGCTCGGCCGAGGCGAGCCCGTGGAGGACACCGCCCGGGTGATCTCCAGCATGCTCGACGTGATCATGGTCCGCACCGCCGGCCACGACGTCGTCGAGCGCTTCGCGAACCACTCCCGGGTACCGGTGATCAACGGCCTCACCGACGACGCCCACCCCTGCCAGCTCCTCGCGGACCTGCAGACCTTCACCGAGCACCGCGGCGACATCGCCGGACGTACGGTGGCCTGGCTCGGCGACAGCAACAACATGTGCCGCTCCTACATCCGCGCCGCGCACCTGCTCGACTTCAAGCTGCGCATCGGCTGCCCGGGCGAGTACGCGCCCAAGCCCGAGCTCGTCGACGGCGAGCGCATCGTGTTCACCACCGACCCAGCCGCCGCGGTGGACGGCGCCGATGTCGTGGTCACCGACGTGTGGGCAAGCATGGGGTTCGAGAGCGAAGAAAAAGAACGCATGGCCGCGTTCCAGCCGTACCAGGTCAACGCCGAGCTCATGCAGCACGCCGCCGACGACGCCATATTCATGCACTGCCTACCCGCCCACCGCGGCGAGGAAGTCACCACCGACGTCCTCGAAGGCCCCCAGAGCGTCGTTTGGGACGAAGCCGAAAACCGCCTGCACGCCCAGAAAGCGCTGCTGGAGTTCCTGCTGCTAGCCCCTGAGCAACAGTAGCGAGCGCAGCCCCGCTAAAGGCAATGTCGGGCACCGCCAACGGCGGTCCCCGACCTACACGCGCCTAACGCATAACTGAAGCGCGCGAGCTTTTCCCGCGTCGCATCGAACGGCGTGTTGGGCCAAGGCGCTGCCCGACGCGCTCGCTGGCCGCTCGGTTCACCGGCTGTTCCCTCTTCCTGCCCGCGAATTGAGACGCTCACCAGGCGCCCCGTCCTCGATCTCCGCAATCACGCCATTCAAAACGAGCGATACGCCAACGATTGCGCTCGATGCCCAGAATGGCAGCCCCGAAAGCCAACTCAACACCGATCCAAGAAGCCCGACCACCACGGCCATGGCGAGACAGGCTTTCCAACTAAAACGTCGAGTCATAGAGCTACCATGCCATTGCCCAACGCCCAGGCGCGGAACGCCGCGTAATCCTTCCTCGGTCAGGCCTCGCTCCGCACCTGCCAGGCCCGCCACAGCAGCAATCCACCCCAAACCATTGCCAGAACCATGATCAGGCGGCCACCGTTGAGTGTCATGGCTGCGAAGGTGCGGTCCCAGGCGAGCAACCCGGTCTCGCCCAGCAGATACTCCCAGTCATGAAAACCGTAGGGAGACGAGTGACCATAGTTGCCACCAAGCAGTGGCAACTGACCCGCACGGGCGTCGGCCATATAAGGCGCGATATCCAGGCAATTCTGCCCGACCCAGCCGAGGCAGAGACTGGCGCCGAAGGTGTCACCGCGTTGATACAGGAGCGCGCCCCCCGCGATGATGGGCATCAACAGTTGGCCGAGCGTGCCCCCAAGCGACCCAATAAAATCACCGAACACGCCGAAGATGACATGACCGGCTTCATGAAAAAGGAGGTTGGCCCCTGACAGCAACCCACCAGCCCGCGCGAGCTCATCAAGGTCGAGCACCATCCAACTCAATCCGTAAACGACGAATACGCCCCAGAGAACGAGCAGAGGCCACCAGTACTGCAATAAATCATCCCCCGGGCGAAACAGCGCCGCCTTCCAGGTGCCAGACGACCGATCCTCATCGCGCTGTTCGGCCTCAAACGCCTTCAGTCTCTCCAGGTATATTTCATACTTGTGGAACACGATGCCACAATGGCGACAAACCGTGTCGTCGGCGCCCGCTGTTTGGCCGCATTTGGGACATTCCATGACCGACATCCAACACCCCTATTTGATCGGGAATTTCCTCTCGATGTCTTGATGATCGTTGACCGGCAGCTTTCATCTCCCTAGCTGTCAGCGTTCGGCTGGAAACTCCCGTTTAGCAACCTCATTCCTGTAGCACTCAATCATATCTAAAAACTGCTTTTTCTGTTCTTCTTCGCCAAACGCGCCCTTCGGTATATAG
>CAZHBN010000438.1:0-2781 GCA_964530405.1 uncultured Ectothiorhodospiraceae bacterium
CCGGCGTGATGGACGAGGAAAGCCTCAACATGAGCGTGCGCAAGTTCCTCAAGCGGGTAGGCGTCACCTCGCAGCGGGAGATAGAGACCGCCGTGCGCGAGGCCGTGGCCGAGGGCCGTCTAAAGGGGGACGAGCACCTGCCCGTGCGGGTTACCCTGGAAGTGGAAGGCTTGCGGATACGCCACGAGGTGGACGGCGAGATCCACCTGGAGTGAGCGACGCTCAGCCGCTCAGCACGGCGTCGAAGGGCTCGACCTCGACCCGCTCGCCGGCCTGAACGTCCTCACCGTCGAACGGCAGGACGATGAAACAGTTCGCCTCGCTCATGGAACGCAGCACGCCGGAGCCCTGCTGCGCCAACGGGCGGACCTCGGTTTCGCCGTCGGCGCCCGGCACCAGCACACCGCGCTGGAACTCGAGCCGCCCGGGACGTTTGCGCAGGCCTTGCTGGCAGCGCACGCGAAAGCGACGCGGTGGCCGCGCCGCTTCACCGGCGAGGTGTCGCAGCGCCGGCACCACGATCTGGTGGAACGTCACCATCGCCGAGACCGGATTGCCCGCGAGGCCGAAGTACGCGGCCTCACCGATCCGGCCATGGGCGAGCGGCCGGCCGGGTTTCACCGCCACGGTCCAGAACCCGACCTCGCCAACCTCCGCCAGGAGCTCGGTGAGATAATCCGCCTCGCCCACCGACACCCCGCCGGTGGTAATCACCACGTCCGCCTGCCGGGCGGCGCTGTCGAGCGCCGTCCGCACGGCATCACGCTCGTCGGCCACGACGCCCAGATCGCGAACCTCGACACCGAGGCGGGTAAGCATGCCGAACAGGGTGTAGCGATTGCTGTCGTGGATCTCGCCGGGACCAAGCGGCTCGCCCAGCGACCTGAGCTCGTCGCCGGTGGAGAAGAACGCTACCCGGGGGGCGCGGCGCACGGCCACCTCGGGTACGCCCACCGAGGCGAGCAGCCCCAGATCGGCGGCGCTCAATCGCCGCCCGGCCGCGAGCACCGTACCGCCACGGGCCAGATCCTCGCCGGCGCGGCGCACGTGCTCGCCGGCGCGGGGCCAACGCTCCACGAACACCCGCTCTCCAGCAGTGCGTGCATGCTCCTGCATGACCACGGTATCGGCCCCGGCTGGAACCACCCCCCCGGTCATGATCCGCACGCACTCACCGACGCCGATCTCGCCGACGAAGGGATGGCCGGCGAAGGCAGTGCCCACCATCCTCAGCCCGTCGCTCGCCGCCACTTCAGCATCGCCATGACGCACCGCGTAACCGTCCATGGCCGAGTTGTCGTGGGCGGGTACGTCGTGGGACGAGCGAATGTCCTCGCCGAGCACGCACCCCAGGGCATCGCGGACGGCCACTCGATGAGTATCGCCAATCGGCGTGAGTGACTCACGCAGGTAGCTCAGGGCGTCCTCGAGCCGCAGTGCGCGGCTATCATGGCCGCCACACCCGGCGTTGCGCACGGTCTGGCTCATTGTTCGCCAGCCCCCGCCGCCAGCCGCGCGGCCAGATTGTCACGCTCCTCGGGCGTATTCACGTTCATGAACAGCTCCCGGCAGTCAGAGAAATCCACTTCCACCGTCTCGAACGATTCGTACCACTGCGCGACCTTCCGCGCGCCACCGTCGAGGAACGCACGCAGGGAGCCAAGCAGCTCGCGTTCGAGCAGCACGTGAACCGGTTGCAGCCGCTCACCGTCATGGGCGACGGCCACCCGCGCACCCGCCGCGGCCATTGCGCCATGCAGCCGCTCGACGAGATTGTCCGGCACCAGCGGACCATCGCAGGGCAGGAACAGCGCCAGCGGCGTGGTGGCCGCGGCCAGACCTGCGGCCATACCGGCAAGGGGCCCCGGAAAATCCGCCACCTCGTCCGGGACCACCGGATGCCCGTAGGCGCCGTAGCGTGCCTGGTTGCGGTTGGCGTTGATGATGACTGCGGCGACCTGCGGCCGGATGGCCGCGAGCACGTGCTCGATCATGGGGCGGCCGGCGAGCGGGATGAGGCCTTTGTCGTCGCCGCCCATACGGGTCGCGCGGCCACCAGCGAGAATGACGGCGGTGACCCCGGTGTCCGTCTCGGGATTCATGCACCCGCCCCCGCCGGTGCCACGGTCGTGCCATCGCCGCATATCGTGCATGCCGGATCACGGGCGACCCGCAGGCTGCGATAGTCCGACCGTAGCGCGTCCACACACAGCAGGCACCCCACCGGCACCTCACCAATGTCCAGGAGAATCTTGAGCGCCTCGGTGGCCTGGATCAGCCCGAGCAGCCCCGGTAGCACGCCGAGCACGCCCGCCTCGGCGCAGGATGGCGCCATCTCCGCCGGCGGCGCCTCCGGAAAGATGCAGCGGTAGCAGGGCCCGCCGCGGGCGGGCCAGATCACGCTCGCCTGGCCCTCGAAGCGGTAGACGGCAGCATGCAGGAGCGGGATACCCCGCGGAACACAGGCATCGTTCAAGGCGTAGCGCGTGGCGAAGTTGTCGGAGCCGTCGAGCACCAGGTCGTAGTCGCCCACCAGCCGCTCCGCGTTGTCCGCGGTGAGCCGCACCGCGTGGGGGACGAAACGCAGGCCCGGGTTGAGGCCGCGGAGCGTCGCCTGGGCCGAATAGACCTTGGGCATGCCCACCCGCGCCTCGGCGTGGAGGACCTGGCGTTGAAGGTTGCTGCGGTCGACGATGTCGTCGTCCACCATGCCCAGGATGCCAACACCGGCGGCGGCGAGGTAGAGCGCCGCCGGCGAGCCGAGCCCGCCGGCGCCGATGA
>CAZHBN010000439.1:0-2778 GCA_964530405.1 uncultured Ectothiorhodospiraceae bacterium
TCTGGCTCGTCCTTGTGCTGCTCGCCTCCCCCGGCGCACCCGCCATCGCCGAAACACAGTTGCCCGCAATCTCCGTAGAAGCCCACAAGCAATCGCAGCGGCTGGAGAACGTCCCCGCCAGCGTCTCGGTGCTCGATGGCTACGAGCTGGAAGCCGATGGCGTGGACGATCTCTCGACGCTTTCCCGGCACGTGCCCGGATTCGGCTTCCAGCCGAGCGGACAGTCCGGACTCAACCCGCCCGTCATGCGGGGGCTCTCCGCGGACCCGATGGCCTTCTCTGCCTCCACCCTGTTGCTGGTGGATGGCGTCCCCACCCTGATGGGCCAGGGTTTCGCGGACTCGCTGGTGGGGGTGGAGCGGGTCGAAGTGCTTCGGGGGCCGCAGTCCACGCTGTACGGGCGTAACGCGGAAGCCGGGGTGGTAAGCATCCACACGCGGCAGCCGGATGACCTGCCGAATGCCACGGTGTCGGCGGAAGCGGGTTCCCGCAAGCGCCGGTCACTGCGGTTTTTCCTCGACGGGCCCATCGTTGGCGACACCCTCTACGCGAGCGCGTCCGGCGCGTGGCTGAAACAGGACGGCTTCATAGACAACGACTACCGGAATGCTACCGAGGACGACCGCGAGCGCCGTCACGGCCGGCTGGCCCTGCGCTGGACGCCCACGGGGCATACCGAGGTGACCGCTCGCTACGCCCGGCAGTCGTTCGATGACGGCGGATCACGCTGGGGGGCGGTGGGCACCCCGAGACTGACGGTCCGCTCCGGAACCCCGAGCTGGAACCGGTCTTCCGGGGAGACCGTCTCCCTGGACATCGCCAGCCGGTTGAGCGAGCGCTGGCGGATACGCGCGATCACGGCCCGCAACGCATTCCATGACCGGATTCAGCAGGACACGGACTTCATGCCCGGAGACCGCACACACATCGCGCGCGATTATCGCCTGCGTAACCTCTCTCAGGAGATTCGCCTGGAGGGAACCCTCGGCAGCGCGCACGGTGTGGCCGGCGTCTACGGCGACCGCCAGCGTAATGATCTGCACTTCACGCAGAAGCTGCCCATGGGCCGACGCATCACGGACGCCGATGTCGGCGGCAACACGGCGGCCCTGTTCAGTCACTGGCGGATTCCGGTCACCGACCGCTGGACGCTGGCCACGGGCGCCCGAGTGGAGCGCAATGAAGTCACGCTCACCCCCGCCGGCAGTGCCGAACGCAGCGCCGACTGGACACGATTCTCGCCGAAAGTCGCACTGCAGTATGTCCTGAGCAGCCGCTCCCAGGCCTACCTCAGCATCGCCGAGGGATACCGCGCCGGCGGCTTCAACGCCTTCGCACCGGCCGTGGCGTTCGCGAGCTACGATCCGGAAACCGTGCGCTCGTACGAGCTCGGCGTGCGTGGGCGTGCAATGGACGGCCGGCTGCGTTATGCCGCCGCCGCCTACACCATGGACGTCCGGGACATGCAGGTCCAGCAAATGGCGGCGCCGGGGCAGGTGTTCATCACCAACGCCGCCTCGGCACGTTCCACCGGGGCGGAGATCGAGGCTGACTACCTGGCCGGCGCCGGTTGGCGAATCCGCGCGGCGCTCAGCGCCAATCGCACGCGGTTCCGTCACTTCCGCGTCGGCGACGACGATTTCACCGGCAACCGCAATCCGTTCGCCCCGACCCTGACCGGCCACCTCGGCATCCGCTATGACGCGCCGCGAGGGTGGTACGCACGCGCCACGCTGAGCGGAGCGAGCGAGACCTACCTGGACGTGGCCAACGACAACCACCGCGACGGCTACGTCCTGCTCGATCTCGCCGGCGGCTACGTCGGCGACCGCTTCGACCTTACCGCCTACGTCCGCAATGCCACCGACCGGGAATATGACGCGGTCGGGTACCTCAACGGCATGGCGACCATCTACAGCCCGCCGCGCGAGGTCGGGCTGCGTGTGACCTATGACTTCTGACAGAGGTGCCATGGACTACAAGAGCTCTCACCCGCTGCAGCGTTACTGGGATCTGGCGCTGTGCTCGGTCAAGGCTGACGCCCTGCGAACGGCGTTGGAGCTGGATCTGTTCACGGCGCTCACCGAACCGGCAAGCGCCGCTTCGGTAGCGCATCGGCTCGAGCTGAACCCGGCCAACACCGGGCACCTGCTCGAGCTGCTCTGGAGCATGGAGCTGGTGACCCGTGTGCGCGCGATCCCCGGAGCCACCAGCTCCTGGATGTACCGCAGCGCCGACGTCGCCCGCCGCTACCTGGTCAAAGACGCCCCCGAATACTGCGCCGAGGCCTGGGCATTTCGCCTGTCGTCGCTACGGCGGTTCGGGCAGCAACTCGGCGACCACCTGCGTCGCGAGCCCGCCGGAACGGGCGATACGCCGGCAGCCGCGAACGCGTCGGCCTGGGCCGTCGCAGCGCAAGCGCAGATCGCCCAGGAACAATATGCCGTGACCGCCCGGGCGGCGGTGTCGGTAATGGAGCGTGCCGGCGAGCTCCGACACGCGCAACGCTTTCTCGACCTGGGCGGAGGCCCGGGCCTTGTGGCCATCGAGCTGGCGCGGGCGAATCCAGCGCTGCACGGGGTGATCTACGATCTACCCGAGCCCGTAGCCGTCGCACGTGACAACATCGAGCACGAGCGCCTGACCGCCCGCCTGTCCGTCCGGGGCGGCGACCTCGCTGCCGACGGCATCGGCGACGGCTACGACTTCGTCTGGTGCTCCTCGGTGCTGCATTTCGTTCCGGATATCCGGGGAATGCTGGAGAAGATTCGCCGCGCC
>CAZHBN010000440.1:0-2778 GCA_964530405.1 uncultured Ectothiorhodospiraceae bacterium
TTCGAGCGCACGCTCGCCACCATGGGCATGCCCAGCAGCTCGTGGAGCAGAAAGTTGGAGAAGCTCTCCAGATCCCGCGAGACCACGCGCATGAGGTAGTCCGAGTCCCCGCTCACCGCCCAGCACTCCAGCACTTCCGGGAAGTCGTCGATGGTGCGTGAGAACTCGCGCGCGGGGTCGGTGCCGTGCTTTTCCAGCGAGACGTTGACGAACGCCATCACCCGCAGACCCACCTGACGCCTGTCGAGCAGCGCCGCGTAGCCCATTATCACCCCGGCGGATTCCAGCTTCTTCAGCCGCCGCTGGCACTGGGAGGCCGACAGGTGCACCCGCTCGGCGAGCTCGACGTTGGACAGTCGGCCGTTGTCCTGTATCGCGGCGAGCAGTCGGCGGTCGTAGGCATCGAATTCCAGGTGTCGCGATGGCATTGCACTTTGACTTCGATCAATGCGTGATTGATGCATAGTGTGCTCGGTACGAGCGGTTTCTGCAAAAACAGCGCGTGCTGCGTGCGGTATCGTCTCACCTACGCTGAACGGCAACCCGCAGCGAGGAGGAGAATGATGAGCGCGGCCGAGAAGCACGAGAATCTCTGGGAAAACCCCATCGGCACCGACGGATTCGAATTCGTCGAGTTCGCCGCCCCGCAGCCCGAAGAGCTCAAGGCGTTGTTCCGGCGCATGGGCTTCACCGAGATCGCCCGCCACCGCAGCAAGAATGTCAGCCTGTTCCGCCAGGGTACGATCAATTTCATCGTCAATGCCGAGCCGGACAGCCACGGGGCGACCTTCGCCCGCGAGCATGGCCCTTGCGCCAATGCCATGGCCTTTCGCGTGACGGACGCGGCGGCCGCCCTCGATGCCCTGGTTGCCAAGGGGGCGAAGGCCGTCGAGGCCAGGACCGGCCCCATGGAGTTGAACATCCCGGCCATCGAAGGCATCGGCGGTTCCCTGGTCTACCTGGTGGACCGCTATGGCGAGCAGTCCATCTACGACGTGGACTTCGAGCCCATCGAAGGCGTGGATCAGCATCCCGAGGGCGTGGGTCTGACCTACATCGACCATCTGACCCACAACGTGGGCCGTGGGCGCATGGACCACTGGGCGGAGTTCTACACGGATCTCTTCAACTTCCGCGAGATCCGTTACTTCGACATCGAGGGCAAGCTCACCGGCCTGCATTCCCGGGCCATGACCAGCCCGGACGGCAAGATCCGCATTCCGATCAACGAATCGGCCGACGACAAGAGCCAGATCGAGGAGTTTCTGCGCGAGTACAACGGCGAGGGCATCCAGCACATCGCCCTGGGCACCGGCAACATCTGCAAGACCGTCGACGGACTCACCGACAGTGGCCTGAAACTGATGACCACGCCGGATACCTACTACGAGAAAGTCGACGAGCGCGTGCCTGGCCACGGCGAGGACCTGGAGGCGCTGCGCCAGCGCAACATCCTCATCGACGGTGCTCCCACCCAGGGGCAGGGTCTGCTCCTGCAGATCTTCAGCGAGACGGTAATCGGCCCGATCTTCTTCGAGTTCATCCAGCGCAAGGGCAACGAGGGCTTCGGTGAGGGCAATTTCCAGGCCCTTTTCGAGTCCATCGAGGAAGACCAGATGCGACGCGGCGTACTCGACGAAGGCCAGCAATAAGCCGACCCGTTCCGGGTTTTTACTGCATTGCACAAGTATGATCCGGCACCGCCCGCCCCGGGCGGTGTCACGGGTCGTTTCGTATTGAAAGAGCGAGGAGAGGTACATCCATGTCCACTACTGCTGCGGACGCCGTAAGCGGCGTCACCACGGGCGCGGGCGCCCGGCCGACCTGGTCCACCCGCCTGGCGTTCATTCTCGCGGCAGCCGGGTCGTCCGTGGGACTCGGCAATATCTGGAAGTTTCCTTATATCACCGGCGAGTACGGCGGCGGCGCCTTCGTGCTGTTCTACCTCGGCTGCATCGCCGCGATCGGCCTGCCGGTGATGATGACCGAGGTGATGCTCGGCCGACGCGCACGACGCAGCCCCATCGGCGCCATGCGCTACAACAGCGAGACCGAGACCGGCGGGCATCGCTGGGGGGCGGTCGGCATCATCGCGACAGTCACTGCGTTCATCATTCTGTCTTTCTACAGCGTGGTCGCCGGCTGGGCGCTGCCGTTCGTGTTGCACGCCATCGGCGGCGCCTTCACCGGTGCTTCCGCCGAGGAAATCGGCGCTCTGTTCGGCAGTCTGGTGAGCTCGCCGGGGGAGCTGACCATCTGGCATTCACTGTTCATGCTGCTGACCGTGGCGGTTTCCGCCGCCGGCGTGCGTGCCGGCGTGGAGCGCGCCGTGCGCTGGCTGATGCCGGCGCTCGCGGTCATGCTGCTGCTGCTGGTCGGCTACAACTTCGCCAACGGGGCCATGGGCGAGGCGGCCACGTTCCTCTTCCAGCCCGATTTCTCCAAGCTCTCCGCCGAGGGCATGCTCGCGGCCATGGGCCACAGCTTCTTCACCCTGAGCCTCGCCAGCGGCGCGATGATGGCATACGGCTCGTACCTGCCGAGCAATGCGAGCATTGCCCGCGCGTCGGTGACGGTGGCGATCATGGACACGGTCATTGCCCTGACCGCAGGGCTGGCGATCTTCCCCATCGTCTTCGGCAACGGCCTGGAGCCCGGCGCCGGTCCCGGGCTGGTGTTCCAGACCCTGCCCATTGCCTTCGGTCAGATGCCGGGCGGGGTGTTCTTCGGCACGCTGTTCTTCGTGCTGCTGGTGGTGGCGGCCTGGACGTCGTCGCT
>CAZHBN010000441.1:0-2757 GCA_964530405.1 uncultured Ectothiorhodospiraceae bacterium
TGACCTCCGTGTATTCGCGCAGTCCCGGATCGTCGAGTTCGCGCTGAAGCAATTGAGCAGCGCCGCGCAGCCCCCCCAGAGGATTCTTGATCTCGTGGGCGAGGCCCCGGATCAACTCACGGATAGCCCGGTTCTGGGAAATGAGCTGATGTTCCCGGGTAATGCGCAGGTGGCGATCGAGCTGGGCGAGCTCCAGCACCAGCCCACCCCCCGGCAATGGCGTGACCGAACAGTCCAGGGTGACCAGCTCGCCATCGAGGACGAGCTGATGCTCCCGCTCGGTGAAGCTCGCCTCACGTTCACGGGCCCGGGCCAGCGCACCTTCGAGGCCGGCCAGGGCGGGGATGGCTCCTTGGAGGGGGAGACCATGGACCTGGCGGGCACTTATCCGCAGGAGACTCTCGGCGGCCGGATTGAGCTGCGCCACTCGATCGCCGACGTCGAGAACGACCACGGCCGTGGCGAGATGTTCGAGAATCGCGCTGTCGCTCACTCTGCCTCCCTCGCTCGTGAAACCGCATCAATGCGGTGGCGCGCTTTGGTGCGCAGGGAAAACGCTGAACAAGGAAAAGCAAGAAACACGCCATGGGCTACGGCCCGGTACGCCGCCAATAGCAGTGCAACACGCACCGGTTTTACGCACCACTATGGTGCATGCCGATTCAAAAGGTAGCAGAGAGGGGCAGGCAGCGTGATCAGCTGCCGTTATCGCCCCCGTTATTGTTCCCCCCGTTGGTATTGCCGCCGCCGCCACGGCCGGGGAGCAGACGGGATGCCTGATGCATGTAGAAGGTCACGGGCTCGCTGCGGTCGAGTTCTTGGCCATCGCCACCTTTGAGTACCGCCTGCAGCTCGTGGGCGCCGCGATCGATGCCGGTCAGCTCGATTTGCCCGCCGGAGAACGGGCCACCGGGGGCCGGCTCGCCGTCCACGAGCAATTCCACGCGTTGATCCGGTCCCGGCTCCGGCTCCACACCCACCGAGACGGACAGCCGGCCGCTGTTGTCGCGCACGGTGGCCTCGTGTGCCGGTGACTGGATGCGCACCTGCCAGTCCGGGGCGGGCTGTGCATCGTCCGCCTGCCCGTCTGCCGAGCGGTCGGGCACCGGTGTCGACGGCACGACGGTTGGCTCGGGGATCTCCATTCGGCTGGCGCCGTCGCGAGGCTCATCGCTGAAATGCACGTCACCGTTGTCGTCCACCCATCGGTAGACATCTGCGTATGCGCAGGGCCACACGATCAGCATGAGGCTCAATGCGGTGACGATTCGGCGCATGGCACCGCCCGGGTATCGGTTGGCAACGGTCCTTGTATTCATGGCCCCTAATGTAGGGGCACCACGCTTCCGGTTCCAGTACCGTGTGCACGCAAACGGCCACGAGAACGAGAAACGGCGGCGGACTTGAAGCCCGCCGCCGTCTGCATGCAGTGCGCCCGCCGCGCGGCTTGAAGCCGCGGACGCTCAGACGCTGTAGTAGAGGTCGAACTCCACCGGGTGGGTGGTCATGCGCAGGCGCTGGACCTCTTCGTTCTTCAGCGCGATGTAGCCGTCGATGGCATCGTCGGTGAACACGCCGCCGGCGGTGAGGAACGCACGGTCCTCGTCCAGGGCCTCCAGCGCCTCCTCGAGCGAGAACGCCACCTTCGGAATCTCGGCCTCCTCCTCGGGGGGCAGGTCGTAGAGATCCTTGTCCATGGCATCGCCCGGGTGGATCTTGTTCTGAATACCGTCCAGACCCGCCATCAGCATGGCCGCGAACGCCAGGTACGGGTTGGCGGTGCTGTCGGGGAAGCGGATCTCGATACGGCGCGCCTTGGGGTTGGATACCCACGGGATGCGCACGGAGGCGGAACGGTTGCGCGCCGAGTAGGCCAGCAGCACCGGCGCCTCGAAGCCCGGCACCAGGCGCTTGTAGCTGTTGGTGGTCGAGTTTGCGAAAGCGTTGATGGCGCGGGCGTGCTTGAAGATGCCGCCGATGTAGTGCAGCGCCGTTTCGCTCAGGCCACCGTAACCGTCGCCGGAGAACAGGTTGGTGCCGCCCTTGGAGATCGACTGGTGGACGTGCATGCCCGAGCCATTGTCGCCGACCAGCGGCTTGGGCATGAAGGTCGCGGTGCGGCCATGGCGGTGGGCGACGTTGTGCACCACGTACTTGAGCATCTGCATCTCGTCGGCCTTGCGCACCAGGGTGTTGAAGCGCGTGCCGATCTCGCACTGGCCGGCCGTGCCGACTTCGTGGTGGTGGACTTCGACGGGAATGCCGATGGCTTCCATCGTCGCGCACATCAGGCTGCGCAGGTCCGACAGGCCGTCGACCGGGGGTACCGGAAAGTAGCCGCCCTTCACGCGTGGTCGGTGCCCGTAGTTGCCGTCTTCGTAGGTCTTGCTGGTGTTCCACGCCGCTTCTTCGGAGTCGATCTCGAACGAGCAGCCCGAGATGTCGTTCTTCCAGCGCACGTCGTCGAACACGAAGAATTCGGGTTCGGGCCCGAAATAAGCTTCGTCGGCGAGGCCGCTCGACTGCAGGAAGGCCTCGGCGCGCTTGGCCAGGGAACGCGGGCAGCGGCTGTAACCCTGCATGGACTCGGGTTCGAGAATGTCGCAGGTCAGGTTCAGCGTCGCGTATTCCGAAAACGGATCGACAAAGGCGGTGTCGGGATCCGGCATGATCACCATGTCGGACTCGTTGATGCCTTTCCAGCCCGTAATCGACGAACCGTCGAACATCTTGCCGTCCTCGAACAGCTCGTCGTCG
>CAZHBN010000442.1:0-2751 GCA_964530405.1 uncultured Ectothiorhodospiraceae bacterium
AGATCGTGGCGCTGTCCGGCGACTACGACTTCCAGTTCATGGTCGAGGAGCTCGCCGCGGGGGCGCAGTTCAACCTGCCCTATCTCCACGTGCTGGTTAACAACTCCTACCTGGGGCTCATCCGCCAGGCCCAGCGGGGCTTCGACATGGATTATCAGGTGCAGTTGTCCTACGAGAACATCAACTGCCCGGAGATCAACGAGTACGGCGTCGACCACGTCTCCGTGGTCGAGGGGTTGGGCTGCAAGGCGATCCGCGTGTTCGACCCGGACCAGATCCGGCCCGCCTTCGAGCAGGCGCGCGAGCTCATGCGCGAGCACCGCGTGCCGGTGGTGGTCGAGATCATCCTCGAGCGGGTGACCAACATCTCCATGGGCACGGAGATCGACAACATCAACGAGTTCGAGGACCTCGCCGAGCAGCTCGACGAGGACGCGCCCACAGCGGTCGGCCACCGCTACGATCAGTAACGACGCGCCATTACGACAAGGGAGGTGCGAGACATGCCCAAGTTTGCCGCCAACCTGTCGATGCTCTTCACCGAGCACGACTTCCTCGACCGGTTCAAGGCTGCGGCCGATGCCGGTTTCAAGGGGGTGGAGTATCTCTTCCCCTACGATTTCGCCGCCAACGACGTGGCGGACGCCCTGAAGGCGAACGGCCTCACCCAGGTGCTGCACAACCTGCCGGCCGGTGACTGGGGCGCGGGCGAGCGTGGCATCGCCTGCCACCCCGACCGCGTGAGTGAGTTCCGCGAGGGCGTCGACAAGGCCATCGAGTACGCCAAGACCCTCGGTTGCCAGCAGCTCAACGTGCTCGCCGGCAAGGTGCCGGCGGGCGTTGCCGAGCAGCAGGCTCGCGAGACCTTCGTGGAGAATGTGCGCTTCGCCGCGGACAAGCTCGAAGCCGAGGGCATCCGACTGCTCGCCGAGCCCATCAACACCCGCGATATCCCGGGCTTCTTCCTGCACAACACCCGGCAGGCGCTCGAGATCTTCGACGAGGTGGGTTCCAGCAACGTGGCACTGCAGTACGACATCTACCACATGCAGATCATGGAAGGGGACCTCGCCCCCACCATGGAGGCCAACCTGGATCGCATCGCGCACATCCAGCTGGCCGACAACCCGGGTCGCCACGAGCCGGGCACCGGCGAGATCAACTACCCGTTCCTGTTCAAATTCCTTGATGAGCACGGCTATCGCGGCTGGATCGGCTGCGAGTACAAGCCGGCCAACGGCACCGAGGCGGGGCTGGACTGGGTCAGGCCTTATCTGTGAGTGGCCGGCGCCAACGCCATAGCGACGACGTTTTTCCAGGAGGCAAGCAATGAGCAAGATCGGATTCATCGGCCTCGGCATCATGGGCGCGCCCATGGCGGGCCATCTGCAGAAAGCGGGCCACCAGATCTTCACCGTCGAGCACAGCAAGCCCGCCCCGAAGGAGCTGGTCGACGGCGGTGCCGAGGTCTGCGCCAACGCCGCCGAGGTGGCCAGGCAGGCCGAGATCATCATCACCATCGTCCCGGACACCCCGGACGTGGAGAAGGTGCTCTTCGGCGACAACGGCGTGGCCGAGGGCCTGTCGGCGGGCAAGACCGTCATCGACATGAGCTCCATCGAGCCCATCGCCACCAAGGGCTTCGCCCAGAAGATCAACGATCTCGGCTGCGAATACGTGGACGCCCCGGTCTCCGGCGGTGAGGCCGGCGCGAAGAACGCCGCGCTCACCATCATGGTCGGCGCCACCGACAAGGGCTTCGAGACCGCCAAGCCCCTGTTCGAGATCATGGGCAAGACCGTGACCCACGTGGGCGGCAACGGCGACGGCCAGACCTGCAAGGTCGCCAACCAGATCATCGTCGCACTCACCATCGAGGCGGTGGGCGAGGGGCTGCTGTTCGCCTCCAAGGCGGGCGCGGACGTGAACAAGGTCCGCGAGGCGCTGCTCGGCGGCCTGGCGCAGTCCAAGATCCTCGAGGTGCACGGCGAGCGCATGATCAAGCGCACCTTCGATCCGGGCTTCCGCATCGAGCTGCATCAGAAGGATCTCAACCTGGCGCTGCAGGGCGCCCGTCAGCTCGGCGTCTCCCTGCCCAATACCGCCACTGCCCAGGAGCTGTTCAACGCGTGCTCTGCCAACGGCGGCGACGGATGGGATCACTCCGGTATGGTCCGGGCGCTGGAGCTGCTCGCCAAGCACGAGATCAGCGAGTAATCGCACCCGGGAGGTCTGTCGGACCCGGGCGGATACCGGGGCGTTGGGGACAACCCCCTCCGCCCCCGCCGACTCAGCCCCGGGACGACAGCCCCCTTCCCCGGGCCCCGCGCGGGCCCGGTCGATTGCCTCCCTCGGGCGCCTCCCGGCGCCCGCCACGGGGTCACTGTGAATCGTGGCCGCGCCCTAAGGCCCCGTGGTTTTGCACCGGCGCCCGTTTTCCGGGCCGCCGGTTTTTTTGATCCGATGACGGGCAATGCCCGGTGTCTGCGTGCAGTTGTCCACCGACAATGACACCGTTAGTGTCTAAATGTCCGTAACGGGGTTTGTACGCCTGGCACTCGCGCGACTGCCCCGGGTCATTCACGACACAGCGCAACCCCCATGGGGAGGTATCGTGACACCGATCGCTCGCCGCCTGATCGCGCTCGCCGTGATTACGCTCATCATGCTGCTCGGCACGACCGGGGCGGCGCTGGCCCAGTCCCAGTCCGAGTCCGAGTCCGCTGCCGCCACGGAACGGCCGTCCTATGC
>CAZHBN010000443.1:0-2724 GCA_964530405.1 uncultured Ectothiorhodospiraceae bacterium
GCCCGACATGCGGGCCTCGTAGTCCGCGGGGGTAGCAGAAACGAAGATGGCCTGAGGCGCCAGTTGCTCCCATTCGTCGAAGCGCAGCGGCCGGTTGTCCAGCGCCGACGGCAGCCGGAAGCCGTATTCCACCAGGGTTTCCTTGCGCGAGCGATCGCCCTTATACATGCCGCCGATCTGGGGAATGGACACGTGGCTCTCGTCCAGGAACAGCAGCGCGTCGTCCGGCAGGTAGTCGTACAGCGTGGGCGGCGGTTCGCCCGGTCCGCGGCCCGACAGGTGGCGCGAGTAGTTCTCGATGCCGTTGCAGTAGCCGAGCTCCTGCATCATCTCGAGGTCGAAGCGGGTGCGTTGCTCCAGGCGCTGTGCCTCCAGCAGCTTGCCCGCCTCGCGCAGATTCTCCAGCCGTTCGGCAAGCTCCACCTTGATCTGCTCGATCGCGTTGAGAATGGTCTCCCGCGGCGTGACGTAGTGCGTCTTGGGATAAACGGTCAGACGCGGGACCCGCCGGAGCACCTCGCCGGTGAGCGGATCGAACCAGGCGAGCGATTCGATCTCGTCGTCGAAAAGCTCGACCCGGACTGCCTCGTCCTCGGATTCCGCAGGGAAGATGTCAATGACGTCGCCACGGGCACGGTAGGTGCCCCGCGCGAAATCATGGTCGTTGCGCTGGTACTGGAGCTGCGCGAGGCGCCGCAGAATCAGGCGCTGGTCGATCCGGTCACCGCGCACCAGGTGCAGAACCATGTTGAGATACGCCTGCGGATCGCCAAGCCCGTAGATCGAAGACACCGATGCCACGATGATCGTGTCCCGGCGCTCCAGGATCGCCTTGGTCGCCGACAGCCGCATCTGCTCGATGTGCTCGTTCACCGACGCATCCTTCTCGATGAACGTGTCCGACGCCGGCACATAAGCCTCGGGCTGATAGTAATCGTAGTAGGAGACGAAGTACTCCACGGCATTCTCCGGGAAGAACGCCTTGAACTCGCCGTAGAGCTGGGCGGCGAGTGTCTTGTTCGGCGCGAGAATCACCGCGGGGCGTTGCTCACGGGCAATGAGACTCGCCATGGTGAAGGTCTTCCCCGAACCGGTCACGCCCAGCAGGGTCTGATCCGGATTGCCGTGATTGAGGCTCGTAGACAGCGTCTCGATGGCCGTGGGCTGATCCCCCGCCGGCTCATACTGCGACTTTAGAATGAACTCGTCGGCCATGATGGTTCGGCCCTCTCGGGGCATTGGCGTATCATCGACGGCGATACGCGAGTACTGGAGGTATAACGTGGCGTTTCAACTGGCCCGGCGCGTGCAGCGCATCGCGCCCTCCCCCACGATGGCGGTGAGTGCCCGCGCCGCGGAGATGCGCGCCTCCGGGCGCGACGTGATCAGCCTGAGCGCGGGCGAGCCGGATTTCGACACCCCGGAGCATATCAGCGCCGCAGCCATGGAGGCGATCCGCCGCGGTGAGACCCGCTATACGCCACCCAACGGCAGTGTCGCGCTGCGCGAAGCGGTCCGTCGCAAGCTCACGCGCGAAAACGGCCTGGAGTATGCAACGGAGGAGGTCATCGTCAGCAGCGGCGCCAAGCAGTGCCTCTACAATCTGATGGCCGCGCTGCTCGACGAGGGCGACGAGGCGGTGATTCAGGCCCCCTACTGGGTGTCCTACCCGGACATGGTGCGACTCGCCGACGGCGTTCCCGAGATCGTGGATACCGACGAAGAAAGCGACTTTCGCCTGACCGCGGAAGCCCTGGACGCTGCCATCACGGATCGCACCCGACTCGTGATCCTGAACAGTCCCGCCAACCCCACGGGAATCGCCTACAGCCGCGATGAGCTCGCCGCGCTCGGCGCAGTGCTAGACCGTTACCCCGACGTCCTCATCGCCAGCGACGACATCTACGAACACATCCTGTGGCAGGGAAGCTTCCACAACATCGTCACCGCCTGCCCGCAGCTGCGCGACCGCACCATCGTGGTCAACGGCGTCTCCAAGGCCTACGCCATGACCGGATGGCGGATCGGCTACGCTGCCGGCCCGCGGGCAATCATCGAAGCGATGACGAAGATTCAGTCGCAGTCCACCTCCGGCCCGAACAGCGTCGCCCAGGCCGCGGCCATCGCTGCGCTGGACGGCGGCCTGGAATGCGTCAAACCGATGCGGGAAGCCTTCCGGGAGCGCCACGACTACCTGGCGCGGCAGCTCAACGCGCTGCCCGGAATCGCCTGCCGTGCCGGTGACGGCACATTCTATTGCTTCGCCGACGTGCGCGGGGCCATGCGCGCCACCGGCACGCGGGACGACGTAACCTTCGCCGAGTGGCTGCTGGAGAAAGCCGAGGTCGCAACGGTGCCGGGATCCGCCTTCGGTCTCCCTGGACGGCTACGCCTGTCCTTCGCCACGGATATGGAAACCCTGGAGCGTGCCACTGACCGGCTGCGAAGCGTGCTCGCGAACCCTGGCGGGTAATCGAGGGAGACGCCGTGACCGCGTGATGCCATATTGCATCGAGCAGGCAACCTGACCATGGCGCACAAGTGTTGACGCCGTAATCGATGCCGTTACAATACGCGTCTCACGACAACGTGATTCCCCGGTAGCTCAGCGGTAGAGCAAGTGGCTGTTAACCACTGGGTCGGCGGTTCGAATCCGTCCCGGGGAGCCAACAAGACAGGTCATGAACCGCTCCCCGTGAGCGGTTCATTACTTTCTGGGGGTCG
>CAZHBN010000444.1:0-2723 GCA_964530405.1 uncultured Ectothiorhodospiraceae bacterium
AGGACAAGGACGGCAAGCAGAACATCCAGGTGGACAAGCTCATCGTCGCTGTCGGGCGTCGGCCCAATACGGAGGGCCTCGCCCATGACGACGTGGAGCTGCTGACCGACGAGCGCGGTTTCGTCCACGTCAACGACCACTGCGAAACCAACATCCCGGGCGTGTACGCCGTCGGCGACGTGGTCCGCGGCCCCATGCTCGCGCACAAGGGCAGCGAGGAAGGCATGATGGTCGCCGAGCTGATCGCTGGTCAGCCCGGGCACGTGAATTACGAGACCATCCCCTGGGTGATCTACACGCATCCGGAGATTGCCTGGGTGGGCAAGACGGAGGCCCAGCTCAAGAAGGCGGGCACGCCGTACAAGGCAGGGACCTTCGGCTTCGCCGCCACCGGCCGCGCCCGGGCGATGGACTACCCCGTGGGCATGGTGAAGATCCTTGCCCATGCCGAGACCGACCGCATCCTGGGTGTACACATCGGTGGCCCCCAGGCGTCGGAGCTCATTACCGAGGCAGTGGTCGCCATGGAGTTCTCGGCGAGCTCCGAGGACCTGGCGCGTACCATCCACGCTCACCCGACACTCTCCGAGGCGGTGCACGAGGCCGCCCTGTCGGTGGACAAGCGGGCCATTCACAAGGCGAACTGAGTCGCCTCGCACCGCCGGTCCGTACGGAAGCCGCCTTCGGGCGGCTTTTTCGTGGGCGAATACTTGGTGGAGTGCGCAATCCGGCAGAGAAATTAGTGCCGCCGTCAATGCACGAAATCGCGCATTATTGTGTTTTCCAATACCGATAGACCAACGTCACCCGGTGTAAGCCGCTTATCCCTCAAATTGAGTCGTAATGCATTGTTTTTAATATGATTTGGGAAACGGTTTTACGTTAGCGTAAACTGGCGATCCGACGCTGCGGCGGCCGCGCGGGATTGCGCCATCCGCCGCCGATCCCCGGGGCATGCTACGCCCCGTTACGAGGGAGAAAAAACCATGCCTACCATCGAGTCAGCCGGTCGCCGTTTCCGTCAGGCCGTCGCAGAGGAGCGTCCGCTCCAGGTCGCCGGCACCATCAATGCCTATTCGGCGCTGCTGGCCGAACGTGCCGGCTTCCGCGCTATCTATCTCTCCGGCGGCGGTGTCGCCAACGCGTCCTATGGACTTCCGGACCTCGGCATTACCCAGCTCGCCGACGTCGCCGAGGATGTGCGCCGTATTACCGGTGTCTGCGACGTGCCCCTGCTGGTGGACATCGACACCGGCTGGGGCGGGGCATTCAACATCGCCCGCACGATCCAGGAGCTGACCCGCGCCGGTGCCGCCGCGGTACACATCGAGGACCAGGTGCAGGCGAAGCGTTGTGGTCACCGGCCCGGCAAGGCGCTGGTGTCCACCAGCGAGATGGTCGACCGCGTCAAGGCCGCCGTGGATGCCCGCGTCGACGAGGAATTCGTGATCATGGCGCGCACCGACGCGCACGCCAGCGAGGGGCTGGAACCTGCGGTGGCGCGTGCCAATGCCTACGTGGATGCCGGTGCCGACATGATCTTCGCAGAGGCGCTGCATACCCTTGAGGAGTTCCAGGCCTTCGCGGGCCGGGTGCCGGTTCCGGTGCTGGCGAATATCACCGAGTTCGGCAAGACGCCGCTGTTCACCGTGGACGAGCTGCGCGATGCTGGCGCGGGCCTGGTGCTCTACCCGCTGTCCGCCTTCCGTGCCATGAGTCGCGCCGCCGAGCAGGTCTACGCGGCGATTCGCCGCGACGGCACGCAGAAGGGCGTTACCGACATCATGCAGACCCGGGACGAGCTCTACGACGTGCTCGGCTACCATGACTACGAGCGCAAGCTCGACGAGCTGTTCGCGCGCGGCGACGACTGATCCACGCGCGGTGACCGCTACCGCGCCCGGCGCGGATCCGAACATCGATCGCGAAGGGAGAGGCAACATGGCAGAGAAGAAAACGGGTGCCGGCCTGCGCGGCACCAGTGCCGGCGAGACCGCTCTGTGTACCGTTGGCATCAAGGGAACGGGGCTCACCTACCGCGGCTATGATATCCACGATCTCGCCGAGCACGCCGAGTTCGAGGAAGTGGCCTATCTGCTCCTCTACGGCAAGCTGCCCACCAGCGGCGAGCTCGCGGACTACAAGCGCCGGCTCAAGGGGCTGCGCCAGCTCCCGGACGCACTCAAGGAAGTGCTCGAGCGCATCCCGGCCGACGCCCACCCCATGGACGTCATGCGCACCGGCTGTTCCATGCTCGGCAACCTCGAGACCGAGCAGAGCTTCGACGAGCAGCAAGCCGTTGCCGACCGTCTCCTCGCTGCACTGCCGGGGATCATCACGTACTGGTACCGCTATTCCCACGACGGCGTGCGTGTCGACCCGGCCACCGACGACGATTCCATCGGCGCTCAGTTCCTGCATCTGCTCCATGGCGAGGCACCGAATGCCACGCACGAGAACGTGATGCACGCCTCGCTGATTCTCTATGCCGAGCACGAGTTCAATGCCTCGACGTTCACGGCACGGGTGTGCGCCTCGACGCTCTCGGACATGCACTCCTGCGTCACCGGTGCCATCGGCTCGTTGCGCGGCCCGCTCCACGGCGGTGCCAACGAGGCGGCGATGGCGATGATCGAGCAATGGTCCGACCCGGACGAAGCCGAGCGCGAGATCCTGGGTATGCTCGAGCGCAAAGACAAGATCATGGGCTTCGGCCACGCCAT
>CAZHBN010000445.1:0-2714 GCA_964530405.1 uncultured Ectothiorhodospiraceae bacterium
ACGGAGATGCGGGCATTGGGCCAGAGGAACAGGAAACGCGGATCATAGGCGCGGCCGCACATGCCGTAGTTGCCGGCGCCGAAGCTGCCGCCGATGATCACGGTGAATTTCGGCACTTCGGTAGTGGCTACGGCAGTGACGAGTTTAGCTCCGTCCTTGGCGATACCGCCGGCTTCGTACTTGCGGCCCACCATGAAGCCGGTGATGTTCTGCAGGAACACCAGCGGAATGCCACGCTGGCTACACAGTTCGACGAAGTGCGCGCCCTTGAGGGCGGACTCGGAGAAAAGCACGCCGTTGTTGGCGAGGATGCCCACCGGATAGCCATGTATGTGGGCGAAGCCACAGACCAGTGTGGTGCCGTACAGCGCTTTGAACTCGTCCAGCTCGCTGCCGTCGACGATCCGCGCAATGACCTCGCGCACATCGTATGGGTGCTTGGCGTCGGTGGGGACTACGCCGCGCAATTCGGAGGGATCGTGCAGAGGCGGCCGCGGCTGGCGTACTTCGAGCTCGTGGCGCTTGACTCGGTTGAGGTTGCCGACGATGTGCCGCGTGGTGCCCAGGGCGTGGGCGTCGTTCAGCGCGTAGTGGTCGGTGACGCCGGAGGTGCGCGCGTGAACGTCCGCGCCACCGAGCTCTTCGGCGGTTACAACCTCCCCCGTGGCGGCCTTCACCAGCGGCGGTCCGCCGAGGAAAATGGTGCCCTGCTCGCGCACGATGATGCTCTCGTCGGCCATGGCCGGTACGTACGCGCCACCGGCCGTGCAGGACCCCATCACGACTGCGATCTGGGGGATGCCCTGGGCCGACATGTTCGCCTGATTGAAGAAGATGCGACCGAAGTGGTCACGGTCGGGGAAGACCTCGTCCTGGTTGGGCAGGTTGGCACCGCCGGAGTCGACCAGGTATATGCATGGCAGATGGTTCTGCTCGGCGATTTCCTGGGCGCGGAGGTGTTTCTTCACCGTCAGGGGGTAGTAAGTGCCGCCTTTCACGGTGGCGTCGTTGGCCACCACCATGCACTCGCGTCCGGCGACGCGGCCGATGCCGGTGATGATGCCGGCGGCGGGGACGTCGTCGTCATAGACCTCGTGTGCGGCGAGCTGGGAAAGCTCGAGAAAGGGTGAGCCCGTATCCAGCAGCACACGGATGCGGTCTCGCGGAAGGAGTTTGCCGCGGGCGACATGGCGCTCACGCGGTTTCTCGCCGCCGCCGAGCTTTATCTGCTGGACCTTCTCCCGCAAATCCGCCACCAGGGCGTCCATCGCCGCCTGGTTGTCGAGGAACTCGTTGCTTCGTGGGCTGATCTTGCTCTTGATGACGCTCACGATGTCACCCGTCTACCGGTTGCGTTCTATGGCCACGGCGGTTGCTTCGCCGCCGCCGATGCACAGCGACGCCACGCCGCGGGAGAGGTCGTATTCCTCCATCGCCGCGAGCAGGGTGACGATAAGGCGCGCGCCGGAGCACCCGATGGGGTGGCCGAGCGCGCACGCACCGCCGTGTACGTTGAGTTTGTCGCGGGGAATTTCGAGATCCTGCATGGCGGCCAGGGCGACCACCGCGAAGGCTTCGTTGACCTCGAAAAGGTCGACGTCGTCGACCTGCCAGCCCACCCGTTCCAGCAGGGTCTCCATCGCACCCACCGGTGCTGTGGTGAACCAGGCGGGGGCTCGGGCGTGGCCTGCATGGCCGCGGATCGTCGCCAGCGGCGTGACACCTCGACGCTCGGCCTCGGAGCGGCGCATCAGCACCAGTGCCGCGCCACCGTCGGAGATCGAGCTGGAATTGGCCGCGGTGACGGTGCCGTCCTTACGGAATGCGGGCTTGAGGCTTGGAATGCGGTCGATCTTCGCATTGCCGGGCTGCTCGTCGACGTCGATCCGGTGTTCCTCGCCACGCGAGCTTATGCCGACCGGGGTGATCTCGCGCTCGAAGCGGCCCTCGGCGATGGCCTTGTTGGCGCGCTCCAGCGACTCGATGGCGAAGGCATCCTGTGCCTCTCGGGTGAAGCCGTAATGCTCGGCGGTGTCCTCAGCGAAGGTGCCCATGAGTCGCCCGTGATCGTAGGCGTCCTCCAGGCCGTCGAAGAACATGTGGTCGATTACCCGTCCGTGACCGAGTCGGTAGCCGGCGCGGGCGCGATCCAGCAGGTAGGGGGCATTGCTCATGCTTTCCATGCCCCCGGTTATCACGACGTCGTTACTGCCGGCTGCGATACCGTCGTGCCCGAGCATCACGGCCTTCATGCCCGACCCGCAGACCTTGCTCACGGTGGTGGCGGGCACGGCGACCGGGATGCCGGCACCGATCGCGGCCTGGCGTGCCGGTGCCTGGCCGACGCCGGCCGGCAGCACATTGCCCATGTAGACTTCCTGGGGCTCGTCGGCCGCCACACCGGCCCGCTCCAGGGACGCGCGTATCGCCGCGGCGCCCAGGTCCGGGGCGCGCAAGCTCGTCAGCCGGCCCTGGAAGCCGCCCATGGGAGTCCGCGCGTAGCCGACGATGACAATGGGATCGTAAGACATGGATGCCTCCGCAGCTGGTCGCTCCGCCGATGACGACTGCTCGCGGGCAGGCCCGGCGCCGTGTTTGCGATGGGCGAGAGGTGACGCCCGAAGTACGTGGTGCCGCCTCCCGCTCTACCCGGTTTCCTTGTAAAGCTCCCGGCCGATCAGCATCCGGCGGATCTCGCTGGTGCCGGCGCCGAT
>CAZHBN010000446.1:0-2692 GCA_964530405.1 uncultured Ectothiorhodospiraceae bacterium
CCGGGTGACCTGGTCTTCGGCGACCTGGAAGGCGTGCTGATCATCCCCCGGGATCGCGAGCATGAGATCCTGGAGGCCGCCTTCGAGAAGGCGCGCGGCGAGCAAACCGTGGAGCGCGCCATCCGCGACGGCATGGCCGCCACCGAGGCATTCAACACCTACGGCATCATGTAACGGCCGTGAGACGGGCTGGCAGCGCCCGGCCTGGAGACATTCTATGGACCCACGCTTTCGAAACGCGCTTGCCGAGCGCCCCCTGGTCGCCATTCTGCGCGGCATCACCCCCGGCGAGTGCGAGGCCGTCGCCGACGCCCTCATCGACGCCGGCTTCGGCATGCTCGAGGTCACCCTGAACTCCCCCGAGCCCTGGGAGAGCCTGCGACGGCTGCGCGCCCACTGCCCGGCGGAGATCCTCGTGGGTGCGGGCACGGTGCTCGATGCCGAGTCCGTCGGCCGGCTCGCGTCGCTGGACGTGCCGCTGGTAATCACCCCGAACACCGATGCGTCGGTGATCGACGCCTGCACCCGCGAGGGCATGACCAGTGTCATCGGCTGCATGACCCCCAGCGAGGCCCTGCTCGCCGCCCGCCACGGCGCCTCGGCGCTCAAGTTCTTCCCTGCCGCACGCCTGGGGCCGGACTATCTCAAGGACGTGCGCGCGGTGCTGCCGCCGGCGCTGCCGGTGTTCGTGGTCGGCGGCGTCGGCGCCGGAAACCTGGCCGACTTCCACGCCGCCGGCGCGGCCGGCTACGGCTTCGGCGGCAACGTCTACCGTGCCGGGCGGCCGGCCGCCGAGGTAGGCGCGGCCGCCCGCGACATCGTCGCCGAATACCAGCGCATCCGGAGCAGTGACACATGAACGAGCGGATCATCGTGGTCGACTGGGGCACCACCGCGTTCCGCGCCTACCTGGTGGACGCGGGCAACGGCACGTGTCTCGACCGGATCGACGAGGGCCGCGGCATGCGCGAGCTCGCGGGACAGCCATTCGCCGACTACTGCCGCGAGCGTCTCGGCGACTGGCGCGAGGACGGCGCCGTACCCGTCTATCTCGCCGGGATGGTGGGCGCCCGCCAGGGATGGCACGAGGCACCGCAGCTGCCACTGCCACGCACGGCCACTAAACTCGCCGACAGCGTGGTTCCCGCCCCCGGACTCGACAACACCTGGCTGGTCCCCGGGGTGCGCCTCCACGGCAACGGCGGCCACGTGGACGTGATGCGCGGGGAGGAAGTGCAGATCTTCGGCGCGCTCACCCTCGCGGATCGAACCTCGGCGACGCTCTGCCTGCCGGGCACGCACAGCAAGTGGGCGCGCGTACATGACGGCGCGTTGCAACACTTCGCGACGGTGATGACCGGCGAGCTCTTCGAAGCCGTCACCCGACACACGCTCATCGGCGTGCCCGCCGAGGACACGGCCACGCCCGACGAGACAGCCTTTCGCCAGGGCCTGGACCAGGCCGAGCGGCCCGGCGGCCTCGGCCATCAACTCTTCACCGCCCGCAGCCGCTGGCTCTACGGCGACCTCGCCGCTACCGGTATCCGCGACTACGTCTCGGGACTGCTCATCGGCCACGAGGTGGCGAGCATGCGCGAGCTCTATCGCGACACCGTCGAGATCGTGGTCGTGGCGAGCGACAGCCTGCGCCCACGATACGACGCGGCCCTTGACCACTTCGGCCTGAAAGCCCACCACGTCGCAACCGCCGATGCCAGCCTCGCCGGTGTGCTCGCCATTGCCCGGCGACACCGGCGGGCCGGGAAAGCCATGTGAACCCCGTCCTGTCGGGGGATCCGGAAGCGGTGCGGTGTTTTGGCCGACGGCGTCGTAACACCGGTACCGCGGGCGCCTGACCGCAAACACCGGTTACGAGTTGCAGGCTGCAGGTTTCCCGAGGCGCCGTAACTCGCGTTCGCCGCGACGGCCACACGGAGCGCTGCCTCGGTACGCGTGGCCAACGTCAGGCACCGCCTTCGGCGGTCCCTGACCTACGGGGCTCCGGCCTCAGGCGCTCGTGCGTCGGACATCGAGCGCATGCAACGCAGTCTCCACCACCCGCTCCGCCGGTGCGTCGATATCCACACGGATCGCCTCGTCGGCGGTCGGTGGCTCCAGGGTATCGAACTGGCTGCGCAGCAGGCTCTCGGGGAAGAAGTGATCCTCGCGGCCGCAGAGGCGTTCACGGATGGTCTCGAAACTGCCGTCCAGGAACACGAACATCACCCGCGGATCGCCGCCGGCGAGGCGTTCGCGGTAGGCGCGGCGCAGCGCCGAGCAGGCGATCACCGTCTCCCCGCCGCGGTCCAGGGTGTCGCGGGCGAGCGCGTTCAGGCGGTCCAGCCAGTGCATGCGGTCGTCGTCGGTGAGCGGCTTGCCGGCGCGCATCCTTGCGACGTTCTCGGCAGGGTGGTAGTCGTCGCCGTCGTGGAAGGGCGCACCGAGGCGCGCGGCGACGGCCTCACCGACGTGGCTCTTGCCACAGCCGGAGACGCCCATCACCACGATCACGCGCCCGGCGGGCCGGGTGGAGTCGTTCATGGATTCGTCGTTGCTCAACGTCGGGTCAGTTTCAGCTCGATGCGACGGTTGCGCGCCATGGCCTCCTCCGAGGAGCCCTCGGTGAGCGGCTGATACTCGCCGTAGCCGGCTGCCGCCAGGTGCTCCGCGGGGATGCCCTGGTCGATGAGGT
>CAZHBN010000447.1:0-2690 GCA_964530405.1 uncultured Ectothiorhodospiraceae bacterium
GTGAGGATGCGCTCCTCGTCCACCGGCGCCGCGCCGATGTCGATGGGCTTGGAGCCGGTGGCGAGGATGACGTTCTGCGTCTGCAGGGTCTGCGCCTTGCCCTTGTGCGGCGTGAACTCCACGCGCCGCTCGGTGAGCAGCTTGCCGTGACCCTGCAGCCACTCGATCTTGTTCGCCTTGAACAGCTGCCGGATGCCGCCGGTGAGATCGGCGACGACCTTGTCCTTGCGACTGATCATCTGCGGAACGTCGAGGTTCACGCCCTTGACCTTGATGCCGTGCCCGGCGAGCTCCTCATTGACCTTGTGATACTGCTCGGAGGAGTCGAGCAGCGCCTTTGACGGGATGCAGCCGACATTCAGGCAGGTGCCGCCCAGCGCCGGCTCGCCGTCCTTGCGGCGGAATTCGTCAATGCAGGCGACGTTCAGCCCCAGCTGCGCGCAGCGGATGGCCGCCACATAGCCGGCCGGCCCGGCGCCGATGACGATGACGTCGTACGAATTGGCCATGTTGTCTCCTGTTGTCTGGTGTCGTTCCGTGCGGCCGCTCAGACCTCGAGCAGCAGGCGTGCCGGATCCTCGAGCATGTCCTTGATAGTGACCAGGAACTGCACCGCTTCGCGGCCATCGATGATGCGATGGTCATAGGAATGCGCGAGGTACATCATGGGCACCGCCTTGACCTCGCCATCGACCACCATGGGCCGTTCCTGGATCTTGTGCATGCCGAGAATGCCGCTCTGGGGCGGGTTGATGATAGGCGTGGACAGCAGCGAGCCGAAGATGCCGCCGTTAGTGATGGTGAAGGTGCCCCCGGTAAGCTCCTCGATGCCGATCTTGCCCTCTTTGGCGCGCTTACCGAAATCGGCGATGCTCTCTTCGATCTCGGCATAGGAGAGCTGGTCGGCGTTGCGCAGCACCGGCACCATCAGCCCGCGCTCGGTGGATACGGCAATGCCGATGTCGTAGTAGCCGTGGTAGATGATGTCCTTGCCGTCGATGGAAGCATTCACGGCGGGGAACCGCTTGAGGGCCTCGACGGCGGCCTTCACGAAGAAGGACATGAAACCCAGCTTGATGCCGTGGGACTTCTCGAAGCGGTCCTTGTAACGCCCGCGAAGCTCCATGACCGGCTGCATGTTCACCTCGTTGAAGGTGGTGAGCATGGCGGCGGTCTGTTGCGCCTCGACGAGGCGCTCGGCGATACGCTGGCGCAGGCGGGTCATGGGCACGCGCCGCTCGGGGCGCTCGCCGGTCTCCTCGGTCGCGGGAACCTCCGGCGAACGCTTGGCCTGCGACGCGGCATCACTGCGGCGCCCGGCCGGCTCCGGCTCACGCGGACGACGCTCGGCGGACTGGGCATCGGCGCCCGCCTCGCCCCCGCCATTGTCCAGATAACGGACGACATCCTCCTTGGTGATGCGCCCTTCGCGGCCGGTCCCCTCGATCCGGGCCGGGTCGAGGTCGTGCTCGGCGACCAGACGGCGCACCGCCGGCGAAAGCTCATCGTTGACCTCCGCCGGTGCGGCGTTCGCGCCGCCCGCCTGCGACGACGATTCCGCGGCTTCCGCCTCGGAATTCCCGGGTGCCGCCTGGGCACTTTCCTCGGCCTTGGCCTCTCCGCCACCGGCAGCGGCCGCCCCGCCTTCGCTCAGCGTCGCGATTACCTCGTCGGCGGTGACCGTGTCCCCGTCGTTCTTGAGTATTTCGCCGAGCACGCCGTCCTCCGGCGCCGGGACCTCGAGCACGACCTTGTCGGTCTCGATATCCACCAGATTCTCGTCGCGCTCGACAGCGTCACCGGGCTGTTTGTGCCACGTGACCACCGTCGCCTCGCTGACGGACTCGGGCAGTGCGGGTACCTTGACTTCGATACTCATCGATTCCTCGCTTGTTATCCCCTGTGGCCTGGCGACCCAGGCCTCGATTCGTCCGGCGAAATACTCAGTCGAGCGCCGCCTCGACCAGACGGCGTTGCTGATCGTGGTGCAGCTTGGCATAGCCGGCCGCCGGGGACGCCGCGGGGTCCCGGCCGGCGTAGGTAAGTGTCTGCTCCCGCGTCAGGCAGTTCACCAGGTGGTGACGGATCTGATACCAGGCGCCCTGGTTCTTGGGCTCCTCCTGGCACCAGACGACCTCCTTCGCGCCCTTGTAGCGACGCTTGAGCAGCGCGGCGAGCTCCTTCTCGGGGAAGGGGTAGAGCTGCTCGACGCGCACGATGGCGACATCGGTCTGCTCGCGCTTGCGCCGCTCCTGAAGCAGATCGTAGTAGACCTTGCCGCTGCACAGCACGACACGCCGGATGTCCTTGACCTTGAGATCGTCGATCTCGTCGACCACCACGTGGAAGTGGCCGCGGGAGAGATCGTCGAGCACCGAGGTGGAAAGCTTGTGCCGCAGCAGCGACTTGGGCGTCATTACGATCAGCGGCTTGCGTCCGGGCCGCAACATCTGCCGGCGCAGCATGTGGAAGAACTGGGCCGGCGTGGAGGGCACGCACACCTGGATATTGTGCTCGGCACACAGCTGCAGGAAGCGCTCCAGCCGCGCCGAGGAATGCTCGGGTCCCTGCCCCTCGTAGCCATGGGGCAGCAGCATGGTCAGCCCACACAAGCGTTCCCACTTGGTCTCGCCGGAGGAGATGAACTGGTCGACCACCACCTGGGCGCCGTTGAAGAAGTCGCCGAACTG
>CAZHBN010000448.1:0-2685 GCA_964530405.1 uncultured Ectothiorhodospiraceae bacterium
TACGTGCTCGAGGGCAAGGCGGTCTACCGGCTCAACCGCGACTGGGTCGAGGTCGAGGCCGGCGACTTCATGTGGCTGCGCGCCTTCTGCCCGCAGGCCTGCTATGCGGGTGGACCGGAGCCGTTCCGATATCTCCTCTACAAGGACGTCAACCGGCACATGCCGCTCAACGCCTCGCCGGCGTATCGCGGGCGTTAACGGCGCCGAGGAGAACGCAATGATGGAGCTGAAGACGCAACCGCTTACCCGCGAGGCGTTCGCACCGTTCGGCGACGTGATCGTCGCCGACGATGCCGCAGAGTCGTTCCCCATCAACAACGGCTCCACCACGCGCTTTCATGACCTGGCGAGGGTGGAGCTGCTGGGCGAGAATCCGCGGCCGCTCGTCAGCATCTTCCGCGGTCAGGCGTTCGAGATGCCGCTGGAGATCAAGATGCTCGAGCGGCATCCGCTGGGCAGTCAGGCGTTCGTGCCGCTGAACGGCCGTCCCTACCTGGTGGTAGTGGCACCGCCGGGGGAGAGCGTGAATCCGTCCGACGTCCAGGCGTTCTACGTTCGCGGCGATCAGGGCGTGAACTATCATGCCGGCGTATGGCACCACCCGCTCCTCTCGCTGGAGGCCACCTCGGACTTCCTGGTGGTCGACCGCGGCGGCCCCGGCCACAATTGCGACGAGCTCGACCTGCCCGAGCCCCTGACGCTCATCCGCTGAACCCATCCACGGGGGCGCGGCCACGCCGTACCCCCGTGCGGTGATACCCGACCAAGGCTCACCTGCACCCCGGAATACTCGTGACACCGCGTTCCCCTGACCATCGAAGCGGTGATTGGGGGGGCGTGTCGCAAGCCCATTGCGGCGAACCGTACCAGGCGCCGTCGAAGTGACGCGGACGCGCTTCGTCGTTTCCGTTCGAACACAAAGGTCATGAAAGACGGGGATACCCTCGAAGTATGCAGGCTGTCGCTGCCTCATCGTCCCGGTGGCGGTTCTCCTTGTTGGTTTTGTCCAGGCTGTGAAGGCCTCTGTGCTCTCCGTTTTTTCATTACCGTTTTGTGGAAATGTATTCCAAAATTGTTGACCTCGTGGATCGACGATAGCTAGTATTCTGGCGAGATATCCGAGCAACGCGGAGGTGGCGAAGATGGAGCAGGCCGGGCCCTACACGTCTGCGGCGGATCAGCGAACCCGTATCGTCGCCACCGTCGGACCGGTTTCCCGCGATGTGGCAACGCTGCGTCGGCTGGTGGAGGCCGGTGCCAGCGTTTTCCGGATGAACATGAGTCACGGCAGCCATGACGACCACGCCTCGGTCGTACGCACCGTGCGCGCCCTTGAGGAGGAGTTCGGGCGGCCGCTGACCCTGCTGCAGGATCTCTGTGGCCCCAAGATCCGTCTCGGCGATTTTCCCGGCGGAGAGGTTTTCGTTACTGCCGGCGAGCGCCTGGAGATCGTCTGCGATCAGGGGCCGCGGGAGGACGGTCGTATTCCGCTGCCCATCGGCGAGGCGTTCTCGGCACTCGAGCCCGGTGCCCGCGTGCTCATCGACGACGGCCGTCTCACCCTGCACGTGGATTCGGTCGCGGATGGGGTCGTGGTCGTGCGTGCCGAAACCGACGGGCGTATCGCCGACCGCAAGGGTGTGAACCTGCCCGATGTGGCGTTGCCGATTCCAGCGCTGACGGACAAGGATCGCGAGGATCTCGCGTTCGGTCTGGAGCAAGGCGTGGACTGGGTGGCGCTATCGTTCGTCCAGCGCCCCGAGGACCTGCACATGCTCCGCGAGCTCGTCGGCGATCGCGCGGGCCTCGTGGCCAAACTCGAGAAGCCGTCGGCACTGACCCACCTGGAGGCGATCGTCGACGCCTCCGACGCGCTCATGATCGCCCGCGGTGACCTGGGCGTGGAGATACCGCCGCAGGACGTCCCCGTCGCCCAGCGACAGATCGTTCGGCGCTGCCGCGCTGCGGGCAAGCCGGTGATCGTCGCCACCCAGATGCTGGACTCCATGATGGGCGCACCGAGGCCGACCCGCGCCGAGGCCTCGGATGTCGCCAATGCCGTCTACGAGGGTGTCGATGCCGTCATGCTCTCCGGGGAGACCGCTGCCGGCGACTATCCGGTGGCTTCCGTGGAGATGATGGCGCGCATCATCGCGCGGGTGGAAGCCGACGAGCAGTTTCGCGTCAGCCTCGATGCCGGACATCCGCAGCCCGGTGCCACTGATGCGGATGCGATCTGCTGCGCGGTGAGGCGTGTCGCTCAGATACTGCCCACGGCGTGCTGTGTCACCTGGACGGAATCCGGCTTCACCACGTTGCGCGTCGCCCGGGAGCGTCCGGTACGCCCCATTCTCAGTCTCACGCCCAGCATCGTCACTGCCCGCCGCATCGCGCTGGCGTGGGGCGTGGTATCCCGGGTGGTGCCGGATGCCGCCGATGGCGAGGCCGCAGCAGAGCGCGCCGCACGTACGGCACGGGATACCGGCGTTGCTGAAAGCGGAGATGCGCTGGTGATGACTGCCGGCCTCCCATTCGGGGTACGCGGCACCACTAATCAGCTGCGCATCGTACGCGCATGACGAATATGGAATAAATTTCCATTACTAACCTTGCATGAAATACTGTCAGGCCTCAGTGGCCGTGTGCGCCGCTGTGGCAAGGCGCGAGGAGCGTGGTGCAGCAAGG
>CAZHBN010000449.1:0-2676 GCA_964530405.1 uncultured Ectothiorhodospiraceae bacterium
GCATCACCGACGCCGAACGCACGAAGCTCGCCGAGCTCTACGAGCCCGGCGACAGTCTCTGGCGCGTCGCCCTGGAGCACTTCTCCACCTGGGATTGCAACTGGCCCTGGGGGCCGCCGTTGGGCGCGGGGCCGCTGGATATACCGCCGCCCCTGACACCCGGTGGCAACATGCCCGGCAACGGCAACGAGGGTAACGAATGCCCGGGCTGCAGCATCATCGCCCAGCGCCAGACCGTGGGTGAGGAGATCGACATCGCTGGCACGCCGTTTTCGCTTCACTACCAGAGTGATCGGGCCGAGGGCTACGGGGCGAGCAGCGTCACCGTGCCGCTGACGGGCGATGATGTGCCATCGAGTCTGGAATCTATCGAACTCCGCATCCGGATCGCCGGCCAGCGCATGACGAAGACGTTCGATCCGGCGACCAACCTCAGCCACACCTTCACCTGGGATGGCCTGGATGCCATGGGGCGGAAGGTCTATGGCAGCTCCATGGCGACCATTCGCATTTCTTACCGTTATCCATGCGAGTACCGGCCAGGTGACAACGGATTCGGTAACGTCAGTGATTCCACGACAGTGCTGGGTACCCGCGAAGACTGCGAAGGTTTCATCTACCCCCGCACTCATCAGGTGATGCTCGACTCGCCGTTCAAACTGGCACCGAACGTTGTCGGCAACTGGTCCCTGGACGTGGTCCATCAGCTGAACGTGCCGTCGAAGCGGCTGGCATTAGGTGATGGCGGTCTGCGAACGTTTGGTGGGCTGGGTGTGATCGACACCGTTGCCGGGAATGGCGACTCTAGTCATAGCGGTGATGGCGGGCCAGCCTCTGAAGCCGGACTGGAATGGCCGACAAGCGTTGCGCTAGGTCCTGACGGCAGCCTGTTCATCGTGACGAAACTCGACCATCGGGTGCGCCGCGTGAGTCCGGATGGCACGATTACCACCGTCGCGGGCACCGGTGTCGCCGGCTACAGCGGCGACGGCGGGCCGGCGACCGCGGCGCAGCTCAATGAGCCAGAGAGCGTTGCGATCGCAGAGGACGGTAGCCTGTACATCGCCGATACTGACAACCATCGCGTGAGGCGGGTCGATCCCAATGGGATCATCACGACGGTGGCCGGCAACGGGGAGCAGGGCACGAGTGGGGATGGTGGCCCTGCAACCGAGGCGGAACTCAGTTACCCCCGGGGCGTAGCCGTTGGCGCTGACGGGAGCGTGTATATAGCTGAAACATTCAGTGACGTAGTTCGACGCGTGGGGCCCAACGGGATCATCACCACGGTTGCTGGTAATGGCTACCGAGGGGATGAAGGCGACGGCGGGCCGGCCACACAGGCGCGCCTCCATTACCCTGAAGGCATCGCCATTGGACCGGACGGCAGCCTCTACATCGCGGGCCGCGGTAGCGACAAGGTGCGCCGGGTGGGCCCGGACGGCATCATTACCACGGTCGCGGGGACGGGCGAGTATGGCTACAGTGGCGACGGCGGCCCGGCCACGACCGCGCAGTTGTTCGATCCCGAAGGGGTCACGGTGGGCCCGGACGGCAGTGTCTACATCGCCGACCAAGGCAACGATCGCATACGGCAGGTGACCCCGAGCGGCCGCATTGTCACCGTGGCCGGGTCCGGTGATGGGTCGCTGTTTGGCGGAGACGGTGGGCCCGCCACAGAAGCGGTACTGAGTAGCCCCTATGATGTCGCCGTGTCCCCCGACGGGGCGCTGTACCTCGCTGATACGAGCCATCACCGAGTGCGTCGAGTCAGTCATTGGGCCCCCGATGGGGATGAGAACCAGGTTCTCCCGCTCGCATCACAGCATGGACGGCTTCAGTACGTCTTTGACACGAGCGGCCGTCACCTCCGAACAGAAAACGCGCTCACGGGGCAGACCCTTCGCCGTTTCGAGCGCGATAGCGAAGGTCGCGTCATCGCGATCACCGACGCGGACAACAACACCACCACGATCGAACGCAATGTGGCCGGTCGTGCCACGGCGATCGTCGCCCCGGACGGCCAGCGCACCAGCCTGACCGTCACCGATAGCGGTCACCTCACCGACGTGGCGAGTCCGGGCAGCCGCGCGTGGTCGATGGCCTATGACGACAGCGGCCTGCTGACACGCTTCACCGATCCCGAGGGCAACGCGAACACCTTCATGTACGACGCCACCGGGTATCTCGCGCGCGACGAGGGGCCAGAAGGTTTCCTTTGGGCCTTGAATCGCGAGTCCGTCGACGACGGCTACCGGGTCGACATGACCACAGGAGAGAGTCGCCTCCACCGTTTCACGACACAGCGCCCGGACGGCGCAACCCGTGTCTACACCAACGAGGCGCCGGACGGCACCGTCACCAAACGCACCCACACCGATGCGGGCGAGATGACCATCGAGCGCCCCGACGGCACAGCGCTGTTCGTGAACGAGACCCCGGATCCCCGCTTCGGCATGACCGCGCCAGTCATCGGCGAGCGCCGCATCAGCCTGCCCTCCGGCACCGAGCGGGTGGTGACCACCGAACGCTCGGTGGAACTCGCCGACGAGTCGGACCCACTGTCGCTGACGAGTCTCGTGGACACCATCACCACCAACAGCCGCGAGGCCACCGCCGCCTACGACGCGGCGAGCCGCCAGTGGACCTACACGTCCCCCGAGGGCCGGGTGGTGA
>CAZHBN010000450.1:0-2660 GCA_964530405.1 uncultured Ectothiorhodospiraceae bacterium
GCATGACCATCGACCGAATCGAGCCGCCTCCGACGCGCGAGGAGCTGCGCGAGCGTGCCGAGGCGAAGGCACGGGCAGCCGCGGAAGCCCGCAAGGAGGCCGAGCAGCGCGAGCACGACCGCATCCTCCTGCAGACGTTCGAGAGCGTCGCGGCGATGAAGCGGGCACGGGACGAGCGCATTGCCGCGATCGACGGGCAGATAAAGCTCGCGCGGGATCGTGTGGAGAGCCTTAAGAAACGGCACGAACGCCTGGTGGAGCGTGCCGCGGCCATGGAGCGCAACGGCAGGGGCAACGCCAAGCAGGTCTACGGCGAGATCGAGTCGATCGAGAAGCAGGTGCGCTCGCAGCGCGCGTTCATCGAACGCCAGCGTCGCGAGCAGGCGGATATCCGCGCACGCTTCGAGCGCGACATCGAGCGTTTTCGCGAACTCAAGAACAAGGCCGCGGAGTAGCGTCGTCACGGGCATTCCCGGCAACGCGTAAACGCTCCTGCGGCGGGGAGTGATGCGTGTTCTTTACCGACTCGTTCATCCTGCTGACGGGCGCGCTCCTCACCCTGAGCATCCTCGCCACGGTACCGGCCGAGCGCAGTGGCGTGCCCCTGCTGGTGGTCTTTCTCGGGATCGGAATGCTTGCCGGGGAGGACGGCCTCGGCGGTATCGATTTCGACGACGTTGCCGTCGCCCATCTCCTGGCGACGGCCGCCCTTGCCGTAATCCTCTTCGACGGCGGCCTGCACACACCGATCGCCAGCTTCCGCACGGGATTGTGGCCCGGTCTCACGCTCGCCACCGTGGGCGTGCTTATTACCGCCGCGGTCACCGCCGTCGCCGGTGTCTACCTGTTCGACTTCGGGTGGGGGGCTTCGGCGTTGCTCGCTGCCATGGTGAGCTCCACCGACGCCGCCGCCGTTTTCTACCTGCTGCGTGCTCGCGGTATCGCGGTGCACTCGCGGGTGCGTAATACCCTGGAGATCGAATCCGGTATCAACGATCCCCTGGCGATCTTCCTGACTCTGGCGATGACTCTGGTACTGGCGCCCGGCGGCGGTGCCGAGCCCGCCGATCTGACAGCCATGTTCTTGCGCCAGGTGGTGCTGGGCGGTCTGCTGGGGGTGGGGGGCGGTTTTCTGCTCACCGCAGTGGTGAATCGCCTGCGTTTCGCCGCCAGTCTCTATCCGTTGCTGGCGCTGGCCGGGGGGCTGTTCATCTACGGCGTCACCGCCGTCGCCGGGGGTAGCGGATTTCTGGCCGCCTATCTGGCCGGGCTCGTGCTGGGCAATCGTGCGCAGGCAGCTCGGGGCGGCATCCGGCGATTTCACGACGGCATGGCCTGGCTGTGCCAGATCGGTCTGTTTCTGCTTCTGGGACTGCTCGTTACCCCTACCGAGCTTCTGCCGGTGGCATTCGAAGCGCTGGTTCTGGCGGCCGTGCTCATTTTCGTGGCACGTCCGCTGGCAGTGGTGGCGAGTCTGCTGCCCCTGCGCTTCGATGGGCGCCAGATAGCGTTCATGAGCTGGACCGGGTTGCGTGGCGCGGTGCCCATCGTGTTGGCACTGTTCCCCCTGCTCGCGGGCGTCGAGCAGGCTGAAACGCTGTTCAACCGCGTGTTCTTCATCGTTCTGGTGTCGCTGCTCCTCCAGGGCTGGGCGGTGGCGCCGGTGGCGCGCTGGCTGCGGCTGCTGCTGCCCAAGCGCCATCCGGAGATCGAACGGGTGGATGTCGCGGAACCGGCCGGTCACGAGCTGGTTACCTGCGTGCTGCCCGCCGGCTGCCCCGCCGTCAACGGTGGTGTCGAGGAGCTCGAGGTGCCGGCGGGGGTGCGGCTGTTGAGCGTGCTCCGTCGCGGCGAGGCGGTGACGTTGACGCCCGATCTGCCGTTGCAGTCAGGTGACCTGCTTTACCTGCTCCTGCCGGTGGGCGATCGTCACCTCGAAGAACGTTTCCAGCACTGGCTGGACACCGTCGCCGCCACCCACGAGGCGGCTGAGCAGGCGTACTTCGGTGAATTCACCGTGGATGCCGATGCGCCCATGGCAGCGTTCGCGAGCATGTACCTGCCTTCCGTCGAGATCGACACGGCAGCAGCGGAGACCGTGGGCGGCTTCGTGCGGCGGCGGCTGCGTCACACGGCGTCCGAGGGTGACAGCCTGCGCATCGGAGGCGTCATGCTGACGGTCAGGGACATGGAGGGGCCCTGGATCACTCGCGTGGGTGTGCGTTTGCCGCGCGCCCATTCCCGTTGAGTGCCGCCGGCCGGACGGCGCGGTAGTAGTGCCGGCGCCAGTAGCGGTTATCCAGGCGGGAGTCGGTCACGCCAACGCGGGTGGAAGCGTGGATGAACGATTCGTCGCCGAGGGCGATGCCCACGTGACGCTTTCCGGCGCCGGTGCGGAAGAAAACCAGGTCGCCCGGTCGGAGTGCGTCGCGGGCCACCCGGGCGCCGGCTCGGGCCTGAGCGGCGGTGGTGCGGGGCACCTCGATGCCGAGGCGGTCGCGATAGGTGCGGTAGACGAAGCCGGAGCAGTCGATACCCTCGCGGCTCATGCCGCCCCACTCGTAGGGGGTGCCGCGCCAGGCGTCCAGTTGCGATTCGAGCGCTGTGCGAACGCCCTGGGGGGTGGTGGGGGATGCCACGTGGGCGGGCCGGTCGGCCGG
>CAZHBN010000451.1:0-2652 GCA_964530405.1 uncultured Ectothiorhodospiraceae bacterium
CTCAGTCCCTGAAGGCCAGCCACGCCACCCAGATCGCGAAGCCGACCGTGGCGATTATGAAGATGCCGAGGGCGATGCTTTCCATCGTGGTCATCGTGACGCTCCTCTTCCGGTCGGTCCCAATGGTCAGGACAGGTCCAGGGCCGGCAGTACCTGCCCGAACACGTTGAGCACGAGCTCGGCGCCGAGGAACGCCAGGTTGAGCACGACGAGCACCATCATCAATCGGATCACCAGCGCCATGATGCGGCCCTCCGCGATGGGGCGTCAGTAGTCCAGGCCGGGGCCGAGACCGCCCCAGTATTTCAGCGCGTAATAGACACCCCAGACGATCAGCACCACGTAGACGGCGAGCAGCCACCAGTTCACCCGACCGTGACGAGCCTTGATGGCGCCGCCGCCGTACTCTTCGATTGTGTCCTCGCGGCGTTTGCCGCGGGGGGTTCCCGGTGAACGGGGGTCACTCGTCTGGGTCGTCTTGCCGTTGTCGGTGGTCATCGTTCACCTCCGCTCGGTAGGCCCGGTACTTGATGTCCTCGACGTCCTTGAACATGCCCGACAGCACTGCCCAGACGAACACGCTCACGGCGGCGAGACCCATGAACAGTGCGACGAGGAATTGGACCAGTGTCAGGTCGATCATCGGTCAGTCCTCCTGGCGGAGCGGCTGCGAGTCTGCGAAGTCCATGCCGTGACGCTGCGCCCAGGCTTCGCCTGCGTAGTGCGCCCCCGCTGCGGAGGCGGGCACGTCGTGCAGCGGCACCTGTAACGCGTACGCCCGATGGGTATCGGGGGCGTCGAGGCTGGGGTCGTTGAGCGCGGCGCGGTCGATTTCCGAGATTGGCAGCGGCTCGCCGGTGACCGGGTCCTTGAACGCGGACAAAGCGAGCACGTAGAAGGACAGCGCCCAGCGGTCCTCTTCGGAGAACGAGTCTCGGTAGGAGGGCATGGGCGTGCCCATCAGGCCCGTGCTCATGGTGCGGAAGATGTCATCAGGCTCGGGGCCTGATTTGAATTGACCCGTGGTGAGATCCGCCGGGCGGATGGGGAAGCCGAAGTCGCTCTCGAGCTCGTTGGCCTTCGGGCCGTCACCCTGGCCAGTATCGCCGTGGCACTCCCAGCACTTCGCCTCCTGCCAGACCGCCTCGCCGCGGGTGAGCAGCTCCGGGCTCGGTTGCGGCGGTTCGCCGATGTGAATGGGCGGGTCGGGTTCTTCTTCTTCGAACCACGCGTAGGGGAAACCGGGCTGGCTGCGGTCGATGGCGAGCTCGAACTTGATGTACTGGATCACGGCCATGCGGTCCTTCAGGGGCAGGTTATGCCACGTGGGCATGGCGGTGCCGCGTACGCCGCGGGTGATGGTGCGCAGCAGATCGCCATCGGTGGGTAGCGAGCCCGAGGGTGTCTTGGTGAACTTGAACAGCGCCAGGTGGAAGTTGCGCGGGCGGAAACGGTACATGAACGTCGCCGCTGGCCCGTTGCCGTCGCCCTCAACGCCGTGGCAGCCGGCGCAACGGCGTTCGTAGACCTCACGGCCGTAGTCGATCCACTCCTGGGACCTGGGGAAGAGCGATCCTGAGGCCTCCATGAGCTGTGGCGCGAATTCGTCGCGCCATTTGCCGCGGTTCATGCCGAGCTTCTGTAGGTAGGCGACCAGCGCGCGCATTTCCCCGGTGTTCACCACCAGGCGTACGTCGTCGCCGGTGTACTCGTCGTTGGGCGTGAATATCACCGGGTAGCGTCCGCGCTCGGGGATGAACAGCAGGCCCTCGGCGTTGGGGGTCAGCAGCGCGTGGGCGGCTTCATCGTCCGCCCGGTCGAAGGCGAAGAACGCCTCGGTGACCGGCGTGCGTTCGATGGTGCGGTTGCCGGCGTCGTCCTCGACGATCGCGAAGCGCTGATCGGGCGCCTCGAAGAGGTCGGCGTAGCGGGGCATGATGGAATCGGGCACCACCATGCGCGGGTTCCAGAAGTGCGCATAGTGCCATTCGTCGCTGTATTTCAGCCCCACCCGTGTGAGGTCCGGGCCGATGCGCCGGGTCGAGAACAGGTGCGGCAGGTCGTAGGCGTACTCCCCGGCCTGACTCACCGGGCCCCAGCGGCGTGTCTCGCCGGTGGTCGGGCGCACGAACTGGGAATGGCAGTACCAGCATCCTTCGCGCAGGTAGATGTTTCGGCCCCGGGCTTCGACGTCACGGTAGTCGGTGGCGATGTATTCGGTCCACTTGAGCTCACCCAGGTCCGTACGGACAACGCGGGTGACCTTGTCGGTTCGCGACTGGGGCTCGGCCATGGGCAGCAGGCCCTGGGTGATGGCAGCCAGCCCCAGGAAGCCGACGCCGGCGAGAAGCGAGACCATGCGGACGTTCATCATGGCGGTGACTCCTCAGGCCGTGGCGGACCGTGGCGCGGGCTCGGCATGGGCGGCGAGGGCGGTGCGCAGCAGGTTGTAGACCAGCAGGGTCATGCCGATGTCCATGGAAATGCCGGAGAGGGTGCGCACCAGCCAGTAGGCGCGGATGGCGTTGATGGAATCCAGCCACTCGGTGCCCGCCATCCACATGAAGCCCTGCTGAAGCCCCTGCGCGGTGAGAGTGAGCCCCATGAGCGTGATGCCGAAGGTGATCAGCCAGAACGACCAGTTGCCGAGCT
>CAZHBN010000452.1:0-2635 GCA_964530405.1 uncultured Ectothiorhodospiraceae bacterium
GATGTGGATCGCCGGGGTAATGCAGGGGCTGATGTGGCGTGCCACCAACGCTGACGGAACGCTGACCTACAGCTTCGTGCAATCGCTCGAGGCCACCTACCCGTACTACGCGGTGCGGCTGACCGGCGGTGTGCTGTTCCTGGTGGGCATGCTGATCATGGCCTGGAACGTTTACATGACCGTTCGCCCCGCCGAGCGCGCCGTCGCTGTCGAGCGCACGCAGACTGCCCAGGGCTGAGGAGTTACCGAATCCATGTCCCATGAAGTCGTAGAGAAGAACGTCGGCCTGATGGCCGTGCTCATCGCGGTGGTTATCGCGGTGGGCGGTATCGTGGAAATCGTGCCCCTGCTGTTCGCCACCCAGACCACGAAGCCGCTGGAGGGCGTGGAACCCTACCCGGCGCTGGAGTTCGCCGGGCGCGATGTCTACGTGCGCGAAGGCTGCTACAACTGCCACTCCCAGATGATCCGCCCCTTCCGGGCCGAGACGGAGCGCTACGGGCACTACTCGCTGGCCGGGGAGTTCGTCTACGACCGCCCGTTCCAGTGGGGCTCCAAGCGCACGGGCCCGGATCTGGCACGGGTGGGTGGGCGCTATACCGACGAGTGGCACTACGTGCACCTGATGAACCCCAGGGACGTCGTACCCGAGTCGAACATGCCCGCCTTCCCGTGGCTGGCAGAGAACGAGCTCGATCCTGACGCCATCGTCTCCCGCATGCGCGCACAGAAGAATCTGCTCGGCGTGCCCTACAGCGAGGCACAGCTTGGCGAAGCCCGCGGCAAGCTCGAAGGCAAGACCGAGATGGACGCGTTAATCGCCTATCTCCAGGGCCTCGGCACAGCGGTGAGGTAAGCGCCATGAGCTTTGGCACTCTTAGCGGTTTGATTTCACTGACGCTGCTGCTCGCGTTCATCGGCATCTGTCTGTGGGCGTATAGCGGCAAGCGACGCAACGATTTCGACGAGGCCGCGCGGCTGCCCCTGCAAGAGGACGCAGCACACAGCGCAGAGCGGAAGGAACAGGGCAATGAGTAGCTTCTGGAGCTGGTTCATCATCATCGTGACCGTGGCCAACATCCTGGCCTGCCTCTGGCTGATCCGCTGGACCGCGAAGCCGCGGCCAGGCGAGGCTTCGGCCAGCGAGACCACCGGCCATGTCTGGGACGGCAACCTCACGGAATGGAACAAGCCCATGCCGCGGTGGTGGCTGAATCTCTTCTACATCACCATCGTCTTCTCGCTGATCTACCTGGTGCTCTATCCGGGTCTCGGCAACTTCGACGGGGTGCTGGGCTGGAGCCAGTACAAGGCCTACGAAGAAGAGGTAGAGACAGTGCGTGAGCGGGTGGCTCCGCTGTACGATAAGTACGCGCAGGTGCCGATCCCCCAGCTCGCGAATAACGACGAGGCCATGGCTACCGGTGGGCGGATATTCGCCAACAACTGCGCGGTCTGCCACGGCGCCGACGGCCGGGGGGCGCCCGGCTTCCCCAATCTCGCCGACGGCGCGTGGATTCACGGCGGCGATCCCGAGACCATCGTGAAGACCATCACCAACGGTCGTCAGGGCCAAATGCCATCGTTCGAGGCAGCGCTCGGTGTGCGTGGTGTCGAGGAAGTGGCCGCCTACGTCTACTCGCTGAACGGCCGCGACATTGCACCGGCCGCGGAACTGGAAGCCGGCCGGGAGCGCTTCGAGCAAGTGTGCGCGGGCTGCCACGGGGTCGACGGCACCGGCAACCAGCAGATCGGTGCCCCCAATCTCACTGACGACAGCTGGCTCTACGGTGGCTCGCTCGCCGCGATCAAGAAGACCATCGTCGATGGGCGCAAGGGACGCATGCCGGCATTCGAGGAAAGCCTCGGACCGGATCGCGTGCACGTCGTCGCGGCTTACGTGTACAGCCTCTCCCACGAGGGAACCGGCAGCGATGAGTGAGCCGCTGCGCATCCACGGGTGGCGGCTCGTCGCCGCCTGCGTGCTCTGGCCGTCGTTCCTGGTGGCGGCGGCGGCCAGTGTCGTGTTTTTCGCCAATATCGATCCGGCGACCCTGGAAAGCCAGACGCTACCCGGGTGGGACCTGGACCGGCGAACGGGCTATGCCCTGGGCTTCTTCATGTTCTGGGCGGTATGCGCCGCCTCCAGCTACCTGACCGTGTTCCTCTTCCGCCCGGGAAACCGCACGCGCCATGACAGCTGAATCGTCGCACTCTCAATCCCAGCAGCGTACCCGGCGTCGCCGTAAAACCACTACGGAGAATACCGGCGACGTCGGCGTGAGCATGTACCAGTCCCGCGAGAAGGTTTATCCGCGGGAGATCAGCGGCCGATTCCAGTCGCTGCGCAAGTTCGCCGTGTTCGCGCTGCTCGGTCTGTACTACCTGCTACCCTGGGTACAGTGGAACGGCCGGCAGGCGGTGCTCTTCGATCTCCACGCGCGACAGTTTCACCTCTTCGGCATCACGCTGTGGCCACAGGATTTCTTCTACCTGGCGCTGCTGCTCATCATCTGCGCGCTGGGGCTGTTTTTCGTGACTGCAGTCGCCGGCCGGGTGTGGTGCGGCTACGCCTGCCCCCAGACCGTGTGGACCGAGGTGTTCCTGTGGATCGAGCGCCGTATCGAGGGCGACC
>CAZHBN010000453.1:0-2623 GCA_964530405.1 uncultured Ectothiorhodospiraceae bacterium
CGGACCAGCGCCTCGTGCGCCTGTGTTTCGCCAAGGAGGACGCCACGCTGGATGCAGCGGGGGAGCGGCTGGCGAAGTTGTGAGCCCGATGGACATCACCGCACGTGGTTAGTGAGGTGGACTGGCCTCCGGTGCTAGCGGCCAAGCATTACGGCAGCCTTGACAGCAGGATTCCACGGATCGTTTAATCTCCGCGCCCGAACCCGGTGGCTTGTACAACCCTAGGATGGGAGCGTAGCCACCGGTCGTCGAAGGAATGACACTGACTGGAGGTCTCAGGGATGAGCCGGTGCGCCCCCCATGGTGGCGCGTCCCGCTTTGGCGTGGGCGCGAAGGCCGATTCCTCACTCGCCGCAACCGTATTTCTATTCCTCTTGCTGCTGGTGCACGCCACCGCGTATGCGGGAATTGATGACGGCGTGTCCTGGCTGGCGAGCTCGCAGGCGGGCGATGGCTCCGTGGTCGCGGCGGATGACGTGGTCACGCCCTATCAGGCCACTTCCGAGACGTTGCAGGCGCTCACGGCGACCTCGGCAACGGGCACCATTGCCTACAGCGATGCTGTCGCATTCCTTGCCGACACCACTTACAGCAATACGGAGTGGGAAGCGCGCCGGGTTCTTGCGCTGGTGGGCTCCGGAGGTGATGCTTCCGATTACCTGGAGCGCCTTGGCGAGCATCAGGCTGCTGACGGCGGCTTTGCGGACGCCGCAGGCTATCAGCCAACCGTCTTCGATACCGCGTGGGCCATTCGCGCATTGGCCGCTGCCGGCAGGGGTGCGGATACCGCCACAGGCCGCGCTGTTGCGTGGCTAATCGACCAACAGAGTGCGGATGGCCGCTGGGGAACGAACTCTGCGGATGCCGCCGTTGTTACAGCTGCCGCGGTTCGCGCTATCCACAGCGTGCGTGGGGACTATGACGTCGCATCGGCCTTGAGCGCGGGGCGCGAATGGCTCTCGCAGTCGCGCGCACCGGATGGTGGTTGGGGCGATTCTGTAACCACCTCTCTGGCGCTACTCGCGGTTCTCCCGGGGCTGTCCGATGTCAGTACCGTCGAGCCGGCGCTCGAGGCACTGCGCTCGGCGCAGGGCGCCAATGGAAGCTGGTCGGATAGAGTGTTCACCACGGCGCTGGCCGTCCAGGCTCTAACTGTCGCAAATCGCCCTACACCAAATCCGGACCTTGGCGCCGTCAAGGGGCGTGTCGTCGCGGGCGATACAGGTGATCCGATCGCCGATGCCACCGTTGCGCTTCCCGGTACATCCCGTGAGGTAAAAACCGGTAATGATGGGGCGTTTCTCATAGAGAAGCTCTCGCCCGCGTCCTATGACCTGCAAGTGGAAGCTGCCGGGTATGACGCGCTCAAGGGAGCGTTCGACATCGACGCTGGCCAGGTAGTGGACCTCGGTGACCTCGGCGTTGCGCCGCAGTCGTCGGGATCGAAAGACGTGACGATCACGGGCGAGGCCAGTTACAGCTACCGCAACAACTCATACGAGTACCCGGCGTCCGGCGCCACCATCACCGTTGGCACTCAGAGTGTGCAGACCGATCATCGTGGCCGGTATGAGATATCGGGCATGGATGCCGGGGAGCTGCGCATTGTTGCTTCTTACTCGTCGTACCCGGACGTGACCACAACGGTCGATGCGAATGCCGGCGATACGGTGCGTTTCGATCCGATCTTCCAGTCGCCACCGCCGGCATCGGGCGCTCGCCTGGAGATAACCGTGACCGATTCGGCCACTGGGGATCCGATCTCAGGCGCGGATATCACGGTCTCCGGCGCCAATGCTACCCAGTTGTCGACTGATGCCAGTGGCGAGGCGAGCCTGGACAACCTGGTTGAAGGCGAGACCACGGTATCTGTCGAAGTATCGGGGTACGGGGTCTCCAGCGCCAGTGTCGACGTGGTGGAAGGCAAGGTCTATGAGCTGCCGTTCGAGATGGTCTCCACACAGAATGCGCAGACCGTTCTCGCCGGGCAGGTGACCGATGCGGAGGACGGCTCTCCGGTGCGTGGAGTCACGTTGTCGCTTGATGGCCGACAAGGGGTTACCGCGATTACGGATGCCGAGGGCCGTTACCGATTCGAGGGAATTGCACCGGGGGCTACGAAGCTCGTAGCCGTCGCCGACGGGTTTCGACGTGCGAGTCAGTCCATCGAATTGCAGAAGAATCATCACCATCGACTCGACGTCAGTCTGCGGCCCCGGACGCCTTCACCGGGTACCGAATGGCGTCTGTCAGGGCAGGTCATCGACGCGGACACACAAGAACCGATCGACGGTGTGACTGCGCAGGTCATCGAGAAACCTTCCCAGCTCGCCCACGAATGGACGGGCGGTTCTGCGGGATTGTTCACGTTCGAGTCGCTGGCCGATGACTTGGTCGCCTTGTCCCTCAATGCCAAGGGGTATGACTCAAGGGGTCTCGTGCTGGAACGTCCGTCGGGGAGCTCCCTGGATCTCGGCACGGTGGAGCTGTCGCCGCTGGCGGCATGGGTCGCATTGCCGGATCTGACATCGACGAGCATCGATCGCTCGGGGTACGACGTCGATCCACAGACCTTCGAGGCAGAAGGGGCGCTCCAACGCGTCGACTTCGAACGCCGGCAACC
>CAZHBN010000454.1:0-2608 GCA_964530405.1 uncultured Ectothiorhodospiraceae bacterium
CGCGGTGAACGCGGTCCGCGTGTCCGGCGGTGGACGTCCTTCCCATGCGCGATTCCCGCCTGATCCAGACCGTCGCCCGCACGGCTATGTTCGTGGTCGTGTTGTGGGCCATACAGGGCGTGGCGGCGCTCCTGAGCGTATCGCTCGGGCCTCTGGGTGTTCAGCCACGGGAGGTGGCGGGGCTGTACGGCGTTGTGACCGCGCCGCTGGTGCACGGCTCCTACTCGCATCTCATGGCCAACACGCCGCCGTTGCTGGTGTTGGGGGCGGCCATGCTGTACGGCCATCCTCGGGCTTCGCGAATCGCGCTGCCGATCATCTGGCTGGGCTCGGGTCTGGGAGTGTGGCTGTTCGCCCGAGACGCGATCCACCTAGGTGCCAGTGGCCTCACGTATGGGATGATGTCCTTCGTCTTCGTGATGGGCATACTGCGACGGGATCGCCCGTCGATGGCGCTGGCGATGCTGGTGTTTTTCCTCTACGGCGGCATGATCTGGGGTGTTCTGCCGTTGCAGCCGGGGGTCTCCTTCGAATCCCACCTCTTCGGCGCGCTGGCCGGCGTTGCCGCAGCGTTTCTCCTGCGTCACCGGGATCCGCTCGCTGAACGCCGGGTGAGGAGGCGGCGACCGGATCCCCGGCCCGAGGAAGCGGACTCGGTCATTGGGGACCTCTGGCGAGACGCGGACGCGCCCGAGGTGCCACGGCGCCGGCGGGACGAGTGAAGCCGGTCGCGCCGGTCGCGTTTTTCCTTGTCAACCGGCGTTTCCGTGAGTGCTGCGTCACGCCGGCGCCGTTCCGCCTGAGGCGGCGGTACTGCGCTCGCGGTAGCCGATGGCCTCGGCGAGGTGGCGGACGGTCACGCATTCGCTCTCGGCGAGATCGGCGATGGTGCGGGCGACGCGCAGGCAGCGGTGATAGCCGCGGGCCGACAGGCCCAGGCGTTCGGTTGCCTGGTCCAGCATCTCGCCCTCCGCGCGGCCGAGTGCACATGTACGCTCGAGCGTTCCCGCCGGAAGTCGTGCGGCGGCGGTGCCATCGCGTTCCTGCTGTACCCGCCGGGTGGCCTCGACGCGGGCACGAACCTCGGCGCTGCTCTCGCCGGCGGGGCTCGCCCGCAGCTCCGTGGGCGCCAGGCGGGGTACCGAGCAGAACAGGTCGATGCGGTCGAGCAGGGGACCGCTGATCCGCCCCTGATAGCGGGCGATCTGGTCGGGTGTGCAGCGGCAGGCGCTGGTGGGATCACCCAGGTGACCGCAGGGGCAGGGATTCATGGCGGCTACGAGCTGGAAGGCCGCCGGGTAGCGCACTTTGGCTGCCGCCCGGGAGATCTCCACGTGCCCTGTCTCCAGCGGCTCGCGCAGCATCTCGAGCGCTTTGCGGCTGAATTCCGGCAGTTCGTCGAGAAACAGCACGCCATTATGGGCCAGTGATACCTCGCCGGGCCGGGGCTTTGTGCCACCGCCGGCGAGGGCGACGTGGGAGGCGGAATGGTGCGGGCTGCGAAACGGCCGAACGCCCCAGCGGGCGGGGTCGAAGCCGCCGTCGCTCACCGACGCGACGGTGGCCGCTTCCAGGCTCTCGTCGTCGCTCATGCGGGGGAGGATGCCGGGCAGACGTGCTGCGAGCATGCTCTTGCCGGTGCCGGGCGGGCCGGCAAGCAGCAGGGAGTGGCCGCCGGCGGCGGCGATCTCCAGGCACCGCCTTGCCTGATACTGACCGCGCACGTCGGCGAGGTCGGGGGCGTCCTGGCGTCTGCCGGCCTGCGGCGGGCTCGCATAGGTCAGGCGCTCGCGGCCGCCCAGATGGGCGCAGACCTCCAGCAGGTGATCGGCGCCGAGGGCGAGCTCCGGGCCAGCGACAGCGGCTTCGGCGGCGCTCGCCGCGGGCAGGATCGCCTGGCGGCCCGTTTCACGGCAATGCACGGCGAGGGGCAGGGCACCGGAGACGGGGCGCAAGTCACCGGTGAGCGCGAGCTCGCCGGCGAATTCGTAGCCGGTGACCGCCTCCTTCGGTATCTGGCCGGAGGCGGCGAGAATGCCCAGCGCGATGGGCAGATCGAAGCGCCCGCCTTCCTTGGGCAGATCCGCCGGGGCGAGATTGATCGTGATCCGTCGTGCCGGGAAATCGAATCCGCTGGTGACCAGCGCGCTGCGTACCCGGTCGCGGGCTTCCTTCACCGCGGTTTCGGGCAGGCCGACGATGGACAGTGACGGCAGCCCCCCGGCGAGATGAACCTCGACGGCCACTGACGGGGCTTCCACGCCCACTGCCGCGCGGCCGTGAATAACGGCGAGCGACACGATTACCTCCTCTGGACACCGCCGGTGGCGATGCCTCCCTGAGTGCTACAGGGCGCCTCTCCCGGCGCCCCCTGAACGTCGGGACTAGTCGACCGGCTGCGGCGGCTGACTCTCGCTATGGCCGGCTTCGAGCGCCGCCACGCGCTGCTCCAGCGCCTCCAGCCGGGCACGCGTGCGGGCGAGCACCTTCGCCTGGGCGTCGAATTCCTCCCGCGTGACCAGGTCCATTCGCGAGAAGGCCGACTGCAACGCAGTGCGCGCGTTCTTCTCGATTTCGTGCTGGAACTCGCGCACCCCGCCGGGCAGAT
>CAZHBN010000455.1:0-2607 GCA_964530405.1 uncultured Ectothiorhodospiraceae bacterium
CGGGGATATACTCCTTCGATCTACTCTATGACCTGGGCGCGAACCGGGACCGCTATTGGCAGGATTATCTCGACGCCTTAGCGGATGCCGGGCATCGGCGCCGGTACAACTCCGACGAGGAATAGCCCGTGACGAGCGGCGTGTCCAAGGACACCGATACCACTGATTTCGGTTACCAGAACGTGCCGGTGGCGGAGAAAGCCCGCCGCGTCGGCTCCGTATTCCAGTCCGTGGCCGAGCGCTACGATGTCATGAACGACCTGATGTCGTTCGGTCTGCATCGCCTTTGGAAGTGGCAGACAATGCACTTCGTCGGTGCGCGCCGCGGTCATCGGGTGCTCGATCTCGCTGCCGGCACTGGCGATCTCACCCTCGCCCTTTCCCGCCGGGTCGGTTCCGAAGGGCGGGTCGTGTGCTCGGACATCAACCAGGCGATGCTCGTCAGAGGCCGTGACCGGCTCATCGACGAGGGGGCGGTGGGCAACATCGACTACGTTCTCGCCGATGCCGAGCAGCTCCCCTTTCCGGACGAGAGCTTCGACCGGGTGACCATCGCCTTCGGCCTGCGCAACGTCACCCGCAAGGAGCGCGCCCTGGATGCCATCCGCCGGGTCCTGCGGCCCGGCGGGCACCTGGTGGTCCTCGAGTTCTCCCGGCTCTATGCGCGCCCTCTGCAGCCCCTCTACGACGCCTACTCGTTCCATGTGTTGCCGTTCATGGGCCGGGTCGTGGCCGGCGATTCGGCGAGCTACCGTTACCTCGCCGAATCCATCCGGATGCACCCGGACCAGGCCACGCTCAAGTCGATGATGGAACAGGTCGGCTTCGAGGACTGCGATTACACCAACCTCTCGGGCGGGGTGGTGGCTATCCACCGCGGCCACGTTTACTGATCGATGGTGGCGATCCCCGGCATGCTCCAAAATGGCCTGATGCGTGTTGTCGAGCACGCGCTCAATCGCGTGCTGCGACTCGATCCGGCAACCCCCGAACGGCTCGCGCCGCTGGCGGGAAGGACGCTCGCGGTACGCCTTGTCGAGCCCGCCGTGGCGTTGCGCGTATGCTTCGAGTCCGACGGTTTGCGACTGGCGCAGCCTGACGAGGGCGCGGTGGACGACGCCGAGCTGGAAGCCACGGCTGCCGGCCTGGCCGCGCTGGCCCTCTCCCGCGGCGAACGCAGCCGCGACGTCACCTTTCGGGGCGATGTGGGTGTCATCCAGGAAACCCGTCGACTCGTCGCCGAGCTCGACGTTGACTGGGAGGAGCAGCTTGCGCAGATAACCGGCGACATCGTTGCCCACCAGGTCGGCCGCGGTGTGCGTGGCGGTCGCGACTGGCTGCGCCACGGCGTGGATACCTTCATCACCAACCTGGGCGAGTATGTCACCGAGGAGCGCGGCCTGATTCCGCCGCTTGCCGAGATGGAGGCATTCATCGCCGACGTGGACCGCCTGCGCACCGACAGCGATCGGCTCGAGGCCCGCATTCGCCGCCTGGAGCGCGCCCGCGCCGGGGAGGGGGGCGCGTGATACTGCGGCCGGGGCTGCTCCTGCGGCTGTTCTATATCAATATCATCCTGATCAAGCACGGTCTGGATGAGATCATTCTCGCCACGCATCTGTTCCGGCCGCTTCGGTTTCTCGCGGTGTTCATGCCCTGGCGCTGGTTCCGTCGCCAGCAGCCACCGCGCGGTGTGCGTATCCGCAACGCGTTGGAGGATCTCGGCCCCATTTTCGTGAAGTTCGGGCAGATTCTCTCCACCCGCCGCGATCTGCTGCCGCCCGATATCGCCGAGGAACTGGCACGACTCCAGGACCGCGTGCCCCCCTTCCCCAGCCGATCCGCGCGAGCGATCATCGAAGAGGCGTACGGAACGCCGCTGGAGGAAGTCTTCGCCCGCTTCGAAGCCGAGCCCCTGGCCTCGGCGTCCATCGCCCAGGTTCACGCTGCCGAGCTCCACGACGGCAGGGAAATGGTGGTCAAGGTCGTGCGCCCGGGCATACGCCGCACCATCGACGGCGATCTGCAGCTGCTCTATACGGTGGCCCGGCTCGCGCACCGCTACTGGCGCGAGGCGCACCGCCTGCGCCCGGTCGAGGTGGTCCAGGAGTTCGACAAAACCATCCATGACGAGCTCGATCTCATGCGCGAGGCGGCCAACGCCTCCCAGCTCCGGCGCAATTTCGATGGCTCCGATCTGCTCTACGTGCCCGAGATCTACTGGCCCGGCACGCGCACCAACGTCATGGTCATGGAGCGCATTCACGGCATTCCCATCAGCCGTGTGGCGGCGCTGCGCGCGGCCGGCGTGGACCTCGAGGCGCTCGCCGAGCGCGGCGTCGAGATCTTCTTCACCCAGGTGTTCCGCGACAGTTTCTTCCACGCGGACATGCATCCCGGCAACATCTTCGTCGATCCCAACGAGCCGGACACACCGCGCTACATCGCCGTGGACTTCGGCATCATCGGCACCCTGGGCCCCCGCGACCACAAGTACCTCGCCGAGAACTTCCTCGCCTTCTTCAACCGCGATTATCGCCGCGTGGCGGAGCTGCACGTGGAATCCGGATGGGTGCCGGCGGACACTCGGGTGGACGAGTTCGAGGC
>CAZHBN010000456.1:0-2605 GCA_964530405.1 uncultured Ectothiorhodospiraceae bacterium
CCCCGGGACGCTGTGGCGCTCTGACGCATGACAATACTTCTGAGAAGATTAGTAACGCTATACCCGGAATTCCTCGGAGATTCGGTCTCAACAGCCAGCCGACGGCGGCGCCGGCTCCCGGCGTCGCCGGACGCTTCCTTCTCCGGACCCGGCGCTGCGGTGAACGCTCAGGTGTCCTCGGGCCAGTCCACCGGCTGCACCGGTAGCGGGCCCCAGGTCTGGCTCACCGGCATGACCTCGAGCGTATTGATGTTCACGTGCCGGGGCATGGTCACGACCCAGTGAATGATCTCGGCGAGATCCTCCGGCTGAATCGGGTCATTGCCCTCATAGAGACTATTGGCCCGAGCTTCATCGCCGCGAAAACGGTTGACGGAAAACTCGGTATGGCAGAGCCCCGGGTCGAGATTGGTCACACGCACCGGCTTGCCGATCAGGTCGGAACGCAGATTCCGGGTGAACTGCTGAACGAAGGCCTTGCTCCCACCATAGGCGTTGCCGCCCGGATAAGGCCAGGTACCCGCGGTGGACCCCAGGTTGACGATGTGCCCACGGCGGCGCTCCACCATTGTCGGCAGTACCGTGCGCGTAACGTAAAGCAGGCCCTTGATGTTGGTATCGACCATGCGCTCCCACTCGTCGAGATCGCATTGCCAGGCGGGTTCCAGCCCCAGCCCGACGCCAGCGTTGTTGACGAGCACGTCCACCGCGTCGAACGGCGCCGGCAGATCGGCCAGCCGCTGGGTGACCGCCTCGCGGTCGGTCACGTCGAGCTCGAGAGCATGGACGATATCCGGGCCACCAAGCTCCTCCTGGAGTTGCTCAAGGCGTTCCCGGCGGCGGGCCGTGAGGATCAGACGCCAGCCTTCGCGGGCGAAGCGGCGGGCCGTGGCCGCGCCGAACCCGGCCGACGCCCCGGTGATGAGGATGGTTCCCTTCATGTGCCTGTACTCGCAGATCGGTCGCTGTCCACGGACGATCACCGCAGTGTACCGGCATGCCCGTCGGGCTTCGAGCCACTAACCTTTGCGACAGTATTGCCAGGTCTCAGCGCCACTGCGCGGCGTCTCGACAAGGCGCGGGAACGGCCGGCGTGGCAGGGTCATGGGGTCCGATGCGGGGCAGGCGGGCAAACGGCGAGCTACCCCCGCGCCCCCTCTCCCGGGAACGGCGTGGCATCGCCATCCGCCGGTTCGAACCACTGCAACCGTCCACGCAACCGGACCACTTCCCCTACGATCACCAGCGTCGGCGGTTGCAGCGACGCCTCGCGGGCACGTTGCGGTAACGTCTCCACCGTGGCCTCGATCACTCGCTGGGCCTCGGTGGTGCCCTGCTGCACCAGCGCCGCGGGCATGTCCGCGGCCATACCGTGGGCGCGCAGTCCCTCGCAGAGACGATCCAGCGCGGCCAGCCCCATGTAGAACACCACGGTCTGGCCCGGCCGCACGAGTGCTTCGAAGTCCAGGTCGAGCTCGCCGTCGGCCTTGCGATGCCCGGTAACGAATGCACAGGCGTGGGCATGATCGCGGTGGGTGAGGGGAATGCCCGCATAGGCGGCGCAACCACTTGCAGCAGTCACGCCGGGGACGACCTGGAACGGTATCCCCGCGGCCATGAGGTCCTCGATCTCTTCCCCGCCACGTCCGAAGATGAACGGATCGCCGCCTTTGAGACGGGCCACGCGCAGCCCTCTGCGGGCGTAGGCGACCAGCATTTCGTTGATGCGTGCCTGCGGGACCGGGTGGCGATCGCGTTGTTTGCCCACGTAGATACGCTGGGAACGGGCGGGGGCGAGGTCCACTATGGCGGGCGCGACGAGGCGGTCGTGTAGCACGACATCGGCGTTCTGCAGCAAACGGTAACCACGCAGGGTGAGCAGATCCGGGTCGCCGGGCCCCGCGCCGATGAGATACACCTCACCGCGCCCCTGCCCACTGCCGTGCCGTGGGCCGAACGTCACTGCCTCAGGTTGCTCGGTCACAATCGGTCCTCGCCAGTCAGCGATAGGGAGAGCTTAGCCCGCTCGCTTATTTACAAAAAGAATGAATTCTTTTAGATATATACGATGATGTTCTTTATGGATCGCGCCCGATGAAGCTCAACCAGCTCCGCTACATCTGCGAAGTCGCCCGCCGCGGGCTCAACGTCTCCGCCGCCGCGGAAGCGCTTTACACCTCTCAACCGGGCGTCAGCAAGCAGATCCGCATGCTCGAGGACGAGCTCGGGGTACAGATCTTCGCGCGCAGCGGCAAACACCTCAGCCACGTGACACCCGCCGGCGAGGAAATCCTTCAGGTCGCCACGCGCGTGCTCGAGGAGGTGCGCAACATCTCCTCGATCGCCCAGGAGCACGTGGACGAATCCCGTGGCAGCCTGTCCATCGCCACCACACATACCCAGGCGCGCCACGCGCTGCCGCCGGTGGTCAACGCGTTCCGGCCGCGTTATCCGAACGTGAGCCTGCACATGCATCAGGGCACACCGATGCAGATCGCAGAAATGGCCGCTCGGGGCACCGTGGACTTCGCCATCGCCACCGAAGCCATCGAGCTGTTCGAGGATCTGGTGATGATGCCGTGCTACGCCTGGAATCGCAGCATCA
>CAZHBN010000457.1:0-2596 GCA_964530405.1 uncultured Ectothiorhodospiraceae bacterium
GGTTGGGCCGTCGCTGGAGGAGAGATAGCCATGTCGAACGCGCAACGCGTCTTTCATGGGGACTTCGGCCGCGTTGCCCTGCTGGACATGGACGATCCGCTGGTTCCTCATGCGCATTCGGAATGTCACGTCCTGCTCAAGGCGATGGGCGCGGATACCTACTTCTCCGTGCGGGGCCGGCAGCAGCCGCTGACCGATCGCACTGCGGTGCTGGTCAACGCCTGGGAGCCCCACTACTACGACCATCGCCCGGACGCGCCGCACACCCTGATTCTCGCGCTCTACATCGAGCCGGCGTGGCTCGCGGCGCTGCAGCGGTCGCTGGCGCTAAGCGGCCGCCCCGACTTTTTCTCGCAGCACTGCGTGGAGCTTTCGCCGAGGATGCGCATCACCGCCGATACGCTGATCGCCGAGATGATGGCGTTCGCGCCGGCGCCGCAGGATCGCATCGAGGCGCTGCTTTCGGAGCTGCTCATCTCCATCTGCGAATCCTTCTCGGAGTGGCGCCATCTCGAACGCATGCGCGTCGCCTCGCCGATGGCGTTCTACGACGTGCGCATCCGCCGTGCCAACGAGTACCTCATGGCGCATTACGCCGAGGAGGTGCGTATGGACGAGCTTGCCGCCCAGTGCGGACTCTCCCGCGCGCACTTCTTTGCACTGTTCAAGAAGAGTACCGGCATGACGCCGCACATGGTGCTCAACATGATCCGCATGAAGAAGGCCTGCGAGTGGTTGGCGTCTGCGCGCAGTGGAACGCTGGGCAACCTCTCGGAGTCCCTCGGTTTCTCCGAGCAGGGCCATTTCACCCGCTTCTTCCGCAATCATCTAGGCGCCGCCCCGAGCCAGTATCAACGCGTGGTCGACCGCTATGGCCGCGCGTCCACTTCGTCGTAGACGCTTCTCGACCCGTGCCCCGGCTGGCACGGACGACCTCCGCTGATGCGGTGGGCTTCCGTCTCGTCGTCGAAAAGAATGAATAGTTCATATAAACTACACATGGAATATATTTTCTATTCAGGCGGCTCGATGGAAGGAGGAGAGTCATGGTCCGGATCTGTCAGTTCGGCGCCGGTCGCATCGGCGCGATTCACGCGGCCAACGTCGCCGCACATCCCGACGCGGATCTCGCGTACGTGGTCGACGTCAACGCTTCGGCCGCTTCCGCGCTCGCCGATCGCTACGCAGCGCAGGTAACCGACGTTGCCACCGTGCTCGCCGATGACACCGTGGATGCCGTCATCGTGGCGAGCTCCACCGATACCCACGCCGATCTCATCGAGGCGGCCGCGCGCGCGGGTAAGGCGGTCTTCTGCGAGAAGCCCATCGATCTCGACATGGAGCGCATCGAGAGCTGCCTGGAGACGGTGCGCGGCTGTGGTGTGCCGCTGGCGCTTGGCTTCAACCGCCGCTTCGATCCGAATTTCCGCGCGATTCGCGCAGGCATCGACGAAGGGCGTGTCGGTGTGGTCGAAAGCGTGCTCATCACAAGCCGGGATCCGGCGCCGCCGCCGGCGGAGTACGCCCGGCACTCCGGAGGCCTGTTCCGTGACATGACCATCCACGATTTCGACATGGCGCGTTGGATGCTCGGTGAGGAGCCGGTGAGTGTCTACGCGGTGGGAAGCTGCCTGGCGGCGCCGGCACTGGCCGAAGTGGGTGATATCGATACTGCGATGGTGACCCTGCGCACGGCCTCGGGGCGCATGGCCCAGATCAGCAATAGCCGCCGCGCCGTCTACGGTTACGATCAGCGCGTGGAGGTTTTCGGGGCGGCCGGCATGCTCCGTGCCGAGAATGAGACGCCCACGCGTGTCGAATATGCCGGCGAAGCGGGTGTGTGCCGGGACAAACCACTGCATTTCTTCCTGGAACGCTACGCCGCGGCTTATCGAGAGGAGCTCGATGATTTCATTGGCGCCGTGCGCGACGGTCGCGCGCCCCTGGCCGGCGGCGAGGACGGTCGCCTGGCCCAGCGCCTCGCCGATGCCGCCCAGGCCTCCCTGGAGCAGGGCACGCCAGTATCGGTATGAGCCGGGACTGGTGTTCCGAAATGGCATTTCGTTGTCGCCCAGCGCCCGCGGCGCTCGCTGGCGTACGGCGACGGCGCTAGTTGGAAACCAGGTAGGTCGGCTGCACTCGGCAGCCGACATCTCTGCGCCCGTCACGTCGGCCAGCGCTAGGCGCTCGCCGACCTACGGCTGCGGCCACCGTGTCGGTTGGCTGCTCTTGCCAGCCAACCGGACGCGCAAGCGGCCCGGGTTCCGGATCACCTTTTCACGTCGGTGCGTGTCTTATCGTGCTGTCCTTGCCTCAGGCATCCTGCCGCTCGTCGACAATATCCCGCTCCAGCCGAAGGCCTACGCCCACGCACAGTACTTGCGCGAGGCACATGGACGCGGTCAGCGAACGGAACGTGTGCAGCTCCGCGTCGTGGATCTCGAAGCAGACGTTCGCCTCGGCGGCGATCGGGCTCAGCGGACTGTCGGTGATCACTACCGTCGGGCAGCGGCGCTCGCGTGCACGAGCCACCACGTCCGTGGTCTCTCCCGCGTAGGGATGAAACGAGACGGCGATCAACGCGTCGTCGCTGGTG
>CAZHBN010000458.1:0-2593 GCA_964530405.1 uncultured Ectothiorhodospiraceae bacterium
TGGTTCATCTATCTGCCCATCGTGATGCCGGACATCGTCTACGGCATCTCGGAGATGACCTTCTTCGTCTCGCTGCATCAGGCGTTCGGCATCCTCGAGCCGGGCCTGGGAACGATGATCATCGCCCACGTCACCTTCCAGGTGCCGTTCGTGGCGCTGCTGGTGTACTCGCGCCTGGTGGGGCTGGATCCGCAGCTGTTCGAGGCCTGCAACGACCTCTACGCCAACCCCATCCAGCGCGCACGTTACTTCATCGTGCCGGTGCTGCGCCCGGCCATCATCTCGGCGTTTTTCCTGGCGTTCACGCTGTCCATTGACGACTTCGTGATCAGCTTCTTCACCGCCGGGCCGGAGAGCACCACGCTGCCGATCTACGTCTGGAGCGCGATCAAGAAAGGCATCACCCCCGAAGTCAACGCCATCGCTACGCTCATGATCGCCGCGGTATTCACCGCCGCCGTGATCAGCTTCGCCATCCAGCGGGCGCGACCGGTGCGCGGATGAGCCTCGAAAACGACCCATACAGAACGACGACCCACGAGGAGAGAGCAGCCATGTCACATTCGAAACGCACAGCCCTGATCGCCGCCGCTGTCGCCGGCCTGGCCACCGCCGGCGCAGCGAACGCACAGAAGGCGGACACGCTGTACCTGTTCAACTGGTCGCAATACATGGACCCGGCGATCATCGAGGCCTTCGAGAAGGCGCACGACGTAGAGGTCGTCGAGAACTACTTCAATTCCAACGGCGAGATGTTCGCCAAGCTGCGCGCCGGCGGCAGTAGCCAGTACGACGTCGTGGTGCCGTCCAACTACTTCATCCCGCGGTTGATCGAGACCGGTCTGCTGCAGCCGCTGGACCACGAGCAGATCCCCAACATCGACAACCTCATGCCCAAGTTCCGCGACCCGAGCTACGATCCGGGCAACGAGTACACCGTGGCCTACCAGTGGGGCACCACGGGCATTGTCTACAACAAGGAGACGCTGGGCGAGGCCCCGGACAGCTGGTCGGTGCTATTCGACCCCGAGCTCAACGGCGAGCAGCCGTTCGCGCTGCAGACCGATGGCCAGGTGGTCTTCGGCGCCGCCTGCGCCTACCTGGGCCACGGCTACGACTGCACCGGCCGCGACGAGCTCAAGAGCGCCGCCAAGCTCGTGCTGGACACCAAGCGCCGGGACAACTTCTCCGGCTTCATACAGGGCACACCCGTCCTCCAGCAAATCGCCCGCGGGTCGGTCCATGCCGGTATGACCTACAACGGCGACTACATCTTCTACAAGACCGAGGACCCGGAAGCCTACGAGAACATCGAATTCATGCTGCCAGAGGAAGGCACCGAGCTGTGGGTGGACAACATGGTCATTCCCAAGGACGCCCCCCACCCGGAGCTCGCCCACGAATTCATCAACTTCATGCTGAACGCGGAGATGGGTGCGAAGCTCTCCAACTACACCTACTACTCCAGCCCCAACGCAGCGGCGCTCGAGAAGCTCGACCCGATCCTCCAGGAGCCGCCGATCACGCCCACGCCGGAGCAGATGGACACACTCGCGTTCACCCCGAGCCTCAAGGGTGACGATCTCAAGTTCAGCCAGCAGCTCTGGACGGAGGTCCAGTCCCGCTGATCGAAGGGGCGCCCGCTGGTCCGCGGGCGCTCCGACCGCCAACCACCACAACGGACCAAGCAGGGTCCCAGGTGATTTATGTGTGCCGCGACGAGCGATGACTCGCTAACCGACTGGTTCAACCGCAACGGGATTACCGAGGTCGAGTGCCTGCTGCCCGACATCACGGGCACGCCCAAGGGCAAGATCCTGCCCGCGCTCAAGTACCTCAAGGGCGGCCGCCCGCGGCTGCCGGACTCCATCTTCATCCAGACCGCCACCGGCGACTATCCCGACGACGAAGACCGGGTCTGGAACCCCATCGAGATGGACATGGAGCTGGCCGCCGACCCGGCGACCTGCCGCCTGGTGCCCTGGGCCCACGAGCCCACCGCGCAGCTCATCCACGACTGCTATTACCTCAACGGCGATCCGGTGGAATGCTGCCCGCGTTACGTGTTGAAACGCGTGCTGAACCTTTACGCCGCGCGCGGCTGGCGCCCGGTCGTGGCCCCTGAGATGGAATTCTACCTGGTCCAGACCAACACCGACCCGGACTACCCCCTGGAGCCCCCGGTGGGCCGCTCCGGCCGGCGCGAGATCGGCCACCAGGCCTACAGCATCGACGCGGTCAACGAGTTCGACCCGCTGTTCGAGCAGATGTACGACTACTGCGAGGTCCAGGAGCTCGACATCGATACCCTCATCCACGAAGAGGGTTCCGGGCAGATGGAGATCAACTTCCAGCACGGGGACGCGCTGGATCTCGCCGATCAGGTCTTCTACTTCAAGCGCTCCCTGCGCGAGGTGGCCCTGGCCCACGGCATGTACGCCACGTTCATGGCCAAGCCCATGGAAAACGAGCCGGGCAGCGCCATGCACCTGCACCAGAGCATCCGCGATGTGCGCACCGGCGAGAACGTCTTCGCCGGCAGCGACGGCCAGCCGAGCGCGCTCTTCCGCCACTTCATCGGCGGCCTGCAGTG
>CAZHBN010000459.1:0-2591 GCA_964530405.1 uncultured Ectothiorhodospiraceae bacterium
CGTCGCCGCGGTCCTCGGTTTCGGGGCCGCCGCGAGCGCCGGGGCGGTGGAGATTACGATCGCCACCGTGAACAACGGCGACATGATCCGGATGCAGAAACTCTCGGAGGTCTTTGAGGAGAACCATCCGGACATTGATCTGGAATGGGTGGTCCTCGAAGAGAACGTGCTGCGTCAGCGGGTGACCACGGATATCGCCACCGGTGGCGGACAGTTCGACGTCATGACCATCGGCACCTACGAGGTGCCGATCTGGGCCGAGCAGGGCTGGCTGAACGCCCTGAGCTTTCCCGATTCCTACGATGTGGACGATCTGCTCGATCCCATTCGTGCGGGCCTTTCCCACAAGGGCGAGCTGTACGCGGCGCCGTTCTACGGCGAGAGCAGCATGACCATGTACCGCCGCGATCTCTTCGGGGACGCGGGCCTGGAGATGCCCGACAATCCCACCTGGGGCGATATCTACGGTTTCGCGAAGCAGCTCCACGCTCCCGATGAGGACCGGTTCGGCATTTGCCTGCGTGGCAAGGCGGGCTGGGGCGAGAACATGGCGCTGGTGAGCACCATGATCAACGCCTTCGGCGGGCGTTGGTTCGACGGGCAGTGGCAGCCGCAGCTGGACAGCCCGGCATGGCAGCATGCCATCGAGTTCTACGTGGATCTGCTCGGCAACTACGGGCCGCCCGGGGCGTCCAGCAACGGTTTCAACGAGAACCTGGCGCTGTTCAACTCCGGCAAGTGCGCCATGTGGGTGGACGCGACCGTCGCGTCGGGCTTCGTGACCGATCCCGGGGAAAGCCAGGTCGCCGACCGCGTGGGCTTCGCCCAGGCGCCGCATGCGGTCACCGCCAAGGGCTCGCACTGGCTGTGGGCCTGGTCGCTGGCGATCCCGGCGAGCAGCGAGAAAGTCGACGCAGCCGAGACCTTCATAGCCTGGGCCACGTCCAAGGCGTACACGCGCCTCGTCGCCGAGCGGGAGGGCTGGCGCGCGGCCCCGCCGGGAACGCGCAAGTCCCTCTATGACAACCCCGAGTACCAGGAAGCCGCTCCCTTCGCCGATCAGGTGCTAACTGCCATCGAGAGCGCGGATCCGGCCGACAGCACGTTGCGCGAGACGCCCTACATCGGCGTGCAGTTCGTTGCCATTCCCGAGTTCCAGGGTATCGGTACCGTGGTTGGCCAGCAGGTCGCCTCCGCGCTCACCGGCAAGGTCAGCGTGAGCCGGGCGCTGGAGAGCGCACAGCGGTCCACCGAGCGGACCATGGCGCGTGCGGGTTACGGCAATGAGTGAACAGGCCACACCGGCGCGCGGTATGCGCGCGCCGGGGCTCTCGGCCCCACGCCTGCGGCGGCCTGCCATGTCCAGGGAGCGTCTGGTCGGTCTGGCGGCGGTCTCGCCCTCGGTGATCCTGCTGTTCCTGTGGATGGCGGTGCCGCTGGGGATGACCATCTACTTCTCGCTGCAGCGCTATCTGCTGCTGCAGCCGGGAAGCCGGGCGTTCATCGGCTTCGAGAACTACGCCTATTTCCTCCAGGATCCGGCGTTCTTCACGGCGCTCGCCAACACCCTGGTGCTGGTGGGGTCCGTGCTGGCGATCACGGTCATCGGCGGCATCGGCATCGCGCTGCTGCTCAACCAGCCGTTCTTCGGCCAGGGGGTGGCGCGTATTCTCGCCATCTCGCCGTTCTTCGTCATGCCCACTGTGAGCGCGCTCATCTGGAAGAACCTCCTGATGGACCCGACTTCGGGATTCTTCAGCTGGGCGTTGGAGAGCATCGGGCTGGAGCCCGTGGTGTGGTTCAGTGACTGGCCGTTGCTGTCGGTGATCCTGGTCGTCGCCTGGCGGTGGTTGCCGTTCGCCGTGCTGATCCTGCTCACGGCATTGCAGTCGCTCGACGAGGAGCAGCGCGAGGCCGCAGAGATGGACGGTGCCGGGCCGCTGCCGTATTTCTTCTACATCGTGTTGCCGCACCTCGCCCGCGCGATCACGGTGGTGATTCTCATCCAGACGATCTTCCTGCTGGTCGTCTTCGCCGAGATTTTCGTGACCACCACCGGCGGCCCCGGCCTGCAGACCACCAACATCGCGTTTCTCGTCTACTCGCGCGCGCTGCTGGAGTTCGACGTCGGCGGTGCCTCGGCGGGCGGCGTGGTGGCGGTGATTCTCGCCAACATCGTCGCGATATTCCTGGTGCGACTGATCGGCAGGAACCTGGAGAGTTGAGGCCATGAACGACACCCTGAAGTGGAAACGCGTCGGCCTCGGGCTCGCTGCCTGGGCGGTGGCGCTGGTGATGTTCTTCCCGATCTACTGGATGCTCATCACCAGCTTCAAGACTGAGGGCGCCGCGGTGAGCACGCCGCCGACCTTCGTGCCGCTGGAGCCGACCCTCGAGAACTACTTCACCGTGAACGAGCGCAGCGACTACCTGAAGTTCGCTCTGAACTCGGTGATTGTGGCGTTCGGTTCCACCGCCCTCGGTCTGATGATCGCGGTACCCGCGGCCTGGGCGATGGCGTTCATGCCCAGCCGCCGCACCAAGGGCACGCTGCTGTGGATGCTCTCCACCAAGATGCTGCCGCCGGTGGG
>CAZHBN010000460.1:0-2588 GCA_964530405.1 uncultured Ectothiorhodospiraceae bacterium
GGCACGCCGGTGCTCACTGGTGACGTCCTCGGGCGCGCTGCCGAAGACTTCCGCGGCGGTGGCGCGGTGGATGTCCTCTCCGGCGGCGAAGGCTCGGGTCAGCCCCTCGTCACCGGAGAGGTGCGCCATGATGCGTAGCTCCACCTGGGAGTAGTCCGCGGCCATCAGCCGGCAGCCCTCGCGGGGAATGAAGGCGCGGCGGATGCGCCGTCCTTCGGGCGTACGCACCGGGATGTTCTGCAGGTTGGGATCCGACGACGACAGCCGCCCCGTGGCCGCCACCGCCTGGTGGAAGGACGTATGCACGCGCCCGGTCTGCGGGTGGATGAGCTTCGGCAGCTTGTCTGTATACGTGGACTTGAGCTTGGCGAGGCCGCGGTGCTCGAGGATCAGCCGCGGTAACTCGTGACCTCGGGCGGCGAGCTCCTCGAGTACCGACTCGGCGGTGGATGGCTGGCCCTTGGGCGTCTTCTGCAGCACCGGCAGGCCCTGACGTTCGAAGAGAATTTCCTGGATTTGTTTGGGGGAGCTCAGATTGAACTCGCCGTCGGCAGCGGCATACGCCTGTTCTTCGATGGCGTCCATCTGATCGGCGAGCTCCCCGCTCTGACGGGCGAGCAGATCGCGGTCCACCCGAACGCCGGTGCGCTCCATGCGCGAGAGTACCGGCAACAGCGGCATCTCGATCTCCCGGAACACCTTCGCCGGCCCGGTGAGCGCTTCGAGCTGTGGCCACAGCGTTTCGTGCAGCCGCAAGGTGATGTCGGCGTCCTCGGCGGCATATTCCGTCGCCGTGTCCACGGCCACTTGGTCGAATGTAAGCTGCTTGGCCCCCTTGCCCGCCACATCCTCGAACTTGATGGTCTTGTGCCCGAGGTATTTCTGGGCGAGGGAGTCCATGTCGTGTCGGGTGGCGGTGGAGTCGAGGCAGTAGGACTCCAGCATCGTGTCGAAACGCACCCCGCGCAGCGTAATGCCGTAGCGCGCGAGCACCGACATGTCGTACTTGAGGTTCTGCCCCACCTTGGCCTGGGCATCGTCCTCGAGTATCGGGCGCAGGCGTTCCAGGACCGCATCGCGGTCGAGCTGCCCGTCCGCCCCCTCGCCGGTATGGGCCACGGGCACATAGGCAGCCTCACCGGCGGTCACGGCGAAGGACAGCCCCACGATGTTGGCATTCATGTACTCGAGGCTGTCGGTCTCGAGATCGAAGGCGAAGCACTCGGACGCCTGCAGGCGCTCCATCCAGCGCGTCAGCGCCGCCTCGTCGCGCACGCCCTCGTAGGCCGCGTCGACCTGCTCGGTCTCCGCCTTGCCGGCGTCCGGATCATCCGCCTGAAGCTCCGCCAGCCAGCGGCCGAACTCGTAGCGGCGGAAGAGCTGCGCAAGCCGATCGACGTCGGGCTCGCCGCGCTGAATGCCATCAGGACGGACGTCCAGCGACAGGTCACAGCGGATGGTGGCCAGATCCCGCGACAGGAACGCCTGCTCCCGGTTCGACTCGAGCTTCTTGCCCAGGCTCTTGGCACCGCGCACCTTGACGTCGGCAACCTCGTCGAGACGGCCATACATGGTCTCCAGGTCACCGAAGTGACCGAGCAGCGCCACCGCGGTCTTCGGCCCCACCCCGGGCACGCCGGGAATGTTGTCCGACGTGTCCCCCACGAGCGCCAGGTAGTCGACGATCTGCCCGGGCTCCACGCCGAACTTCTCGCGCACGCCCTCCACGTCCAGCACGGTGCCGGACATGGTATTGAGCAGGGTCACCCGCTCGTTGACGAGCTGCGCCATGTCCTTGTCGCCGGTGGAGACCACCAGCTCGCGGTTCGCCGCGTGGGCCTGCACCGCCAGCGTGCCGATGACGTCGTCGGCCTCCACCCCCGCCACTTCGATGAGCGGAAACCCCATGGCCGCCACGATCTCGGCGAGTGGCCCGCGCTGGCTGCGCAGATCATCCGGCATGGGCGGACGGTTGGCCTTGTATTCGTCGAACAGGTCGTCGCGGAAGGTGCGGCCCGGGGCATCGAAAACCACGCCGATGGGGCTGCCGGGATAATCCTCCAGCAGCTTGCGCAGCATGTTGACCACACCGTAGATCGCGCCGGTGGGCTCGCCGGCGCTCGTCGACAGCGGCGGGAGGGCATGATAGGCGCGGTAGAGATAGGAGGAACCGTCGACCAGGATAAGGGGGTTGTTTTCGCTCATGGCTGGGTGCCCGTGGCTGTCTCGGTGTACGTCGGGTGTGGGTGCAGGCGCCTGCGCGCAGGCCATCCGGGAATACGTCGGCGAAGCGTGCATATGGTACAAGACCGACCCCGGCGTTACAGTGGAATCCCAGCACAAGGTAAGGGAGAGAGCGCCTTGACCGAGCAGCGTCGCGGCAAGTTCGACGAGCGGGAGCGCCCGCCGCTCAACGACTCGGTAATGACCCGGGAATCATGGAAGATCTTCCAGATCATGGCGGAGTTCGTGGAAGGATTCGAACGCCTGGCCCGCATCAAGCCATCAGTGAGCATGTTCGGCTCGGCGCGAACGCCTCCCGACCACGCCTGGTACAAGCTCGCCGAGGAGATCGCCCACGCCCTCTC
>CAZHBN010000461.1:0-2558 GCA_964530405.1 uncultured Ectothiorhodospiraceae bacterium
CGTTGCTCGTCGCTCATGCAGTCCTCGCTGCACCACGCTCCTCGCGCCACTGACCATCGAGGCGAGTGACTCGGGATACCGCAAGCCCACAGTGGCGGCGTACCGCCACGGCTTGTCGAAGCGAACAGCGGCGCACACGGCCACTGAGACCTGACAATACTTCCTGCAAGGTTAGTAGCCGGGGCACCGAGCAGACCCCGTGGGTGCAGGCGTCATGATTCGCTTGAACGGCCGCGAACCCGCTCGGGGCTCCGGCGTTGTATTCCCATCATGGCGGGGGGATGTAGCCGGTGGTCATGACCAGCAACGGCACCGGTGCCACCGCGATACCCACGGTGATCAGATACCGCGTGAAGGAAAACACCCCGCTCATGCCGGCCACCAGCGCAATGCCGCCACCACCGCCGATTAGCGTGTTGCCTGGAATGTTCAACAACACGGCCAGCGTGATGTAGCGGTGGCCGAGCAACAACGGAATGACCCGGCGCGGCGCCCGTTCTGTGAGCAGCGAAAGGCGTGCGTCCCCATCCAGCGGCGCGATCTCTTCCATCAGCCGCTGGGCCCGGCTCAGCCCGAATAGCGCGAACACAGCGGCGATGACCCGCAGCGGCACGAATCGCCCAACGAGGTAGGTCGTCGTCAAGGCCGCGACCATGCTGATGTAGACGAGAAACGCGATGGGCGGCCCCAACGTGAGCATCAATGCCAGCCCGATCTCCGCCCCCGGCACGAAAGGCACCGCCGAGGCCAGTATGTACATCGCCGTAGTGGTCATGATCATGGCGTGCACACGCGCTTCGTTGCTCGGGCGGATGTCCATCTCCACGAGGCCCACCAACCCGTCCCCGACCAGCCAGCCACCGAGTAGAAGCCCGGCATACAACGGCAACAGAAGCAGGGCGCGACGGCGCATCACGGCCGGCAGTCACGGCCGGCGCCATGGCTACCCAACGCGGCTTCGCGGGCGGCGGAGACGCTCGCATGATCGGGCTGCAAATCGGCTATTCGGCCCTCGAAACGAAAGTCCCGGTCGATGGTCCAGTACCAGCGCTCCCTGCGCCAGTTGATATCCGCTTCGATGCGCCCGTCACGCACCACGCCGACATAGACGAAGCGCCCGCCACCAGGTCTGTCCAGCTCACCGCGAAAGTGGATGGCATCGCCACTGACCCGAACCCAGTACACGCCCGGCGGATAGCCACAGGGCACGCAATTGCCCGACCAGAAGCGGCCATCGCGGAAATGCAGGGTATCCCGGCTATCGGCCGGTTTCCCCGCCGGCCCGAAATCGCCCAGGAAATCCATGCCGTCCAGGGGACCGCGACCGTCCACCCCTGCGCCGGTGGCAAGCGCCGGCGCACCAGCCATCGCCGCAAGCAGCGCAACGGACACCGCAAACGCCGTTATCACGCGGCGCGCCTGCCGAGCGGGGAACGGTCTCACGGCGGCCTCCGGTCATCCGCGACCTCACCTTCGCAATTGTAGCCGGCGGGGCCGCACCGCCGCGTTTCGACAGCCCCCCGGTACCGACGACTGACCGCCACCGCGGCCCGGCGTGACCGTGCACGCGATAACCGTCGCTTATCGATCCGATCAGAAATATCCGCTGGTTGGCGGCCCCCGGGGGATTCACGCTGCTCCCGACGACCATACGAAGAACCAAGTGAAGCCGGCGAGTCGATACCCCACCATGACGGAAAGCTCTCTGATCCCCCTTGCGACATTTGCCATGATCGCGACCATCACGCCGGGCGGCGCCACCACGCTGGCGACCGCCTCCGGCGCCCGCTTCGGCCTGCAACGCTCCGTGCCGCTCATCGCCGGTATCGCCGCCGGGCTCGCGCTACTGGGCGCATCGGCGGCGCTCGGCCTGGCAAGCCTGCTGATGGCCGCCCCCGCGCTGGAGCTCGCCCTTCGTCTCCTGGGGTCGTGCTATCTGCTGTGGCTCGCCTGGCGGATCGCACGCAGCGGCCGGCCTTCGGACGACACCGATCTGCAACGGCCGGTGGGGCTCATTGGTGGCACCTTGTTGCTCTGGCTGAACCCGAAGGCTTGGGCGATGGCGCTCGGAGCGGCCGCCACCTTCGCCGATACCGCCGCTAGCCCGCTATCTCTCGCGCTGGTTCTCGCCGGTGTGCTCGGTGTGGCCGCGACCCTCTCCCTCGCACTGTGGTCGACGGCCGGGGCTGTGCTGTCACGCCTGCTGCGCTCGGAGCGGTCGTGGCGCCTGGTCAATACCGGGCTCGGGGGTCTGCTGGCGCTGTCGATCATCCAGATGTGGCGCTAAGGGCCACGACCATACCGCGCCCGCCGAACGCACCGACCCCAGTCTTCGCACTCAGACTGAGCGTGGGGACCTCACCCGTGCCTCAGGCAATCCGTGCGAACAGACCCCGCGCGATCACGTGGGGTTCGCCACCGACGCAGAGCTCGCCGCGGACCGTCATCACCCGGCTACCGGCGTGCAGGCACTCGGCCCGGGTCTCGACCACCGACCCCATGGACACGCAGCGGAGATAGGTCACATCCAGGTTGACCGTGACGATACGGGCGTCACG
>CAZHBN010000462.1:0-2534 GCA_964530405.1 uncultured Ectothiorhodospiraceae bacterium
GCCACCGGCCTGGCACCGGGAACTCCGCTCGTCGCCGCGGGCGGCGACGGCCAGTGCGCCGGCCTCGGCGTGGGGGCGGTGGCGCCGGGGCAGGCGTATCTCAACCTCGGCACCGCCGTGGTCGCCGGCGTGCCCTGCGACGAGCCCACGGCGCACCCGGCCTGGCGAACCCTGTGCCGGGCCGAGGCGAGCGGCTACTACCTGGAAAGCAGCCTGCGCAGCGGCGCCCTGCTCTCGGACTGGCTGCTCAAGGACATCTTCGGCATGGACCCGGCGACGACCCCGGCGACACTCGCCGAGCTGGAGGATGCCGCGGCAACTCGACAGCCGGGGGCGGACGGCCTGCTACTGCTGCCGTACTGGCAGGGAGTGATGAACCCGCACTGGGATGAGCGTGCCCGCGGCGCCGTGCTCGGCCTCGCGAGCGGCCACGACCGGGCGAGCCTCTATCGCGCCCTGATCGAGGGCGTCGCCATGGAGCAGGCACTTTTCCTCGATGCCGCCCGGACCCACGCGGGCACCGGCGTGGAGACGCTCCTCGCCATGGGCGGGCTCGCGGCGAGTGACCTGTGGTGCCGGATTCTCGCCGACGTCACCGGGCGCACCGTCGCCCGGTCGACGTCCGTCGAAGCGGCAAGCCTGGGCGCGGCCATGTGCGCCGCTGCCGGCGCCGGCCTGTATCCCAGCCCCGCGGCGGCAGCCGCGACCATGGCGGGAAACACGCCGGCTGTATTCCACCCTCACGCCGAGCGTCATGGCCGCTACCGCGAGCTGCTCGCCATTTACGCCGCGCTTTTCGAGCACGTGCAGCCTCTGCTCCACCGCCTGGATGCGTTTCGAAAGCGCCAATCGCCCGATCGTGACGGCCCCGCGGTGCGCTAGTGTCCTGGAACAGGACACTAGGCGGTGACCAGCTCCCGGGTGAGCCCGCATAACGCCTCACCGGCGGCCGACAGGGGGCGACGCTTGGCGGTGACGATTCCCAGCGGACGTTTCACGTCCGGATCCACCAACGGCCGATGCGCCACGCCATGGGTGGAAATCTGCCGAAGGCTGAGAGCAGGCAGCACGCTGATGCCAATGTCGGCTGCGACCATTCGTGCGACCGTGGCAAGCTGGCTGACCTCGCAGAGCACATCGAGCTCGGCATCGACGCTCTCCATCACTCGATCAATGTCCTGGCGTGAGCTGGACGCGCGACTGATGCCAATGAACGGGTAACCGGCGAGTGCTGCCCAGGCCACCTCGTCCTCGTTGAGAAGCGGGTGGTTCGAGGCGCAGATGACGACGTAGTGATCGTCGAGTATCGGCTCGAAGGTAATGTCCTCGGTTTCCGAAGGCGCCACCGAGAGGCCGAAGTCCGCGCGGCCCTCCCTGACGAGGTCGATGATGTGGTCGGCGAGCACGTCGTGAACACTGAGGTTGATGGCGGGGTAACGACGGCGGTACTGGGCGATGACGCGCGGCAGAACGCCGGCGGCGAGCGTAGGCAATGCGGCCACGGTTACCTTGCCCCGGCGTTTGTGGAACTGCTCGCTAAGGTCCTCGAAAGCTTCGGTCCAGTCATTGAGCAACCGTACCGCCACTGGCAGGAACTGCCGCCCCTCCGGCGTCAGTGTCATGTGCCGGGTCGAGCGCGCGAAAAGGCTCCCGCCCACGCTCTCTTCGAGCTTGCGGATCGAGATGCTCAGGGCGGGCTGCGACAGGTGCAGGCGCTCGCTGGCCTCGGCAAACGTTCCTGACTGGGCAGAAACCACGAACGCACGGAGCTGCTTGAAGTTCGGGATCAAGGGGGCGGTCCGTCCTGTCGCTTGGGTCGGCCAATACTTTTATTTAGCAAAATATAATGGAAAATTAATAAATTTCACAAATTATACAACCCACAGGAGAATACCGTTGCGCCGTCGCAATGGCGCGACTGCACCACCGATACAACAAGCGGCATCGCGCACGCCGGATGCCGTGCAGGGAGGAGACCATGCGAAAGCTGAAGTCCGCTGTCGTGGCGGCTATCGCCACGCTTGCCCTGGGTCAGGCCGCCACGGCCGCCGATGAGATTCTAATCGGCTCCACCTCCACATCCTCCAGCCATTACAGCTACTTCGTCGCCGTCAATCAGGTCATCAACGAGCACGCGGGCGGTGTGAACGCGTCGGTGGTGGAAACCGGCGCGACGGTCGACAACCTGCGCAGACTCGCGCGCGACCAGATTGACCTCGGCCTGGTCACCACGAATGTGGGCTACCAGGCGTATGCGGGGACCGAAGCATTCGACGGTCGGCAGGTGGATAGCCGCCTGCTGTGGGTGTACACGGTTGCGCCGCAGAATGTGGTGGTGCGCAAAGACGCCGGCGTCGAGACGCTCGCCGGAATTCAGGGGCACCGCCTGAATCCGGGCATTACCGGATCGGCGACCGAGAAGACCACGGAGGCGGTGCTCGACACCCTGGGCATACAACCCGACTACGTGCGCGGCTCTACTAGCGACATCGTCAGCGCGATCAAGGACAACCGGCTGAGCGGGTATGTGAAAT
>CAZHBN010000463.1:0-2522 GCA_964530405.1 uncultured Ectothiorhodospiraceae bacterium
GTCGGGGCCGTGGGACTCACCGGCCTCGGGCTGAAGTTCTCGTCGCTGATGGTGGCGTTCTCCGGCGGCAACATCGTGCTCGCGCTGGTGCTGGTGCTCGCGGCGAGCCTGGTCCTGGGCATGGGACTGCCGGTGACGGCGAGCTATATCGTCCTTATCGTGCTGGTGGGGCCGGCGCTCACCAACGAATTCGGTATCCCGCTGCTCATCGCGCACTTGGTGGTGTTCTGGTACTCACAGGACTCCAATGTCACGCCGCCCATTGCGCTCGCCGGCTTCGCCGGCGCCGCGATTGCCGGTTGCCGGCCGATGGACGCCGGCGTCCAGGCGTGGAAGTTCGCCAAGGGGCTTTACCTTATTCCGTTGTTCATGGTGTTCAACCCGGAGATCATCGTCGGTGGACCGGTACATATCATCGTCTGGAACGCGATGATTGCCCTGGTGGCGCTGGGCGCGTTCGCCGCCACCCTGGAGGGGTATCTCTTCACCCGGCTGAGCCTGATCTCGAGAGGGCTGCTGGCAGCGGCGATGGTGGGCGTGTTCTATCCGGGGTTCGTGGTGGAGCTCGCCAGCTTCGCCGTCATCTGTGCGGTGCTCGGCATCAACCTGTTGCAGAGTCGAACCGGTGGGGGCAGAGGGGCGCAGCCCCGGATGCAGCGGACACCGGAGTCGTCCGGGCCCTGAGCGCTGACGGCGGCGCGGCACCATCGTCGCGCACGCCCGTCCTGCAGCGATGGCACGAGCCGAAAATCGGGCAGGTCGGCTGCGCTTGGCAGCCGACATCTCTGCGCCCGGCACGTCGGCCACCGCTTCGCGCTCGCCGACCTTGTATGTGACCCGCGACGAGTGGGACCGCTCGCCGCGAGCCCCGTCGCAACGCCGCCTCATCCGTCGCGAATCCGGAATCACGGGCGCAAACGAACGAACCATGCCGACCGTCGTAACGAGCCTGCTCGCTTTTGCCGGTGCCGCCATCGCGGAGATCGCCGGCTGTTTCACGTTCTGGATGTGGCTGCGCCTCGGCAGGAGTCCGTGGTGGTTGGTGCCCGGGATGCTGAGCCTGGCGGCGTTCGCCTATCTGCTCACCCTGGTGGGCGTGGATTTCGCCGGGCGCGCTTACGCCGCCTACGGTGGGATTTACATCGTAACCTCGCTGGGGTGGCTGTGGGCCGTGGAGAGCCGGGTGCCGGACCAATGGGACGTCACCGGGGCGACGGTCTGCCTGATCGGGGCCGGTATCATCCTGCTCGGGCCGCGGTAATCCCGGGATCGATCCGTGCCCCGAAGACGTTGCGTGCCCGTGCGTCGATTCGCGCGGCATGAACCACGGCGAGCGTGGGGGCTATGGCTGCGTTCGCCGCGCAAACGCTGGGATGGGGAGGCCAACGCCGTCATCGAGGAGAGGAAATGGCCATGGGGGGAAAGGGTGCGGAAGCGCGCGCCGGTACGGGAACTCGCGGAGATAGAGCTACTGAGCACTTCGGGTGTCGACCAGGCCGGCGCGAAAGGCTCCAGAAGCGGCATTCTCGTGCGAGTGCGGCATCAGGTGGATTCGAAGCACGGCTTGCCCGGTACCTGCTCCCGGGTGCTGAACACCTGCACGTCGGCCAGGGATGACAAGGAGGCGGCGATGGCGCTCGCCGAACAGGCCGCGCAGGCCATGAATCTCCCTCTCGACGACCGTGTCGTGAATGATTAGCGGGCAGGCACGTCCTCGCACTTGCAGAGGTTGCTGCCCGCTTTCGCACGCACGATGATCCGGCGTATCTCGAATCCCCGACCGCGTTCCCGGCAGTCGCTGCAAGTGCTGTTCGCAGGCATCGCGCCACTGACGATCACGCACCTTCGCCGAGGCTGCCTGTCGGCGGCGCCGGCTTTCCCATTGCGTGAAACGGGCGCCCCGGTCCGGGAGAGGTCGGCGGGCCGTGGCGTCTCGACCCCGCACGGTGCAAAGGTTTCGCTGCCCGGGGTCGTCGTGAGAATGCCCTTGAGTATCCGGGGAGTGTCCGGTGTGAGGGGCGGTTTCATGTCCACTATCGTGCCCTTCTCGATCAACACCAGCCGCCTGGCGATTGCGCCGGGCTCAGGGGGGCGTTCGCTCATTAGCACGATGATTCTGGGCTTGGTGCCGTATCGCGAGGGCAGGGCCGGGTACTCGATCTCGATGGTCGGCGTCGGTGTTCCATCGTAGGGAAAGCCGGCGGTTCGGGCGAATGGCGTGTTGTCGCCGAAGTGGAAGGCGATATTCGCGTCCACTGACTGCATGGCGGCTTTCACTTGCTCGGTGCTGAACCCCGGCCCCAGCTGTTCGTAAAGCTGCGCGATGCGATGGCGCTCCCTCGTGAGCAGATTCTCTTGGAGAAACCCGGTTTCCGCCTGGACCACGAAGCCCATGGCGATCAGGCAGCCGTAGATGCCCAGGACCCGCCGGCGGTTCGCTGTGCCGAACCACAGCGCCGCTCGCGGGTTACTAACCTTGCAGGAAATATTGTCAGGTCTCAGCGCCACTGCGCGGCGGCTCG
>CAZHBN010000464.1:0-2520 GCA_964530405.1 uncultured Ectothiorhodospiraceae bacterium
GCTAGAACGTCGTCGGCCGCCCCAGATACGAGCAGGTCTTCTCCGTGCATGCCTATCAGCATGTCGCCACGGCTGCCCGTACCTTCCGCGGTGTTACCTGCTTCAATGGCGTCGGCCACAGAGATTTCCGACCCGCCGTACAGACGGTCCGAACCACCCGTGGGTCCAGTTGGTTCTTGGTCGTAAGCATCTCCGACGATCACGTCGGAACCACTCCCCCCAACGGCGACATCCTGTCCTGCGCCATCGGTGATGAAATCGTCACCGGCGCCGCCGTAGTAATAGTCATTCCCTGTGCCCGCGTACGGGCCGGGACCGTCCCCGTAGAGAATGTCGCTGCCGGAGCGTCCGCGTAGCGTCTCGTCACCAGCGCCATCGAACAGTACGTCCCGCTGCCCGTTCACTTGTTCCGCCGGAGTCGCATACTCCCGGTTTCCGAGCCCATCGAAAGTGGGCTGAATGCCTGATTCGTCGGCGTTGCCATCATGCCAACGGAAATCGCCGACGATTTCCCGACCCGAGCCCGCCGAGCCGTCACCTTCGTCCACAGCTTCGAGGTCGACAGTGAACGTGGTCGATGCTGCCTCACCCTCGTCGTCCAGATAGGTGGCAGTGAGCTCCAACGCTTGGGCGTTGTCCACGTCCCCGCGGTTGATCAAGGAGAAAGTGGCGAGTGTCTGGCCTTCTTCCAGGGTGAGCTCGACCGCCCCATTGGCGAACTCGTGAACGCCGTCGCTCGTGGAAACCAGGAAGGTATCGACCGCCGCGCCGGAAAGATTCAGTCGGATCCGGTCGCCAGCCGCCGCCGGCAGATCCAGGCCGGCGGTGAGCACCTGCGCGTCGCCCTCGTCCATCGCCACCGCTGCATCGGCGGGCGGCGTCCCACCATCGCTGAACGGATTATCCCGCCCCGCGGCCACGGCGACCCGTCGTGCGTCATTGAGATCAATGCCGTAATCGCCGTTGGAGAAATCGCGGACAGTGATGCTGTCGCCCTCGTCCAGAGCCGGACCGGTAATGACGAGGGTACCGCCGTCCAGGCTGCCGCGAGTGAGGGTGTACACGAACTCTCCGTTCTTTCCGGTCCACACGGAGTCGCCGCCACTACGCTTCACACGCGCATCGCTACCGATGAGCTCATCGCCCGCCACGACAATGCGATCACTCGCAGCACTGTCGTCGCCTTCTGCCGGCGCCGCGATCACATCCTCGCCATCCCCCGGCAGGAACGCGTACACATCGGCGCCTTCGCCACCAGCGAGCACGTCGTCACCCGCGTTGCCTTCCAGGTAGTCGTCCCCGCTGTAGCCGACCAGCCGATCGTTGCCGCCGCGGCCGTAAAGCCGATCGTCCCGCTCATTGATGCCGTGAATGCCTTCGGCACCGTCGCTGCCGAAGACGACCACGTTCTCCCGAGGCCGAAGCGCCCCGACCGTGCCCTCCGGGCCCTTCGCCAGATCCTCGAAGGTCGTACCATCGTCGACCGGATCACCGACCGGATCACCGGCGATGTGCTCCAGGCGCTTGGTCACGTACTCCGCCCGGTCGCGCAGATACTGCTCCGAGAACCGGTCGGCGGCGAGGGCCGGGTCCGAATACGCAGGAACGTCATTGCGCACCGCGAACACGTGGCCGCGATCCAGGGCGAAGCGCACTGCGGCATCCGACTGGGCTTTCTGAGCAAGCTCGTCCGGGCTCATGCCCGCTAAATGCTCTGTCTTCAGAGTATCGGGCTCCAACGATTCCGGCCCAACATCTGAAATTATCGATTGAATCTCCTCGCGCAAACGCCGGCCATAGGCCGCCTGAACTACGTCACCACCGAACGTGTCAATGAGGACGTTACCCACGGCCTTTTCCAACCAAGCAGGAGTACTCTCTGCCAGCCACTTTGACAATCCGTACGATATTGCGGTGCTTCCTAGTGTATAAGCTGCAATACCAAACGGCGAGGTGATTGGATTGGATACTGCAAGACCAACAAGAAAACTTGCTGTTACACCGGCGGCCGTGGATATAAGGGCTTCCCCGGCGCCTTCCGCGTCGCCCTTCTCGATTTTTGCCGCAATCTGCAAAGGCGACACCACGAAATTGACAGCAACATTTGCGCGACTCGCCCCTGCACCAGCAACCGACATCACCTTGTTAAGGCGTCTGACATTACCGATCTTGCCATCCGCATCGTCAAGTGCGGCGTCCGCCTCCTTGATACTTTCATTGAGAAAATTCTTAAAATCGGAAAAACCCTTTTTCAATGCTGCTCGTGATTCACCATCGCCAGAAGACAAATACCAAGACAATTCAATACGCTGGGCCTTAGACAGATTACTGTATGCGCCTTCTTTTTTTGCCAACGCCGTCCGCTGCTTACTCAGGAATTCGTCATACCCACGTTCAGCTTTCGCAAAACCTTCCAACCCATCTAAGGCAGCCTTAGCCTGCCTCTCTTGCTCTTCGTCGGACACCACATCCAAGGTGCGAAATATCATGACTATCGACCTCCTTTTCGGAAAAACTAAC
>CAZHBN010000465.1:0-2510 GCA_964530405.1 uncultured Ectothiorhodospiraceae bacterium
GGGTGAGGTTCTCCACGTAGTAGAGAACGGCAATCTCCGTGAGCAGGTCGATGTCCGTGTTGCGCTGGTTGGGCTGAGGCTTCATGGGCACTCGATCGGTTGCTCGCGTACGGCGTCCGCCAGGTCGGGACGTGAATGGCGATTCTCGGCGGTATCCCGGTGGCAGGCAAGAAGGCAGCCGCGCACAAGCGCGGCTGCAATGGAGGGAGCTCGGCTGTGGGTCGCTATGCGGTGCACATAAAGAACAACGGTAGGCGGGAGCGCGTGGTCACCCGCGCCCCCTTCCGGCAGATCATGCCGCCGTGCACCCGCCCCGTGTGACTTGGGTGCCTGCCGCCGCGCGTTGTTACAGCAACGGGCGCACGTGTTCCCGCAGCGTGTCGGTGTCTGCGTGAAACCGCCGGATGCCCTCCGCGAGCTTCTCCGTGGCCATGGCATCCTCATTGAGCAGCCAGCGAAAGCTCGGTTCACTCACATCGAGGGCCTCGATCTCACCCTCCATGTCCGGGTAAAGCCGGCGCGGCACCTCGCCCTCGCTGGCGCGGAGCTCGTCGAGAAGCTGCGGCGAGATGGTCAGCCGGTCGCAGCCGGCGAGGGCTTCCACCTGGCCGGTGGTACGGAACGAGGCGGCCATGACGACCGTTTGATGGCCGAAAGCCTTGAAGTACTCGTAAATGCGCTTGACGGACTGGACCCCCGGGTCGTCATCGGGTGCGTATTCCTGACCGGTCGCGGCCTTGTGCCAGTCCGTGATGCGCCCGACGAACGGCGAGACCAGGAATGCGCCTGCTTCCGCACAGGCAACGGCCTGGGCCAGCGAGAAGATGAGTGTCATGTTGCAGTTGATGCCTTCGCGCTGGAGCACGCGGGCCGCCTGGATGCCCTCCCAGGTGGCCGCGATCTTGATCAGCACGCGCTGCGGGTCGACGTCGCGTTCGCGGTAGAGCTCGATGAGTCGCCGTGCCTTGTCGATCGTGCCCTGGGTGTCGAAGGACAGGGCGGCATCCACCTCGGTGGAGACATAGCCGGGCACCAGCCGTAGCAGCTCGCTGCCGAAGTTCACCGCGAGGCGGTCGATCACCGCATCGACGTCGCCGTCGTGCGTTCCGGTTCGGCTTCGGCCCCAGGCGACCGCGTCGTCCACCAGGTTCCGATAGGCGTCCATGTGGACGGCCTTGAGCAGCAGCGACGGGTTGGTGGTGCAGTCCTGTGGCCGGAATCGCTCGATGAGGCCGATCTCTCCCGTGTCGGCGACAATCGTGCTTAGCGTCGATAGGTTGTCGAGTCGTGTGGTCATGGTGCTTGAGTTCGCTCGCTCGATGGTCGTGCGTGTCAGGCGCTTCGCTGGGTGCCCAGCTCCTGTTCGTAGGCCTTGATGCGATCGACTTTCGCCGTCGATCCGCCGCCCTGGAAGTCCGAGGCGAGGAATGTCTCGACGATAGCCTTCGCCAGCTCCGGGCCGACCACGCGGGAGCCGAGCGTCACGATCTGGGCGTCGTTGCTCATCCGTGCACGTTGCGCGGAATAGGTGTCATGCGCCTGTGCGGCGCGAATGCCCGGGACCTTGTTGGCCGCCATGGCGACGCCGATTCCCGTGCCGCAGATGAGCACGCCGAGACGGTTGTGCCCCTCGACGATGGATTCCGCCACCTTCACGGCGATATCCGGGTAGAGCACGGTCTCGCCGCGTTTGATGCCGAGGTCGTCCACCGCGTAACCGAGGTCCGCGATGTGCTCGCAAAGCGTGTCCTTGAGCTCCACGGCCGCGTCGTCGCAGCCGATGGCGATGGAAGTCCGCTCAGTCATGTTCCTGCTACCTCTCGCTCCAGCGGGCAAGTGCTGCCGTTTTCGTGACCATCTGATCCATGATTGATCATATGATCACTAATTGAGCGCGAGTTCAGCCGCTTTGTCAACCTCGATCGTCGGATTCCGGGCCTTGTGTCCGTCTGGGACGTGGTGAAAGCCAGGGTTGTTCCAAGGAAGTTATCCGTTTGTGCAGATAGTTCAGCGCGTTAAGGCGGGGCCTGACTGCTGGGGGTCTGCGTGTATGTTACCGCTGACCGGTCGATCATATGATCTAGTAATTGACATTCGATCACACAGTTGGATACTGGCCCGGAAACTGCCCGCAATCCGGTTCGCCGGGCGACCCGTGCAGTGAGCAGATCGGGTCGATCGGCGCGATGCCACTAGCGGTTGTCGTCTGCCCGGTCTGGCGAACGTTCGGACACGCCCGGCTTGGGAGTGGCGTAACCCATGGTCGTCTGGAGCCGTTCAGGGCGCGTCGTTGCGTGCGATTGTCGGGCTGAAACCACCGCCGGCCCGGGCCCGTGGCCCGCCGGCATCAACCGAGAACGGACCGATAGCTATGACAACCCGACCCGAACGAGCCAACGCGATCCGCGCCCTTGCCATGGACGCCGTCCAGAGGGCCCAGTCCGGCCATCGTGGCGCTCGCAGGGTGTTGGAGTTAAGGTCGTAGGTGATTGTGTCACTTTTACTTGTCC
>CAZHBN010000466.1:0-2481 GCA_964530405.1 uncultured Ectothiorhodospiraceae bacterium
CCTCCACCGTCTCGGGATCCGGTGGAGCCGCCGGGGCACAGAACGCCAATAGTGAGCTGCGGCGTTGCAGCCGCCCCATCGGCACCGCCGCGCTCTACGAGGGCAACTACAGCGGACTGCGCAAGGCAGGGCTGGAGAGCCCCTTGCCGCTGTTGCGCGTGATGATGTCCCAGAGCGGCTGCTTCCGCGTGGTCGATCGGGGTGCCGCGTCCAAGGCGCTGCAGCGCGAGCGTGAGCTCGCCCAAAGCGGCGAGCTGCAGTCGGGCAGCAACATGGGCAAGGGGCAGATGGCGGCGGCGGATTTCATCATCACCCCCAATGTGGCCTTCAAGGACCCGGACTCCGGGGGCGGCTTCGGCGGGCTGGGCGCGGTGCTGCCCGGCGTGCTCGGCGCGGTGGCCGGCGGCGTGAGCACCGAGAACCTGGAGGCCCAGACAACCTTGCTGCTGACCAATATCCGCACCGGCGTTCAGGAGGCCGCGGCCACGGGCACGGCGAAGAAGACCGATGTGGACTTTGCCGGCTTCGGCTGGGTCGGCGGTGTCGCCGGTGGCGGCGGCAGCTACCAGGACACCGACATCGGCAAGATCGTCATCGCCGCGTTCGTGGATGCGCACAACAATCTCGTCGGGCAGATGGGGGCAATGCGCACCGCCGGCGAGCGCGAGCACAAAGGCGTCTACCGTACGGCGGCGGATCTCAACCTGCGTTCCGGCCCCGGTGGTGGCGCGCCGGTCATCACGACGCTCGCCGACGGCACCAGCGTGGTGCCCACCGGCGAGCGCCAGGGCGACTGGTGGCAGGTGGAGGTGCGCGGCACCGGGGAGCACGGCTGGGCACACTCGGACTACCTGCAGCGCCGCTGACACCCGTTCCGGCAAGCCGGCGGCTCTGGCGAGCCACTCGTCGACACCATCGCAGGCTTGTGTTCGTGGGGTACGAAGCGCATATCATGGAGTAGAAAGCAAAGTCCCCACCGCAGCCAGGTGAAGTCGATGACCTACGACCATCGCATTCAAAAGCAGCAGCTGGTTCGCATGCTCGAGGATGCGCCCTTTGAGCATATGACCAGCACCGTGCACGTGCTCGATGGCCGGCGCGACGAGCGCCACGAGCTCGCTGGCGTGTCGATCTATTCGAATGCCCAGGGATGGATGGCTCAGGTGAACTGGCGGGCCGTGGTGGATAGCGATGAGATTACCCTGCGCGTGGGTGATGCCGACAGTGGCGAACGCGCCTACGAGTTGCGTGACGAACACCGAATCCAGGTCAGCGTGGAAGACGAGGGTGGCTCGCCGGTGAGCGAGGATGAGGTTTCGGCGATCGTCGCCCAGTCACAGCTTGCTAAGAGCTGGGAGCAGGATGTGGTCAGCGTCTTGAAGGAAACCCGCGAGCGTCAGGCCACCGTTCATTGATCCTGCGCCGCGTCCCGTTCGGGGCGCGGCGCATTCACGCCCGCCTGTTTCTCTGCCGCCCGTTTCGCCCACGAATTTCCCAAAGAATGCCGACGATCCGTCAGGCCGCGTGGCGAAATCCTTCGTCTAACGGTGGTGTCGCCTTGATCAGTGTCCGGGAACCGGCTGCCTGGAGCACTTCGAATCCGGTAGCCGGACGGCGCATTGCCTCTGGAGCACCGGGATGCCGGCAGCGGCAGTGGAGATCAGCATGCGGGCTCTCGCGGGGTATGACCTTCGAGATCATGCACAACGGGCATTCGACGTAATCCCGGAACGAATGTGATTTTTCCGTCATGTTTTGCGCCCTCTTGGTCTGCGCCTGCGGTGTACGGGGTTCAGTCAAGGCGAAGACCGGGATCGTGACCATGATGCAAGTCAAACATGACTGCGCTGTCATGCGATTGCCCGAAGCGGCGCCTTCAACGCCGCAATCGCTGACGATAGAAGTCGATGAATGCGCGCACCTTGGCGGGCAAGTGTCGCCCGGGCGGGTAGACCGCATGAATGCCGGCGCGGGGTAACGTCCAGTCGCTCAGCACCCGTGCCAGACGACCGGCTTGCGCGTCCGCGCGAGCGCTGAATTCGTCCAGCGCCGACAAGCCGGCACCCTCCCGCAGGAGTGCGCGAAGCGCCACGGCGGAGTCCACCCGAAGGCGGGCAGTCGTTTGAACACGCCGTTGCATGCCCTCGGCATTCGTGAACCACCAGGTCAGCGGCGACGGCAGCAGGGTCAGCGCGATCCAGTCATGCCTGGCAAGCTCGTCGGGGTGCGTGGGCCAACCCCAGCGCTCCAGGTACGCGGGCGCGGCGAACACCTGTTGCTCGAACTCACCGAGCTTCACCGCACGCAGAGAGGAGTCCCGCAACCAGCCCAGGCGGATGGCGATATCGATGCCTTCGTGCACCGGATCGGTGATGTGGTCGCTGGTGCGGAGCTCGACGTTCAGCCGCGGGTGCAGTGCCGCGAACTCGGCGACGGCGGCGGCCAGGACCTGCTCGGCATGGTCCACCGTCGCGCTGAGGC
>CAZHBN010000467.1:0-2477 GCA_964530405.1 uncultured Ectothiorhodospiraceae bacterium
ATGAAGTCGTCGATGTCCAGCGTCGGCAGGGTCACGTCGGCGCCCTCGCCCTTCATGTAGTCGGACAGCGCGACCACGTCACCGTAACGGTAGTGAGTGCCGATCAGATCGGAGTCGTTGATGTAGGCATCGTAGATGCTGCGCTTGGTCTGCATCTCCGTCTGCAGCTTCTCGATGACATCCCCCTCCTGGATCAGATCGTGGGTGAGGTTGATGCCGGTGAGCTCGGAGAATGCCTTGGCGAGGGTGTTGGCCTCGTATTCGTGGGTGGTGATGGTCTCGGAAACCACCTTGATGTCCATGCCGCGGAATTCCTCGGCAGCATCGATGAACCACTCGAGCTCCTTGAGCTGCTCCTCGCGGGACAGGGTCGAGGGCTGGAATTCATCCACCCATTTCTTGGCGACCTCCATCTGCTCGTCGGTGGCCGCCTGGGCCCCGCCGGCGAAGAGCAGGCCGAACGCCGCGGCAGCCGCCAGCGCCGACCATCGGTTCTTGTGCTTGATGCGCTCCATACGTCCTCCCCTCCAGGGATTGGGTTGAGACTCAGGCGAAATTGCTCGACGCCGGCCTTGCCGGCTCCCCCGCGGATCGCCTGCCACCCGCGGGAGCCTAACCCATCGTGACGCTCACCCCCAGCGCAGCAGCGTGGCAAGCCAAGCGGCGGCGATAGCCACCGACCACCACAGGCTGAGCCCATCGGTGAAGGCGAGCCACGCAAGCTGGATGTAGGCGCTCGTCAACAGCCCGATGAACAGCCGATCGCCTCGCGTGGTGCGAATGGGCAGAAAGCCCTTGCGTTCGACCGTCGGCCAGACCGTCTCCAGTACCCCCATAGCCACCAGCATCACGGCAATGGCGGTAAAGAAAAGCGCCGTGGGCAGGGTCCAGGCCATCCATTCCATCGCTCTGCCTCCTCAGACGCGGCCCAGGGCAAAGCCCTTGGCGATGTGTTTGCGCACGAAGTAGATCACCAGCGCCCCGGGCACCAGCGTGAGCACGCCGGCCGCGGCGAGCAGCCCCCAGTCGATACCGGAGGCGCTTACCGTGCGCGTCATGACCGCGGCGATCGGCTTGGCTTCGGTGGAGGTGAGCGTACGCGCGAGCAGCAGCTCCACCCACGAGAACATGAAGCAGAAGAACGCGGCGACGCCCACACCCGCGCGGATCAGCGGCAGGAAGATGGTGACGAAGAACCGCGGCCAGCTGTAGCCGTCGAGGTAGGCGGTCTCGTCGATCTCCCGCGGCACGCCGGACATGAAGCCCTCCAGGATCCACACCGCGAGCGGCACGTTGAACAGCGTATGCGCCAGCGCCACGGCGATGTGCGTGTCGAACAGCCCCACGCTCTGGTAGAGCTGGAAGAACGGCAGCAGGAACACCGCCGGCGGCGCCATGCGGTTGGTCAGCAGCCAGAAGAACAGGTGCTTGTCGCCCATGAAGCTGTAGCGCGAGAAGGCATAGGCGGCCGGCAGCGCCACCGCGAGCGAGATAAGGGTGTTGAGCGCTACGTAGTAGATGGAGTTGAGATACCCCGTGTACCACGACGCATCGCTGAAAATCTTCGCGTAGTTGTCGAACGTCAGGGTATGCGGATACAGGGTGAACGCCCCCAGGATCTCGCTGTTGGGCTGAAGGGACATCTTCAGCATCCAGTACAGCGGCAGCATCAGGAACACGATGTAGATCCCGAGGAATACGTAACGCCGGCGCGAGCCCGCCGCCGTGGAACGCGCCTTGCTCGCCGCGCGACGGGTTGCCGCCGGAGCCGCGGCAGCCGCTGCCGGGGCGTTGGCGCTGGTAGTCTGATTCGCTGACATGCCTCGTGCCTCCTCAGCTCACGCCCTTGCCCAGGTTGTTGATCACCACGTAGAAGACGTAGCTGAACAACAGGATGATCAGGAAGTAGATCAACGAGAACGCCGCCGCCGGCCCCAGGTCGAACTGCCCCACCGCCATGGTGGTCAGACGCTGACTGAGGAACGTGGTGGCGTTACCGGGGCCGCCGCCGGTGAGCACGAACGGCTCGGCGAAGATCTTGAAGCTGTCCATGAAACGCAACAGCACCGCGATCATCAGCACGCCGCGCAGTTTCGGCAGCTCGATGTAGCGGAACACCGCCCAGCGCGAGGCACCGTCGATGCGCGCGGCCTGGTAGAAGGCGTCCGGAATCGCCTGCAATCCCGCATAGCACAGCAATACCGACAGTGACGTCCAGTGCCAGACATCCATCACCAGCACGGTGACCCAGGCGTCCACGGGATCACCCGTGTAGTTGTAATCAAGGCCGATGCCGTTGAGGAGCACGCCGGCGAGGCCGATGTCGGGACGTGCGAACAACTGCCAGATCGTGCCCACCACGTTCCACGGCACCAGCAACGGAAGCGCCAGCAGCACCAGCGCGAACGACACGCCGGCACCTTTGCGCGGCATGGTCAGCGAGATGGCGATGCCCAGCGGGATCTCGATGGCGAGCA
>CAZHBN010000468.1:0-2462 GCA_964530405.1 uncultured Ectothiorhodospiraceae bacterium
AGCGGGTGCCGAGGCGCCCTACCTGGACGTGGCGGACCCCGCCTTCGTGATCAATTCGGACGAGGTCCACGAGGCCCGCGAGCGCAGCTGGTACGCGCGGACGAGCTACGGCATCGCGGTGTTGCGCTACGAGGAGACGAAAGCGCTGCTGCGCGACCGGCGGCTGCGTCAGGGCAGCGCCGCGTGGCCGCGCCACAACGGGGTGACCGAGGGGCCGTTTGCCGACTGGTGGTCTCACGTGCTGCTGAACAAGGAGGGTCAGGATCACGCCCGCCTGCGCCGCCTGGTCAATCCCGCCTTCTCCCCCAGGCTTATCTCGGCTTTGACCCCCCGCTTCAAGGCCCTGGCCAACGAGCTCATCGACGCGTTCCACGACAGCGGCCGCTGCGAGTTCGTCTCGCAGTTCGCCGAGCCCTACGCGGCGCGGGTGATCGCCCAGCTCCTGGGGCTGCCGGAGGCGGAGTGGAAGAAAATTGCGGACTGGTCGGCCACCGTGGGCCTGGCTCTCGGTGTCACCCTCAAGCAGGACCTGCCGAAAATCGAGGACGCGCTGGAGGGCCTGTACGGCTACGCGGACGAGCTCATCGCCGACCGCCGCGAGAATCCCGGCGACGACTTCGTCTCCCGCCTGGTGTTTGCCCAGACCCGCGAGGACCGGCTCTCCCACGAGGAGCTGCGGATCATGGTGGTGCTGCTCATCTTCGGCGGCATGGACACGACCCGTAATCAGCTGGGCCTGGCGCTGGAGATGTTCATGAAACACCCGCAGCAGTGGCGGCTGCTCGCCGAGCGACCCGACCTGGGCTCGGCCGCGGTGGAGGAGGTCATGCGGGTGAACCCGACGGTCACCTGGGTGACGCGCGAGGCGGTTGAGGACTTCGAGTTCCAGGGGTTGCACATCGAGCAGGGCACGACGGTACACCTGTTCTCCGAGTCGGCGGGCACCGACCCCCGGGCCGTGCCCGATGGCGGCTTCGACATCACCGCCGAGCGCCCGCCGCATTTCGGTTTCGGCGGCGGTACCCACCACTGCCTCGGTCATTTCATCGCCCGCTGTGACATGAGCGAGGCCCTGCCGATTCTGGCGCGCCGGCTCCGCGAGCCACGCATCGACGGAGAGACCGAGTGGCTGCCGCGCAGCGGTAACACTGGCCCGGTGAAGCTGCCCGTCGCCTTCGACCGCGGCGAATGACGCCCGCCGGCGTGGGCGCGACATAAACGAGCGAGGAGGAGAGTAGCGATGAAAGTGTGCGTTGATCTCAAGAAGTGCCAGGAGCATGGGCAGTGTGTGATCGCTGCCCCCGAAGTGTTCGAGTTCGACGACGAGGGCAAGCTTGCGTTCGTCGAGCACCCGGACGACACCCTGCGCGAGGCGGTCGAGGAGGCCGCCGACGTGTGCCCGGAGCAGGCCATCACGGTCGAGGACTGAATCATGACCGGCCACATCCTCATCGTGGGCGCGTCACTGGGCGGCCTGCGGGCGGCGGAGCAGCTCCGGTCCAGGGGCTGGCAGGGGCGAATCACGGTGGTCGGGGCGGAAGCCTATCTCCCCTATAACCGCCCGCCCCTGTCCAAGGACGTGCTGGGCTCGGATACGCGGGCCGGGGCGGACGACACGCACCGGGGGCTCGCCTTCCGGCTGCGTGACAGCCTCTCGGACGTGGACTGGCGCCTGGGCCGCTCCGTGGTTTCCGCCGCCCTGGAGGACCGGCGGGTCCGTCTGGACAACGGCGAGACCATCGCCTTCGACGCCCTGGTGGTCGCCACCGGCCTGCGCCCCCGGCGGCTGTCGCTCGAGGGGGGCGCAGACGGGCGTCACGTGATCCGCGATCTCGACGACGCCCTCGCGCTGCGGGAAGCCCTCGCGGCGCGCCCGCGGGTGGCGGTGGTCGGGTTCGGTTTCATTGGCTGCGAGGTGGCCGCCACGGCGCGCACGCTCGGGTGCGATGTGACGGTGGTCGGGCCGGAAGCCTGTCCCCTGGAGCGGGTGCTGGGCGGGGGGCTCGGTGCGGCCGTCCAGCGCTATCACGAGGCCCGGGGTGTGGTGTTCCGGCCGGGGCGCACCGTCCGTGCCATGCGCCCCGACGTCGTGGACGGCCCGGTGCAGGGGCTGGTGCTCGACGACGGCGAGGTGTTACCGGCCGACGTGGTCGTCGAGGCTATCGGCTCGCACCCCAACGTGGAATGGCTCGCCGGCAACGGCCTGGACCTGGGCGACGGCGTGCTCTGCGACAACGCCATGCGCGTGGAGGGGCTGCCCCATGTGGTGGCGGTGGGCGATGTCGCGCGCTTTCCCAACCCCCTTTTCGACGATGTGCCGCGACGCGTGGAGCACTGGTGCATGCCCACGGACACGGCCAAGCGCGCCGCCCGGACGCTGGTGGATCACTTCGCCGGCACGCCCGCCGACGAGTCGTCGTTCGCGCCGCTGCCCACCTTCTGGACGGACCAGTTCGATCGCC
>CAZHBN010000469.1:0-2448 GCA_964530405.1 uncultured Ectothiorhodospiraceae bacterium
ACTGCATGTCCTTCTGCGTGCCGCGTTTCTCCTCGCAGAGCTTGATCACCGCGCCGACGTGCTCCTGCGGCACGAGAATGCTGGCGTGGATGATCGGCTCGCGGATTTCCTCGATGTCCCCCGGGCCCGGTAGCTGCGAGGGGTTGTGAACGTGGACGACCTCACCCTCGGCGGTCACCACCTCGTGCACCACGGTGGGGGCGGTCGTGATGAGGTCCAGCCCATACTCGCGCTCCAGGCGCTCCTGGATGATCTCCATGTGGAGCATGCCCAGAAAGCCACAGCGGAACCCGAAGCCGAGCGCCTGGGACGTCTCCGGCTCGTAGGCGAGCGAGGCGTCGTTCAGGCGCAGCTTGCCGAGGGCGTCGCGGAACGTCTCGTAATCGTCGGCATTGACCGGGAAGACACCGGCGAACACCCGCGGCTGAACCACCTTGAAACCGGGGACCGGCGACTCCGTGGGCTTGTTGGCATGGGTAAGCGTGTCACCCACCGGGGCGCCGTCGATGTCCTTGATGCCCGCGACGACGAAGCCCACTCGTCCGGCGGTGAGCGAGCTCCAGGGTGTGCGCTTGGGCGTGAAGATGCCGAGATCGTCCACCTGGAACTCCCGGCCGGTGGACATCACGCGAATCCGATCGCCTTTCTTGAGCTCACCGTCGAACACGCGCACCAGACAGACGACGCCCAGGTAGTTGTCGAACCAGGAGTCGATGATGAGCGCCTTAAGCGATCCCTCGGGGTCGCCCTTGGGGGCCGGGATACGCTGCACCAGTGCTTCGAGCAGATCGTCCACGCCGGCACCGGTCTTCGCCGAGATGTTGAGCACCTCGGTCCCATCGAGGCCGATGATCTCTTCGACCTGGTGAATCACGCGCTCCGGCTCCGCCGAAGGCAGGTCGATCTTGTTGAGCACCGGCAGCACTTCCAGGCCCTGGTCCACCGCCGTGTAGCAGTTGGCCACGCTCTGCGCCTCCACGCCCTGGGAAGCGTCAACCAGCAGAAGCGCACCCTCGCAGGCATACAACGACCGGCTCACCTCGTAGGAGAAATCCACGTGGCCGGGGGTATCGATGAAGTTGAGCTGATAGATCTTGCCGTCGCGAGCCTTGTACTCGAGCGACACGCTCTGGGCCTTGATCGTGATCCCACGCTCGCGCTCCAGGTCCATGGAATCCAGGACCTGATCCGCCATCTCGCGGTTGCTGAGCGAGCCCGACATCTCGATCAGGCGATCGGCAAGCGTCGACTTGCCATGATCGATATGCGCGATGATGGAGAAATTCCGAATGTGATCCATCGACTGGGATGCCATAGAGACTCCGATTACACACGCACGGGCCATGCCGGACCGAAACGCCGCGGCGGGGGGGGCCCTGGGGGCGGCCCCCCCGCCGGTTTTAAATTGACGGGGGGGGGGGAACGCGAACGTCGGGTAGAAAAACCGCTAAAAGTATTCCCGGAGCGAGTGCCTCGTGCCGGCACGCTGGCGCTGACCGACACGGGCAGTGTCGGCGAAAAGATGAGTAAGATACGGCTTTCCCGGGCGCGTCTCAAATCAGGGGATACGAAGCGCGAGAAAGCGTGGCCCGTCACCGCGGCGCACGAGCACGGGCACACTGCGCCCGCCGTCTAGCTCCGCGACAATGCGGCGCAGGTCGGCGACACCGGTCACAGGCTTGCGGTCCACGCGGCTGATCACGTCTCCCGGCTGCACGCCGGCATCGCGTGCCGGCCCCGCTTCGACCTCGGTGACGACGACGCCGTCCACCTCCTCACCGAGCTCCAGGGCTTCGCGAGTGGCCTCGTCGAGAGGCTCGGCGGCGAGACCGAGTTTCTCGATCCGACCATCGGGGGTGGCAAGAGTCCGCGGCTCATCGGGCAACTCGCCGATCCGGATCTCCAGGGTCTCGCGCTCACCGTCGCGAATCACCTCGACGGGCACGGTCTCGTCCACGCCTGTCCGCCCCACCATGGGCGGCAACGCCCCGGAGGTGGGAACGTCGCGACCGTTGAAGCGGACGATGACGTCACCGACCTGAAGCCCGGCATCCGCTGCCGGGCTGTCATCGATCACCTGTGCGACCAGCGCCCCCTGGGGATGGGACATGCCGAAGGATGTCGCAAGCTCGCGGGTGACGTCCTGAATCAGTACGCCGAGCCAGCCCCGGGATACGCTGCCACCGCTTTTGAGCTGCTCGGCGACGTCCATGGCGAGCTCCACGGGAATGGCGAAGGACACGCCCATGAAACCACCGGTGCGACTGTAGATGTGGGAGTTGATTCCCACCACCTCGCCATCCAGATTGAACAGTGGCCCACCGGAGTTGCCCGGATTGATGGCCACGTCCGTCTGGATGAAAGGCACGTAATTCTCCCTCGGCAGGCTGCGCCCGGTGGCAGAGACGATACCGGCGGTCACGGAATGCTCGAAGCCGAAGGGCGAGC
>CAZHBN010000470.1:0-2447 GCA_964530405.1 uncultured Ectothiorhodospiraceae bacterium
GCCCTCGACTTCCGCTGGGACGAGTCCGCGGAGCTCGGCGCTTTCGTACCGGGACCCAACGCCGAGGCCGTGGCAGCGGTGCGGCGGGCCGCCGTCCGTCCCGGTCAGCCGGTCTATCTTTATGGTGAGCCGGGTACCGGCAAGACGCACCTGCTGCAGTCCGCCTGCAGCATTGCCACGGCAGCGGGACGCACGGCGGTTTACCTGCCGCTGGAAGACATGCTCGGGTGGAGTGCGGGACTGCTGGACGGTCTCGAGAACGTCGGTGTCGTCGCGCTGGACGATCTGCACCTGCTGCGCAACCGCCCGGCCTGGCAGGAAGCGCTGTTCTTCCTCTTCAACCGTCTGCGCGATGCCGGCGGCCAGCTCATGGTCGCCGCCGATCAGCGTCCGGACCGTATCGGCCTGACCCTGCCCGACCTGGTCTCGCGGTTGCAATGGGGGCTGGTGTTCCGGCTGCGCGAGCTCTCCGACGAGGACCGGCTGGAGGCGCTGCGCCGCCGCGCGGCGAGCCGCGGCATCGAGCTGCCGGAGGAGACCGCCCGTTACCTGCTTGCGCACTACCCGCGCCGCACGCGTTACCTCTTCGGTCTGCTCGAGGAACTGGACGTCGCCTCCCTGCAGGCCCACCGGCGGCTGACCATTCCATTTCTCAAGCGCGTCCTGGGGCCCTCCGACACGCGCGAATGACGGCTGCGCCCGCCGGCGAGCTCAGCCACGCTGGGCGGCGGGTGCGTTGCGGGTCCGGCGCACGAACATCACCGCGCACGTGAAGTAGGCCACAGTCAGGCCCGCCTCCAGCAGCCCCAGCCAGCGTTCCGGCGGCGGTGCCGCGGCGGCGAGAACGCCGTGAACGAAATAGGCGAGCACCAGCAGGCTGCTCCACGCGATGGTGTAGCGCCGGCGCCGGAGTAGCCCGCGCAGCGGCAGCAACCAGGGCAGTACTACCGCGAGTAGCACCGGCGCCCGCAGGGACGGCGGCGGCGGCGCGAGCCAGAGGTACCAGGCCATGAGCAGGCCGAATTCGGCGGTCCAGCCGGCGAGCGCGCCGCGGTAGAGCCACGTTCCCCGACTCACGCGGTGCGTCCCCGTGCCAGGGTCACGGCGGCACCGGCGAGACGAGCGCCCAGTGCGCGGCACAGGCGGCGCTCGTGCTCGTCCACCGGTCTGTCACTCTGGTTGCCGGCATAATGGCTGGCGCCGTAAGGCGTGCCGCCGCCGCTGGTCTCGCGCAGCGCGCTCTCCGTATAGGGCAGCCCCACCAGGTACATGCCGTGGTGGAGCAGTGGCACCATCATGGTGAGCAAGGTCGCCTCCTGGCCGCCGTGGGGCGAGGCAGTGGAGGTGAATACCGCTGCCGGGCGTCCAGCCAGCGTGCCCGATAGCCACAGATCCGACGTACCGTCGAGAAAGTACTTCATCGGTGCGGCCATGTTGCCGAAGCGGGTAGGGCTCCCCAGGGCGAGTCCGTCGCACTCGGCCAGGTCGGCGGTCTCTGCGTAGGGAGGTCCCGTCGCGGGAATATCGTCCGCGGTCGCTTCGCACACCGTGGATACCGGGGGCACGGTGCGCAGCCGTGCCGAGGCCCCTTCCACGGACTCGACACCGTGGGCGATCTGCTCCGCCATCGTCGCCGTCGCCCCGAAGCGGCTGTAGTAGAGCACGAGAATCTCGGCCATGGTCACACAATCCCCAGGACGTCCGTCACGGTTACAGGATCTCCAGGACCTGCTCGGGTGGGCGGCCGAGCGCGGCCCGTTCGCCGTTGACGACGATTGGGCGCTCGATGAGGCGCGGGTGTTCGGTCATGGCCTGAACGAGCCTGCCGTGGTCGCTGACCTCGGCGAGGCCGAGATCCCGGTATTCCTGTTCCTTGTGCCGCATGAGCTCACGAGGCTGGAGCTCGAGCAGAGCGAGCAGATGCTCGAGCTCGGTCGCCGACGGCGGCGTCTTAAGGTACTCGACGATGTCGGGCTCGACGCCGTGCTCGCGCAGCAGCGCGAGTGTCTGGCGGGACTTCGAGCAGCGCGGGTTGTGATAGATGCGTACCGTCATGGGCCCACGTCCTCGTTGCTTTCATCCACGGGAAGCTCCGCTACAATGGCGTGCATCTTGGCGGTGGACGGGCAGGAAGGCAACGGTGCGAATAGTCTCTGCAGCGGCGTTGGTGGTGCTGTGCCTGGGCCTCACGGCCTGCGCCACCGGCAACGCAGGCGTTACCGGCAGTCCCCCCGTGCAGGAGATGAGTGATGCCCGGCAGGCGGTGGCGGCAGCGGAACGCGCGGGCGTGCGCTCCACGTCGGGGTCGACGCTCGGCCGCGCCCGGCACTGGCTCGAGCGCGCCCGCGAACATCTGCGTGACGGCGATTACCCAGCGGCTCGCGAGGCGGCGCGCCGGGCGCGTGCCTACGCCCGTGCCGCGCGCACCGACACGGGGTCGCATTAAC
>CAZHBN010000471.1:0-2444 GCA_964530405.1 uncultured Ectothiorhodospiraceae bacterium
GCGTCCAGGCGCTCGGCGAATGGCTGGTCGAGCGTTTCGGCGTCGAGCACCGCTTCGTGGATATCGACAATCCGGCCTGATGCGACGCCCGGACCCGCCCCGGCTGGGGCGGGTCCATCGACACCTCAGTAACGTGGCGGCTGGGCGGGAGCCTCGTCGCCCTTGGACTTCAGGCCGAAGTCCTCGGAGAGCGTGCCGCGGTTGCCATCGGCATAATCGCGGGGCGCGTTGACGTCGTCACTCGTCTCGTCGGCCTGCTGGAAGTCGGGCTTGCGCGGCTTCGATGAGCCGAACCGGACGGCGCTGTCATGCATTTCCTGCTGCAGGCTCTGCCCGTTGGCGAGGAGAGCGTCGAGCAGCCCTTCGGCACGTTCGAAGTGTTCGCCGAGTCCGGTACGCAGCTCGCTGAGCTCGCGGTCGCGTTCGGCGAGCCGTTGGCGCAGCTTCTGCGCGGTCCTGGCACCGCCGTTGAGCAGGTGATAGCCCAGGGCGCCGATGCCCACGCCGGCCAGCAAGCAAGCGATGGCCAGCACCCAATTGATATTGCCTTGTTCCACGTCCGTCTCCCTGAGCTGTCCTGCGATGACGGCGACCTCTTCGGACGAAGCCGCACGGCGTCCCATTATAGAGCCTGGGCCAGAGCCGGGGTCAACGGCCCTCGGCGACGGTGCCAAAGCACGTCCGCGACGCGTATAATGCTCGTCTTTCGATGTCATGCCAGGATGGATCGCCAGGAATGTCCACGAGCGATAGCGACAGGACTCTCGACGCGCCGCGAGCGGGCTCACCGCTGGCGCGCTACTGTGCCGACCTCGAACGGGATGGCTTCCAGTACGACCCGGCCCAGGAGCGGGCCGTCGAACACCTGCAGCGCCTCTTCGATGAGCTGCTGGCGACGCCGCGAACGCGCCCCAGCGCGCCGGCATCCGCCGCCAAGGGACTGAAGGCGCGCGTGTCGAACTGGTTCGGCAAGCGCGAGACGCCGGAAGAGCCTGTCATGCCGCCGATTTCCGGTCTCTATTTCTGGGGCGGCGTGGGTCGTGGCAAGACCTATCTGGTGGATGCCTTCTTCGAGGCTTTGCCCTTTCCCGAGAAGATCCGCACCCATTTTCATCGCTTCATGCAGCGGGTGCACAACGAGCTCGAGCACTACAAGGGGCAGAGCAACCCGCTGACGCTGGTCGCCGACAAGTTCGCCGACGAGGCAAGGGTGATCTGCTTCGATGAGTTCTTCGTCAAGGACATCACCGATGCCATGATCCTGGCCAACCTGCTCGAGGCGTTGTTCGCCCGGGGCGTGGTGCTGGTGGCGACCTCCAACATCGAGCCCGCCGATCTCTACAAGGATGGCCTGCAGCGCGCCCGCTTCCTGCCGGCCATCGATCTGCTCGAGCGTCACTGTGTGGTCGTCAACGTGGACTCGGGCATCGACTATCGGCTGCGTGCCCTGGAGCAGGCCGAGATCTTCCATTCGCCGCTGGACGAGGATGCCGAGGCCGAACTGGAGCGCAGCTTCCGCTCATTGGCCGGTGGCGAGGGCGAGCGGGATGTCGCGGTCGAGGTCAACCATCGCATGCTGCAGGCGCGTCGGCTGCACGAGGACGTGGTGTGGTTCGAGTTCGCCGAGCTGTGCGACGGCCCGCGGAGCCAGAACGATTACATCGAACTGGCGCGCGAGTACCACAGCGTGCTGGTCTCCAACGTCACCTGCATGGACGGCGCCACCGATGACCTGGCGCGGCGTTTCATCAACATGGTCGACGAATTCTACGACCGTGGCGTCAAGCTGCTGATGTCCGCCGAAGCGCCGGCGGAACGGCTGTATCACAACGGCAAGCTGGAATTCGAGTTCCAGCGGACCCTGTCGCGGCTCCAGGAAATGCAGTCCCACGACTACCTCGCGCTGCCGCACAAGCCCTGACTCGGCTGTGCAGGGAGCTGTAAGCTGTAAGCCATAAGCTTTAAGCTGTAAGAAAACCCATCCGGGCTTCGCCCGGAGCCGTAAGGTAAGAGCGTAAGCTTTAAGGACAAGCCTTCTCGTTGGCCCGTTGGCTTGTTTGGTGGCAGCATGCTGGCTTACGGCTTACGGCTTACGGCTTACGGCTTACGGCTTACGGCTTACGGCTTACGCGTCAGCGTTGCCATGCCTGTTGCGTGTCGTGTAGAATGCGCGCTCGCTCGAAAGTTGTCGTTCGGCTCGGTGAGTCGGGGCGGCAACCAAGAAAAATAGGGATGGTCCTTTACCGGCATGCCGGTCTGGGCCCAACGCATCAACTTGGTGATTCACCCATGAAGACGTTCACTGCCAAACCGCAGTCCGTCCAGCGCGACTGGTACGTCGTCGACGCTGCGGACAAGACGCTCGGCCGTCTGGCCACCGAGATCGCTCGCCGCCTGCGTGGCAAGCACAAGCCGGAATACACCCCGCATGTCGATACCGGCGA
>CAZHBN010000472.1:0-2441 GCA_964530405.1 uncultured Ectothiorhodospiraceae bacterium
ATAACGCTGGGCATCGCGGCTTCCGATGGCGATCAGGCCGTGCACCGGGTCGTCGTCCAGCGGGATCACCGCCGCGGAGCGCATCTCCGCGCCGACGTCCCCGAACGCGGCCTGCATCTGCTCGCCGGTGAGCCGGCCGACCACCGGACGCTGCCCGCGGAAGAGCTCGCGCAGGCGCCGCGCCTCGTTGCCGTCGGCGGGGTATCGCCGCGTATTGAGGTCGGGCAAGGCGTCTCCCAGCAGCGTGATTTCCACCGAATCGGCGCGGAAGTCGCTGCGCAGCAGCTCCCCGAGCGCCACAAGGGTGTTATCGCCGCCACGGGCCTCGAGCAGCTCCAGGGTAAGACGGTGTAACTGCTCGGAGACCCGGTCGTTCTCGCGGGCTACCCGCAACAGATCGTCCAGGCGGGCGCGCAAGCGTCGCCTGTCGTCGCGCAGGATCTCCACCTGGTATTCCAGCAGCGAGATCGCGGGCGCCACGTCGTGGGGAATCTCGAGCTGGGTGAGCAGCTCGCGGTGGCGCAGGAAGAACGACGGGTGGGCCGCCAGGTAGTCGGCGATACGACGCTCTTCCTGTTCGTCCATGTCGCACTCGTGCTCGGCGTGCTCGCTCATCGCGTGCTCTCTCCCTCCGCCGGGGGCAGCGGCATGACGCCGTCGAAAACGTGCACGGCCGGACCGGTCATGTACACGGGTTCGTCTTCTCCCCGCCAGTCTACCACCAGCGTGCCGCCACGCAGATCGACGCGTACGTGGGAGTCCACAAGCCCGCGCATGTGTGCAGCCACCACCGCGGCGCAGGCACCGGTGCCACAGGCCAGCGTCTCCCCCGCGCCGCGTTCGTAGACACGCACGCGGATGTGGCCGCGGTCGACGACCTGGAGAAAGCCGGCATTGACGCGGTTGGGGAAATCACCGTGCGTCTCGATGTGGGGGCCGATCTCGGTGACCGGGGCACGGTCCAGATCCTCGACCACCAGCACCGCATGCGGGTTACCCATCGAGACCGCGCTGATCTCGAGCTGTGCGCCGTCCACCAGCAGCGGGTAAGTCACCGCGCGCTCGTCGGCCTTGAACGGGATCTCGGCCGGCTCGAGCACCGGTATCCCCATATCCACACGCACCATGCCGTCCGCCTGCATGGTTACCGTGGCAAGGCCGTTGACCGTCTCGATGCGCAGGGTATCGACATCGCAGAGACCGCGCCGGCGGAGAAAATGCGCGAGGCAGCGCACGCCGTTGCCACAGTGCTCCACCTCGCTGCCGTCGGCATTGTAGATACGGTAGCGGAAATCGGCGTCTTCCCGGGTCGGCGCCTCGGCGAGCAATACCTGATCGCACCCCACACCCAGGCGGCGGTGGGCGAGCGCACGAACCTGCGCGCCGGTCAGACTGACGGGCTCGGTGACCGCATCGATGACGATGAAGTCGTTGCCGAGTCCCTGCATCTTGGCGAAGCGTAGTTCCTGCATAGTGACATCCGTCAGCGCAGCAATGCGTAGATGAGAAGCGCCGCCAGCGCGAGCCCCGCGATCACCGCGCGTGCCCCCACACGCTGGCGACCGCCGTCGACCCGGGCGACGCGCACGAGCCGGTTCCACAGTTGCCAGCCGAAAAAGATCAGTACCGGTACGAGCAGCAGCAGCGGGGCGTCGCTGGGGGCCATCGCGCGGTGCTCCGATCAGTCCAGCGGCAGAACCCGCTCGCCCGCCCATAGCGTCGACCAGGTTTCGCGCTCTCGCACGACGTGGACGCGCTGTGCGTCGACCAGGATCTCCGGTGGACGCGGGCGGCTATTGTATTGGGAGGCCATGACGAAACCATACGCCCCGCAGGAGCCTACAGCCAGCAGGTCGCCTTCCGCCAGAGCGAGCTCGCGGCCACGGCCGAGAAAGTCCGCACTCTCGCAAACCGGGCCGCCAATGTCATAGCGCCGCGGCGAGAGGTCGGCACGCGGGCGCACCGGATCAATGGACTGCCAGGCCTGGTAGAGCGCCGGACGCAGCAGGTCGTTCATGCCTGCATCCACGATGGCGAAGTCATGCCCGGCGTTGTGCTTGAGATACTCCACCCGCGTCAGCATCACGCCGGCGTTGCCCACCAGGGTGCGGCCGGGCTCGAGCAGCAGCTTCAGCGGCCGGTCGCCGATGCGCTCGCGCAGTGCCGAGGCATACTCGGCGAACGCCGGGGGCTCCTCGTCGCGGTAGCGGATACCGATACCACCGCCGATATCCAGGTGTTCGAGCTCGATGCCTTCGGCGGTGAGCTCGTCGACCAGCACCAGCATTCGATCGAGGGCGTCTGCGATGGGCTCGACGCGGGTAAGCTGGGAACCGATGTGGCAGTCGATGCCCGCCACGCGCACGCCGGGCAGGGCAGCGGCCTTGCGGTAGACCTCGCGCGCGCGTTCCACGGCAATGCCGAACTAGTTCTCCTTCAGC
>CAZHBN010000473.1:0-2405 GCA_964530405.1 uncultured Ectothiorhodospiraceae bacterium
ATCATGTCTACTTCGACACCGCCACCATGGTCGTGGTGCTCTTCACCCTGGGCCGTTACCTGGAAGCGGCCGGCCGCGCCCGGGCCATGCGCGATCTCGAGCCCTTGCTGGCCCCCGAGCGCCAGCGTGCCCGACTGCTCGACGCCGACGGCACGCGCGAGGTGGCGGTGACTGCACTCGCCCGCGGCGACCGCGTGCAGGTGCGCCCCGGCGAGCGCATACCGGTGGACGGACGCGTGGTGGCGGGCGTCTCCGGCGTGGACGAATCCCTGCTGAGCGGGGAGCCGCGGCCGGTTATCCGGCGCGCGGGCATGCCCGTGCTCGCCGGCAGCATCAACACCACCGGCGAGCTCACCATCGAGACCGTCGCCGCCGGGTCGGCGACGCGCTGGGCCGAGCTCGGCCGCAACGTGGCCACCTCCCTGCGTGAGCGCAGCCCGATCCAGCGGCTCGCCGATCGCGCCGCCGCCGCGTTCGTCTACGTCGTGGCCGCCCTGGCGGCGGCAACCGCCTCGGTGTGGGCCCTGCAAGGCGCCCCGGAACAGGCACTGATGAGCGCACTCGCCGTCCTCGTGGTGGCGTGCCCGTGCGCCCTGGGGCTCGCCGCTCCGCTGGCCACGTCCCTGGGGCTCGGCGTTGCTCTGCGCCAGGGGTGCCTGGTGCGAAGCGGCGCGGCCCTGGAAACCCTGGCCGGGGTACGCACACTGCTGCTGGACAAGACCGGCACCGTCACCGAAGGCCGGCCACGCCTGAGCGGCTACGGCGCCTTCGCGGGTGGCGACGAAACGACCCTCCTGGACAACGCGGCTGCCCTGCAACACGGCTCCGAGCACCCCCTCGCGCAGGCGTTGCGCGCCGCCATGTCCACGCCGACCGCACCGCCTGTCAGGGAGGTGCGGGCCGAGCCCGGCCGCGGCGTATGCGGGCGACGGAACGACGGTCTCATCGCCATAGGCACCCGTGCGTACCTCGCGGACCTCGGTTGGCACGTCGCTGACGAACAGGCCGCTTTCGCCGAGACAGCGGCCGGCGACGCAGCAGCCGTGTCGTATGTCGCCTGGGGAGCCGACGTCCGGGGATGGCTGACCTTCGAGGACACGCTGCGGCCCGACGCCCGCGAGGCCGTTCAGGCACTGCACGCCCTGGGCATCCGTACCGAGCTCGCCAGCGGAGACCGCGAATCCGCGGTCGCCGCCGTCGCCCTCGCTCTCGGCGCAAGCGACTGGCAAAGCACATGCAGCCCGGAGGCCAAGGTCGCCGCCCTCGCGGCACGGCGACGCCAGACCCGCCGTCCCGTGGCCGCCATCGGCGACGGCCTCAACGACGCCCCGGTACTGGCGGCGGCGGACGTGGGCATCGCCGTGGGCAGCGCCACGGATCTTGCCCGCGAGGCCGCAGAGATTACCCTCCCTCCCGACGGCCTCGCCCGCGTGCCGGATCTCGTCCGCCTGGCGCGACGGGTGCGCCGGATCATCGCCGGCAACCTGGCCTGGGCATTCGGCTACAATGCAGTGGCTCTGGCACTGGCCGCGGCGGGACTGCTGCAACCGGTACTCGCCGCCGCCCTGATGGCCGGATCGAGCGTGCTCGTGATCCTGAACTCCCTGCGACTGGCGCACCATCCCGTGGCGGCCCACGGACCGCCGCGCCCCGATACCGCCGCCGGCCCGGAATCCCGGCGCACGCCCGGCACAGCCCGTCGGCCCGGCGACAAAGCCCCTCGACAGAAGCCACTAAATACCTGATCATACGCGCCCATTTCGCCACCGAACCGAGGCGCCGCCCGACGTGATCGACAAGCTCCGCAACATCGCCATCATCGCCCACGTGGACCACGGCAAGACCACCCTCGTGGACAAGCTCCTGCAACAGTCCGGGACGCTACAGACTCGTGGCGACGCGCCGGAGCGGGTCATGGACTCCAACGACCTGGAACGCGAGCGCGGGATTACCATCCTGTCGAAGAACACCGCCATCCAGTGGGGCGACTACCGCATCAACATCGTGGACACGCCCGGCCACGCCGACTTCGGCGGCGAGGTCGAGCGCGCGCTCGGCATGGTCGACGGCGTCCTGCTGCTGGTCGACGCGTCCGAGGGCCCGCTCCCCCAGACCCGGTTCGTCCTGCGCAAGACGCTGGAGCTGGGGCTGCCGATCGTCCTGGTGGTCAACAAGATCGACCGACCCGACGCGCGCATCAGCGAGGTCGTCGACGAGGCCTTCGACCTCATGATCGACCTCGGTGCCGACGACGACCAGATCGACCTGCCGATCGTCTACACCAACGCCAAGGCCGGCACCGCGACGCTCGACCTGGATGAGCCCGGCACGGACCTCGACCCGCTGTTCGACGTGCTGTTGTCGACCGTGCCCGCGCCCGAGCACGATCCCGAGCACCCGTTCCA
>CAZHBN010000474.1:0-2391 GCA_964530405.1 uncultured Ectothiorhodospiraceae bacterium
CCTATGCGCGGGCGGCACCCGGTGAGCAGGTGATCAGCGAGATCGATTTCGACAATGCCACGGTGAGCTCCCGCGTGATCGACATCGATCACATGCTGTTCGGCGCGTGAGCGGCCGCGGCAAGCACGGCGCGCCGAGCGGTTCGGCTGGTCGGCTCAGGGCGCCGGGACCGGCTCGTTTCCGGTAACGCCTCCGGAGGCTGGCTTTGCTGGCAGCGCAGACGGTTGCCGGCCGCCGCGGCGGCCGTCAGGATAGGGTACCGCCGCGCCAGGGTGGCCGGGGGCGGAAGAAGCACATCGATTCGGGAGCCAGGGAGGGGCGTGTTGCAGGTTGCTGTGGTGGGGGCGGGCGTTGCCGGGCTCGCGAGCGCGATTGCGCTGCGGCACGCCGGGGCGGCGGTAACGGTTTTCGAGCGGCGCAGCGGCCCCGCGACCGGAGGTGCCGGTGTGTTGCTGCAGCCAAGTGGTCTGGCTGCATTGGCAGCCATCGGTGGCGCACTCGGCCCGGAAAGTCCGGCCATTTGCCGGCTCGAGGGCCGGCGCCGGGATGGCAAGCGCGTGCTCGATCTGGACTATGGCCGCTATCCCGCGGGCAGTGGCCGTGGTGTCGTGCGGGCGACCCTGGTGAACCGGCTGGTGGCGCTCGCCGAGGCGGTTGGCGTGGCGTTCCGCTTCGCCAGTCCGGTGACGGCGATCGGCGCGCATGCCGGCAGCGCGGCGCTTCGGGGTGTCGGCAAGGGTACCTGGGATCTGGTCGTCGTGGCCGACGGCGCACATTCCCCGCTCCGGGAGACCATGGCGCCGATCGACCGGACGCGCACCTACGACTGGTCGGCGCTGTGGGCACTGGTGCCATTGCCCGGGGACTGGCCGCTTGACGTGCTCCAGCAGCGCTATCACCGCGGTGACCGCATGGCCGGCATCCTGCCGGTGGCGCAGGGGCGGGGGAAGCCCGCCGTCGGCACGTTCTTCTGGAGCCTCAGGCATGACGCCGTGGCATCGTGGCGCCATGCACCGCTACATGAATGGAAGACGGCCGTACTCGGCCTGTGGCCGGGTCTGGCGCCGATTGTCGACGAGTTCCGCTCCCACGACGATCTCCACGTCGCGACTTACCGGGACGTACGCCCGAGTCGCTGGCACCGGGGCCGCGTCGTCTTGGTCGGTGATGCCGCGCATGGCACGAGTCCCCAGCTCGGCAATGGCGTGACGCTTGCTCTGGGCGATGCCGTCGTCCTTGCGCGTGCGCTTGCCCGAGCGCCGGACGTCCCTGACGGCCTGAAGGCTTACGAACGCGAACGCCGCACGGCGGTGCGCTATTACCAGTGGGCCAGCCGGTGGCTGACCCCGTTTTTCCAGTCCGACGGCAGAATTCTGCCCTGGCTGCGCGACGCCGCGATGGATCCCCTTTGCCGGGTGCCCATTCTGGGGCGTTACATGCACTCCACCCTGGTGGGCGATCGCAAGGGGTGGCTGTCGGCGGGCTTGCTGAAGACGTTTGAATCGACATTGTCGCAAGCGGTTGCTCAGTCGCCCGGGCCATCCGGGATCGACGCGCCGTTGACCGATACCGTGGAACCAGCAGAGGAGAGCCGTAAGCGTGGCGACCAAGTGTGAATCCATCGACGAGGTTCGTGCCAATATCGATCGAATCGATCGGCAGATCGTGGCGTTGCTCGCTGAACGTGGCGAATACGTCGCTCAGGCTGCCGGATTCAAGCGAACCAGTGACGACGTACGAGCACCGCAGCGCGTCGAGCAGGTCGTCGAGCGGGTGGTGGCTTCGGCACGAGAGGTGGGTGCCGATCCGGTGGTTACCGAGTGCGTTTACCGGGCGATGATCGGCGCGTTCATCGAGGCGGAGCTCACCGAGCACGCCGCTCTGGGTGCGCAGGCCCAGGCGCCGTCCGGCACGCCCGGGGCGGAGGATTGATACGGAAGTCGTGTGGGACAGGGTCCGTAGGTCAGCTGCTCTCGGCAGCTGACGTTTCGGGCGATTGCCATAGCGGCATTGGGCAAGGCGCGCCCACGGCCTGTCGGCCAGCGCTGCGCGCTCGCCGACCTACGACAGCCGGGTGAGCAGGTCCGGGTGCTGTCCGCCACGCCCGGGGCGGAGGATTGATACGGAAGCCGTGTGGGGCAGGGCCCGTAGGTCAGCTGCTCTCGGCAGTTGACGTTTCAGGCGGTTGCCATAGCGGCATTGGGCAAGGCGCGCCCACGGCCTGTCGGCCAGCGCTGCGCGCTCGCCGACCTACGACAGCCGGGTGAGCAGGTCCGGGTGCTGTCCGCCACGCCCGGGGCGGAGGATTGATACGGAAGCCGTGTGGGGCAGGGCCCGTAGGTCAGCTGCTCTCGGCAGCTGACGTTTCGGAGACCCCGTTGCGGGAGGCGG
>CAZHBN010000475.1:0-2384 GCA_964530405.1 uncultured Ectothiorhodospiraceae bacterium
ATGGCCGTCGGCCACCAGGTGCATGCGGTCTGTCCGGACAAGCAAGCGGGTGACACGGTCGCGACCGCGATTCACGATTTCGAGGGGGATCAGACTTACACCGAGAAACCCGGGCACAACTTTACGCTGAATGCCACGTTCGATCGGATCGACGTCAACGATTACGATGCACTGGTGATTCCCGGCGGTCGGGCGCCGGAGTACCTGCGTCTGAATCCGGCGGTGCTGACGCTGGTGCGGCACTTCTTCGAAGCGGACAAGCCGGTGGCGGCGATCTGCCACGGGGCTCAGCTGCTGGCGGCGGCGGGTGTGCTCAAGGGGCGTGTGTGCTCCGCTTACCCGGCTTGCAAACCGGAGGTGGAGCTCGCAGGCGCAGAGTATGCCGAAATTTCCGTCGATGCGGCGGTCACCGATGGCAACCTGGTCACCGCGCCGGCGTGGCCTGCGCATCCGGCGTGGTTGTCACAGTTCATGGCCGTGCTGAGCGGGTGACACTAAACTGAGAGCTCCGCTCGCAATTGCCAGCGAGAATGCGGCTATGTGTCAGCTGTTTACCAATGCCGATCCCACGCTCTGGGAGAGCGCGACGCGCTCTCTGCGCATCGATGGCATGGTCACCAGTGTGCGGCTGGAAAACTGTTTCTGGACGATCCTGGAGGAAATCGCCGAACGGGACGGGATGAATGTTCCGCAGATGATCACCCGGCTCTATCGTGAATCCATCGATACCGGGCATGATCCCGGGAACTTCACCTCTTTCCTCCGGGTGTGCGCGATGCGCTATCTGGCATTGCAGCTAAGCGGTGATATTCCCGGCCGAAACGACGTTCCGATCAGCGCACTGGATGCGGACTGGATTCTCGCCAGGGAACGCAAGCGCCAGCGTCCAGCATAGCCGCTGACTCTTTGGTAAGGCGAGTAGTGCCCGATAGAGGCAAGCCGCCGTTCGACGACCATTGGCACGCACCACTACCGCGCGGGGGCTGTCCCGCGCCGTCTCCCAGGGGCGACGGATGTTCGATTGATGCGGTCTATTGACGTCTTGAAATAACCCATCGATCAGGGGGTTGTGGCGCGCGTTGTGCGGTGCCACAATACTGATGCCCCGGTGGTGAGAGCCCCGGGGTATCGTCGTTTTGGCCGGTTCGGCATGTATGGACCCGGCCATAAGTGTTGCCACCGCCGAGTGTTTTTCGTGCCCCTGTGACTGCATGGCGTGCACCGCCGATGGTGCCCGTGCGGTGGCAGTGCCGTGGAGACGGCACCAGGGGCTGGGTGGGCGTGCGTCCGAAGCGGGCGCCTCGGTTACCGATCCGCATTGCGTCGCTTGCCGTTGTGCAGCCCGTGGCTGCAGCACGCGCCCCGCGCTTTGCCGGATCGGCCGACGGCATGCCGCCAAGGTGACAACACTTATGGCCGGGTCGGCAATGGGGGCGTGTCATGGTTGAGCAGTTTTTGCGTGTTGCGGACGATCTGGGTTGGGATGTCGGCGATCAGATTGCCAAGCTCGAGGAGTTTGCCGAGCATTTCGGGGTGAGCGGGCGGCTCGAGGAGTTTCTCGAGCGTCGCGGCATCGCCGGATCGGCACGGCGTGATCTCAAGCGGGTGCGCGATACTCTGCTGGATTTCGTCGAGGTGCTGGGTAATCGCGGGGCGATGAATCACTTTCTGCAGCGTGAGCTGCGCCTGGCCGCAGAGGCTGCTGCCCGGGCGCGGGCGGAAGCGGCCGCCCAGGAGGCGGTGCGCGAAGCCGGTGCGGGTGCCGCGGATGTGGTGCGGGGCACCGGGTTTCTCGGCTGGCTGCGGCGGCGCACGCGTATCGGGGCGTGACGGTCACGCGTATCGGCGTGCTGCTGTGTGATGATCTCCACGAAGGGCTCGAAACCCACTGGACGAGCTACGGGGCCATGTTCGAGGCCATGCTCGCCCCGGCGGGGCGGGTCAGGACATGGCGGTGTCACGCCGATGAGTGGCCGAATGGCCCGTCAGAGTGCGATGCCTGGGTGGTCAGTGGCTCGCGCGCGAGTGTCTACGAGGACAAGCCCTGGGTCGTCCGGTTGCTGAGTTTCGTGGCGGATGCTCATGCCGCCGGGCGGTCACTGTTGGGAGTGTGCTTTGGCCATCAGGTGGTGAATGTCGCGCTCGGCGGTGATGTGGCCAAGGCGGAGGCCGGCTGGGGTCTTGGCCTTCACCGCGCCGCGGTGATCGAGGACTTCGGTGGGTGGCAGCGCGGGGGCGAGCTTGCGCTGCTCTCGGTTCATCAGGATCAGGTGGTGCGGCCGGCGCCGGGAATGCGCCGGCTTGCCACGAGCGGGTTCTGCCCGAACTATCTGACAGCGGCACCCGGCGTGCTGACCGTGCAGGGGCACCCGGAGTTCGACCGG
>CAZHBN010000476.1:0-2380 GCA_964530405.1 uncultured Ectothiorhodospiraceae bacterium
AGCGGCGCACACGGCCACTGAGACCTGGCAATACTTTCGAAAAGGTTAGTAACCACCACCCGGGCGCCGGCTTCGGCCAGACGTTCGGCGATGGCGCGGCCGATTCCCCGTGAGGCACCGGTTACCAATGCGACTCGGTTGGTCAGCTGCATCGTTGCACTCCTTCGTTGGTTGAGCGTGGGAAGGAGTCTGGCACCGCGACGAAAAGTTTATAATGGCAAGCGTGTTTAAATGATTTTCAACTTCTGGTTGCTTGTCTGAAGAAATCATATGGATACCTTTCGCAGCATGGTGGTCTTCCGCCACGTGGTGGAAGCAGGGAGCTTCGCCTCTGCCGCCGGCCAGTTGAGTCTCACCGCGGCAGCGGTGAGCAAGCAGATCAAGTCTCTGGAGCAGTGGCTGGGCACACGGCTGTTCGACCGCACCACCCGGCGGGTGCGGCTCACCGAGGCGGGGGAGGCGTTTTACCGGCGTTGCGTCGGCATCCTCGACGAGGTCGCTGCCGCCCGGGACGATGCAGCCTGCCGACGTACCACGCCCCGGGGGCACATAAGGGTGAGTGCGCCAGTGACATTCGGCACCATGCACCTGGCGCCGGTGGTGACGGACTATCTGCGCGCGTATCCGGACGTTACCGTGGACGTGGAGCTGAACGACCGAGCCGTCGACCTGGTCGCCGAAGGGTTCGATGTCGCGGTGCGTATCGGGGAGCTGCCCGACTCCAGCCTGGTCGCCCGGCGGCTGAGCTCAAGTCGATTCGCATTGTGTGCCGCGCCGTCCTACCTGGCTCGGCATGGTGCCCCTTCAACGCCGCAGGAGCTGACCGGCCACGCTTGCCTGGAGTACAGCTACCGCCCGCCCCACGGACGATGGCGTTTCGCCGGCCCTGATGGCGGGATCACGGTGCCCATCCGCCCGCGCTTGCGCGCGAACAACGGAGAATTCCTGCGTGCGGCCGCCTTGCGTGGGGAGGGGATCGCGCTCGCGCCCACGTTCATCGTGGGCGAGGATTTGCGCAGCGGCCGTTTAGTGACGCTGTTGCCGGAATATTGCCCGGCGGCGACCCCGATCCAGGCGGTCTATCCGGCAGGCCATTATCTGCCTGCCAAGGTTCGCAGCTTCATCGACTTTCTGCACGATCGCCTTGCCGGCATGCCGCCGTGGGACGCGGAGTGAGCGTCTTTGCCGCCGTGAGGATCGGTATCAGCCCCCGCGCTTGAGCAGGATCGTCTCCACACCGTTGTCCTGCAGGCGCTGACGGATCCGGTTGACCCGGGCACGTTCTCCATAGGGGCCGATGCGCACACGGTGCCAGAGCTCGCCGCCGGCGAGCTCGACCTTCTGGATGCGCACCTCGACGCCGAGCAGTGCGAGCTTGGCCTTCATGCGGTCGGCGTCGGCGGCATTGCGGAACGATCCCGCCTGAAGCAGGTAGCGCTGGTTGCCGCCGGCGTTGGCGGAGGCCACGGACTCGGCGTTATCCCCGGATTCATCGTCGCTTGCCGCCGTTGCGCGCTGGCCGCTGTCCGGTGTGTCGACCGGTTCCCGGTTCGGCTGCGGTTCCGGCTCCGGGCGCTTGCGCCGGCGTGTGTTCGGTGTTTCGCCGCCCCCGTCTTCCGAGGGCACTTCGACTTCCTGCTCCGGCAGCAGGCGGTAGAACTCGAAGCGGGGTTTGTCCTTCTTGGACTCGGTGGGCGTGTCGTCGGCCTGACGTTCCCGGGCCGGTTCCTCGAACAGTCGTGCGACCTGCTCCGGCCCGCCCTCGGTGTGATGCAGGTGTACCAGGTAGGCGACGCCGAGTCCGACACCCAGGCCCGCGAGCCCCCATACCCAGCCGGGCAGGGAGCGGCCGCTGGCGGTACGACGCGAGCTGGTCTTGCGGCGTCCGCTCGCTTGCCGGCCGCTGCGCTTGGCCACGATTACATGCTCTCCGGTGCCGAAACGCCGAGGATGGCAAGGCCGTTGCGCAGAACCTGCCGGGTCGCGAGGATCAGGTTCAGCCGTGCGTTTCGCAGGCCGTCGTCATCCACGAGGAACTGGTGTGCGTTGTAGTAGGTGTGGAAGGCGTTGGCGAGCTCGCGCAGGTAGTGGGCAATCTGGTGCGGCTCGTGGGCGAGCGCCGCGCTCTCCACCATTTCCGGGAAGCGATCGAGCTGGGTGATCAGCGCCTGCTCGTGATCCTCGGTGAGCTTGGGAAGCTTGGCGAAACCCGCCTCGATGTCGTGATCGAGCCCCTTGTCGGCGAGTTGGCCGAGCACGCTGCAGATGCGTGCGTGGGCGTACTGCACGTAGTACACCGGGTTGTCCGAGGATTCGGATTTGGCGAGCTCCAGGTCGAAGTCCAGGTGCTGCTCGGGCTTGCGCATGACGTAGAAGAAGC
>CAZHBN010000477.1:0-2364 GCA_964530405.1 uncultured Ectothiorhodospiraceae bacterium
GAACTGCACTCCTGGGCCCGGTGGACCTGGCGGACCTGGTGGGCCTGGTGGACCCGGCGGCGGCACGCCACCGCTCGTACCCGGAGTCGTCAAGCCGCTCTCATGGGAAGAAATCACACCGTCGCAATGACAGGCAGGAGGCAAAGGATCTCATGAAGTATGGACAGAGGGTTCGGCGCGCCATCGGCGCGCCCTTGCTCGTGCTCGTGGCAACGCTGACAGCAGCAAGCGTCGCCGGCGCACAAGAGGATCGCAACGAAGACGAGCAAACGCGCGGCACCATCAACGCGATCTACCCCGAGGAGCAACGTGTCGTGATCGACGACTACAGTTACGCCGTAGCCACCGGGGCGGCCTGGCGGCTCGGCACGAGTGACGAACTTGTCGAGGAGGGCGAGACGGTCGCCTTCGAGCTCTCCAGGCAGGGCGATCGGCTCGTAATCACGGGCTTTCACGAAGCGGCGACGGACACGCAGTAGGTCATGATGCGACGACACCTGACGCAAAGCCCACAGTCGACGGTCAGGAAGCGGGATGGTTTTTCTCTCATAGAGACCCTGATCGCAATTGCGCTCGTCGGCATCATTACAGCCATCGCTTACCCGTCATATCTCGATCAGATACGCCAGTCGCGGCGCGCCGAGGCCAAGAGCACGCTTCAGACCGTCTTGCAGCAACAGGAACGGTTCTACACGGATAACAATACGTACACAGGTAACCTGACCAGTCTCGGCTACGCCAATAATACGTTCACAATGGATAACGGGTTCTATCAGGTAAGCGCCCAACAGTGCGGTGGCGCCAGTTGGGTTCGTTGCGTGCAGGTTCGGGCGACCGCTCTGGGTGATCAACAGAACGACGTGTGCGACCAGCTGACACTCAACTCGCGGGGACAACGTACTGCGCAAAAGAACGGTAGTGACGTTACACAGAAATGCTGGTAAGTAGTTGCCGTGCGGTCAGGGAATGACCGCCGAAGAATGGAGACCGGATGCCAATGGACGGCTACCAGGGCGCGTGGGGGTTTACCCTCACAGAGGGCGTTATCGTATTGCTTATCGCAGGAATATTGCTGGCGATCGGCATACCTGCCTATTCTCGTTTGCATCGGGACATCACGCTCACGTCCGAATACAACCGCGTGCTCGCAGCCATGCGGCTGGCCCGTCGCACCGCCGTGACGCGCGGCCGTGCATCAGTGCTCTGCACCGCGACCAACGCACGATCCTGCTCGGAAAAGGCGGATTGGGACGACGGCTGGTTGCTGTTCTCGGACCCGAATGGAGATGAGGCGTGCACCGACGCCGATGGTAACGGGACGTGCGATGCGGACGGCGGGCGCATCGTCGCCATCGGCGCCAAAAGCCCCCTCACCATCCGTGGCAATGACCCCGTAGACCACTACATCCGCTTCGCGTCGACGGGCCACACATGGGGCTACATGGGCACACTCAGCATCTGTGATGATCGCGGCCTCGCCCACGCCCGGGGGCTCGTGCTTAGAATGTCCGGGCGGGTACGCCTGGGAACGGCATCCAATGCCCCCTCGCTACACTGCCCGTGAAGTGTTCCCGCGAGAGCGCCGACGAATCTCCCGCATCAGATCCCGCGGCAGCGAGAACACGACGTCCTCAGTATGGCCGGCCTGCTCCGCGGGGCGTGTCGCGCCCCACTCCACCAGGCGGTCGACGACGCCGCGCACCAGCACCTCCGGCGCCGAGGCGCCGGCGGTCAGCCCGAGGCGATCGGTACCCTCGACCCATTCGCGGCGCAGATCATCGGGACCATCGATCTGGTAGGCGGTGACCCCCATGCGCTCGGCGAGCTCCTTGAGCCGGCGGGTGTTGGAGCTGTTCTGTGAGCCCACCACGATCATGACGTCCACCTGCCGGGCGAGCTCCTTGACCGCGTCCTGGCGGTTTTGGGTGGCGTAGCAGATATCGTCCTTGCGCGGGCCGTGAATGTCGGGGAAACGCTCGCGTAACGCGTCGATGACGCGGGAAGTGTCATCCATGGACAGCGTCGTCTGGCTGACATGAGCGAGATCCCGCGGATTGCGCACGTCGAGCTGGGCCACGTCCTCAGGGGTTTCCACCAGGTAGATGGCTCCGCGGTCAGCGCCCTCGCCGACGTACTGGCCGATGGTGCCCTCCACCTCCGGATGGCCGTCGTGGCCGATGAGGATCACCTCGCGGCCCTCGCGCGCGTGCTTCTGCACTTCGATGTGAACCTTGGTCACCAGCGGGCAGGTGGCATCGAAGACGTGCAGATCCCGCCGGTCCGCTTCCTCGCGCACCGCCTGGGAGACACCGTGGGCGCTGAAGATGACGGTGTTGCCGTCGGGCACCTCGTGGAGCTCCTCGA
>CAZHBN010000478.1:0-2359 GCA_964530405.1 uncultured Ectothiorhodospiraceae bacterium
CCCAGTCCCAGTCCGAGTCCGAGTCCGCTGCCGCCACGGAACGGCCGTCCTATGCGGCGATGGCCGATTTGCTCGAGGATGAACAGGCCCGACAGCGGCTCATCGACGAGCTTCGCCGGCTGGCGGCGGAGCCGGAATCGGTACCGGCGGGGGAGGCACCGGCTGACACCGCGGCCGCGCAGCCGTCTTTTCCGCGACGCATAGCGAACACCACTCAGGCATTCGCCGAGGAGCTGGGCGAGCGGGTGAGTACGGCGGTCGAGGCAGTCGCCGCGCTCGCCAGTGCCGACGGCGTCGGGCGTTCCCTGGATCCGGGCGTGGCAGCGGTAGCGGCGGCGCGTTTCGCCGCGGTGGTCGTGGGCACCGTGGTGCTGTTCCTGGTGCTGCGTGCGTTGGCAAGGCCGTTGTTCACCCGTTGCGGCCGCTGGGCCGCCGGGGATGGGGGTCGTTCCATGCTGCGACGCGTGGGCGCGATCGTCGCATCGCTGCTTGTCGATGTGGCGGCGGTGGCGCTTGCCGGCATTGGCGGCTACGCGCTCGCGCTCTTCCTACTGGGCGAGCGTGGTAGCGTGGATGCTGCTGCGTCGTTGTTCATCAACGCCTTCGTGTTGATCGAGGTGTTCAAGGCAGTGCTGCGCATGGTATTTGCCGCGCGCTATGACAGCCTTCGGCTGTTTCCCATCTCGGCGCAGGCGGCCGGCTACTGGAACGCCTGGCTGGCGCGTCTTTCGGGTTTCATCGGCTATGGCCTCCTGGTGGCCGTGCCCATCGTCACGGCCAACGTGTCCATGGCGCTCGGAGAGCTGGTCAGTCTCGCTGTCATGGTCATCGCCTTCGTGTACGCCCTGGTGGTGATCCTCAACAATCGTGTGTGGGTGCGGGAGCGCCTGGAGGCGCGGGCAAACCTGGCGTCAATGGGGGTGACCGGCGTGGCGCAGCGCCTGCTGGCCCGCACCTGGCACGTGCTTGCCATCGCCTATTTCACTGTGCTGCTGCTGGTGAGCCAGCTCCGTCCGGCGGATGCGTTGCCGTTCATGATGCGCGCGACGCTGGAGACGCTTGTTGCAGTGGCGGTCGGGCTGCTCGTCTCCGGCGCTCTGACGCGAAGATCGCGGCGGCGCATCGAGCTTTCCGCCGACCTGCGGCGCCGACTGCCGCTGCTCGAGAAACGACTGAACGCTTACGTGCCCAATGCGCTAAAGGTCGTCCGTGCGGTGATTCTCGTGGCGGTCGCGCTGGTCGTGCTCAATGCCTGGGAGGTGTTCGACGTTGCCCGGTGGCTCGCCTCCGAGGCCGGCATGGGGTTGGTGATGATGTTCGTGCGGGTGCTGCTCATCCTGGGCGTCTCCGGGCTTCTCTGGATGGCGGTGGCTAGCGGCATCGAGCACCGCCTGAGTCCGGAGACGGGTAGCGGTGAGCCCAGCGCTCGGGAGAAGACGCTACTCACGCTCTTCGGCAATGCGCTTGCCATCGTGTTCATCACGATCACCGCGATGATCGCGCTCTCCCAGATCGGTATCGATATCGGCCCACTCATCGCCGGCGCCGGTGTCCTCGGCCTCGCTATCGGCTTCGGTGCCCAGAAGCTGGTGCAGGACGTCATCACCGGCGTGTTCATCCAGATCGAGAATGCCATGAATACCGGCGATGTGGTCACGGTGGGCGGAGTGAGCGGGACCGTCGAACGGCTCACGGTGCGCTCGGTGGGAATCCGCGACCTCTCCGGCACCTATCACCTCATTCCCTTCTCGTCTGTGGATACGGTGGCCAATTACATGCGCGGCTACGCCTACCACGTGGGCGAGTACGGAATCGCCTATCGCGAGGACGTCGACGACGCGGTGGCGCATCTGCGCGAGGCGTTCGAGGAACTGCGCGCCGATGCGGACTGGTCGAAGGAGATCCTCGATGACCTGGAGGTCAGTGGCGTCACGGCGCTCGCCGATAGCTCGGTGAACATCCGTGTGCGGATCATGACCACCCCCGGCAACCAGTGGGCGGTGGGTCGCGCCTACAACCGCCTGGTTAAGCAGCATTTCGACCGTGCGGGCATCGAGATTCCGTTCCCGCATCTCACGCTGTACTTCGGTCAGGACAAGGACGGCAGCGCACCGCCGGCGAACGTCGCCGTTGCCCAGGGCGGACCCGGCTACGACGAGCTGATGGCCGCGGCGGAACGCGGCCGTGAGTCACAGGCGGACGATGACGATGCCGCCGCGGCGAAGACGCCGCCGCCGTCGCACCGGGATGTGCCACAGGGAGAAGGCTGACCGGCCGTGGGGGGGGGGGGGGGGGGGGGCGGGGCGGCCGGGGGGCGGGGGGGGCGGGCGGGGGGGTGGGGGGCCCCGCCCGGGGGCCC
>CAZHBN010000479.1:0-2354 GCA_964530405.1 uncultured Ectothiorhodospiraceae bacterium
CGAGCCGGAGCCCGAGCCGGAGCCCGAGCCGGAGCCCGAGCCGGAGCCCGAGCCGAAAACCGCGACCGGGCCGGAAGCAGACACACGTTCCAGCCAGAGCGACGATGATCGCAGTGATTCGGGGGCAGAGAATTCTGGCGACGCGCCGAAGGCAGGGGCAGCAGCCGGCTCGAACGAGGCGGATTCAACTGCCGTTAGCGGTGCTCCGGGCTCGGATAATGGCGCTGTTGCCGGTGCTGCGGACCACAGTGGCTACCTGAAGTCCCTGTTCACGGCGCTGCAACGGTACAAGGAATATCCCCGGCGGGCGAAGCTGCGCCGGGAAGAAGGTGTGGTGAATCTCGCCTTCACGCTCACCGCTGACGGAGACGTGCGCGACGTGTCGGTGGCGGAGTCATCCGGCTCGCGCACCCTGGACCGGGCAGCGCTGCGCATGATCCGAGCTGCTTCACCGCTGCCACCTCCGCCATCCGGTCTGGTCGGCCGCCAGATCGTCGTGCCGGTGCAGTACCAGCTGCGCTAGGCTGTATCGGCTATAGGCCGTCCCCGGACGACCCAGGCCCAGCGAACTGACGAAGGTGTGGCTGTCCGCCGGAGTGTGGCCCGTATGGCCGCCGCACGGGGACACGTGGCCGTAGTGGTCAGCAGTCTCAAAGAGTCGGAGCGTCACCGGCCCGCCTTGGCTCCGCGTTGCTCTCCAGCAGCTGGCCTTGTGCCTGCGACAACCCTCAGCAGGCGGATACCGATCAGACGCTGCCGATCCGCTCCATGAAGTGCGCCGCCGTGGTCACCGTTGCTCGTCGGTCATGGTCCTCCTGCTACACTGCGCGCCTCGCGCGCCTGACCATCGAGGCGCTTGACTCGGGATATCGCAAGCCCATTGCGGCGGCATACCGCGAAGGCCTGTTGAAGCGAACAACGGCGCACGCGGCCACCGAAACCTGACGGTACTTTCAAAAAGGCTGGTAATTTCATTATGCAAAAAGGAGATAAAATGGCGGGCGCGAGTGCAGCTCTCGTGGCGCTGGCCGCTCTTTTCTGGGGGTTATCAGGCGGAATTGGCGGTATTCTCATGGCCGATGGCTGGGATGCGCTCGTGGTGTCATTTTACCGTGGCGCGATCGGACTGATTTTTGTTCTCGTCTGGTTAATGCTGCGCCCGCGGGGCAGCGGATTGGCAAACCGTCGATTATGGTTCTGGTCAGCGATCGCGGGTTTCGGCGTGGCAGGCAACTTCGCGTTCTATTTCGTGAGCATTGCGCATGGCAGTGTGGCGGTTGCGGCGACGTTGATGTACTGCGCGCCGGTGTTCGTGTATCTCGTGTCATTTGCACTAAAGCTCGAACATCCTACTGTGCCGAAATGGGCGGCAATCGCGGTGGTAATGCTTGGCATCGTGTTGCTTACGCAGATTTATGATATCGGTGCGAGCGGTGTCACTCCGGTAGGCGTGGGCGCCGGGCTTCTCGCCGGATTGTCCTACGCGGTATTCATTTTCGGCTTCAAGTATGCGGCGCCGCACGGCAGCCCGCAGGCGATTCTCGTGATAGCGTTCGCGGTACTCGTCGCTACCCTCATCTGGTCGGGCGACGCCGATCAGACGGTCGCAGCCCTGAACACGTCCAGTTGGCCGCTGTTCGTGGCACTGGGTGTGTTTGGCGCGGGACTATCGTTCATTCTCTATATCGTTGGCCTGAACCATACTGCGCCAGCCGTGGCCTCAATTGTGGCAATGGTCGAACCGGTCACCGCGTCGCTGTTCGGCGTCGTGGTTTTGAATGAAAGCCTGGCTGGTTCGCAGGTTTTCGGCATGTCACTGATATTGCTCACAGTGACCGCGTTGAGTGTACATTCCAGTGATCGGCAGGTAACGCCGGAATTAATCAGTTGATAATTGAGTCATGGATTTCATTGCTTGTGGCCGCGAACTGGCGTTTGTCAACGAAGTGCGAAAAACGTTGCCTGGCCACCCGGTCAAGCGGGCCGCTGAAAGCGCCATTTCGTTGCGCCTACAGATTTCCTCAACTCTGGCGTTGCGGTCGACGGCCCGCTTCTGGCCGAAATCGACCGCGCGACCGTGCGCCCGGCTATCCGTATTCAATTCGGTGGTAGCGATTCTGACTGGGCGTTCCGCGGACGGCGTGTTGCCATTAAAGGTGCCCCAGGGGGAGGATGGTCCTGATACATCTCCAACTGGTTGCGGTCCCTGGAGCGACGCTACATCAAGTGATGGGGTTGAGTCGGGCTGCGTTTTCCCTGTCTTCGGTGAGAAGCCGGACCGGTACGAGGATGGCTTCGATGGTGCAAGGCGCATACAGGCCTGTTCGGTGGCCGCATGAGTTTCTTCAATCGGG
>CAZHBN010000480.1:0-2336 GCA_964530405.1 uncultured Ectothiorhodospiraceae bacterium
GTAGGCGCTACGAGCTCGCACTTCGCCAGCTGGGCTTCTGCGCGGACCTGGCCAGTCGCCGCCATCGTCCCCGAGCGGTGTGCTGCGCGCGGTAGGCGAGAAGCGCGGTGAGGATGCCGGCGTAGAGCAGCGGTTCGGTCCAGGCATCGGCCTTGATCAGCATGAAGAAGTGGAACACGGCAAGCACCGCCGCCGGGTAAACCAGGCGATGGAGCTGCTTCCAGCGCTTGCCCAGGCGCCGCATCCACCCCTGGGTGGAAGTCACCGCGAGCGGGATCAACGCCGCGAGCGCCGTCGCACCCACCAGGATGTACGGCCGCTTGGCGATATCCTCGGCGATACGCACGATACTGCCGCTCTGCTCGAAGACCACGTAGGCACTGAAATGCAGGGACACGTAGAAGAACGCGAACAGCCCGAGCATGCGACGCAGACGGATGAGCCAGGCACCTCCGGTAACAAGCCGCAACGGCGTAACGGCAAGCGTCACCAGCAACAACCGCAGCCCCCAGTCCCCGAAATGGCGGATCATCGCCTCCACCGGATTGGCGCCGAGCCCCCCGTTGAACAGCGCATACACCACCCACACCGCCGGCATCAGGCAGAGCGTGAAGGCACCGACCTTCACCGCGATGAGCCGCTTTGGCGGCAATGTCGCAGGCAACATCGCCATCAGAAGTGCTTCGTCAGGTCCATACCCTTGTAGAGATGGGCAACCTGCTCGCCGTAGCCGTTGAACATCAGCGTGTCCCGCTTGAAGAAATCGCCGATGCGCCGCTCCCGCGCCTGACTCCAGCGTGGATGATCCACCTTCGGATTCACGTTGGCGTAGAAACCGTACTCGTTGGGCGCGATCTTGTTCCAGGTGTTGACGGGCTGCTCCTCCTGGAAGTGAATGCGCACGATGGACTTGATGCTCTTGAAGCCGTACTTCCACGGCACCACGAGTCGTATCGGCGCACCGTTCTGGGCCGGCATTTCCTTGCCGTAGAGCCCCACCGCGAGCAACGCCAGCGGGTTCATGGCCTCGTCCATGCGCAACCCTTCGACATACGGCCATTCCAGGCTCGCGAGCCAGGAGAATCCGCCACCGTCGTCACGCTGCGCGGGCATCTGCTCGGGGTCGTGGAGGGTTTCGAAGCGCACGTACTTCGCCCGCGAGGTGGGCTGAAAGCGCTTGATCACCTCGGCGAGCGGAATGCCGGCCCAGGGCACCACCATGGACCACGCCTCCACGCAGCGCAGACGGTAGATGCGCTCCTCGAGGGTATGCGCCCCGACCAGGTCCTCGAATCCGACCTTGCCGGGCTTTTCCACCTCCCCGGAAATCTCCACGCTCCACGGATCGGTCTGCAACAGTGACGGTGCGCGGGCCGCGGGATCCTCCTTGCCGGTTCCGAATTCGTAGAAATTGTTGTAGGAAGTGATCTGCTCGTAGCTGTTGAGGTCCTCGTCGGAGCTGAAACGACTCTTGGCGAGCTCCCCCAGGGAGTCGAGGCTGGCCATGGGCTTGCCGAACACGGACCGCGGCGCCAGCGTGGCCCCCACTGCCAGCGCTGCCCCGCCCTGCAGAAAGCGTCGCCGTTGCCGGTAGACGCGCTCATCGGTCACCTGCGACTCCGGCAGCGACCAGCCCCGGGGGTTGCGGATCCACATACGGCCTCCCGCCATGACGTTCGATCAGAGCCTGCAGTATAGCCAGTGGCCCCCATCGCAAGGCGATACGGGAAACTCCCTACACCGGGGCGCCGGCGTCGCGGGGATTCAGGTTTCGCAGGCCCGTCGCGCGTTGCGGAACAGGCGCATCCACGGGCCATCCTCGCCCCAGACACCCGGCCGCCACGAATGCTGGACGCTGCGGAAAACCCGCTCGGGGTGGGGCATCATGATCGTCACGCGCCCGTCACGGGTGGTAAAGCCGGTGAGCCCGAGCGCCGAACCGTTGGGGTTGAACGGATAGCGCTCGGTAGCGGCACCGTAATTGTCCACGTAACGCAGACCGGCCAACCCGGCAGTGAGCACCTTGCGCGGTCCGGACTCCCCCTCGTAGACCGCCCGCCCCTCACCGTGGGCAACGGCGATGGGCAGCCGCGAGCCGGTCATGCCCGCGAGAAACAGGGACGGCGAATCCAGCACCTCCACCAGCGCCAGGCGCGCCTCGTACTGCTCGGAGCGATTGCGCACGAACCGCGGCCACAGCTCGCTGCCCGGAATCAGCTCGCGTAGTGTCGCCAGCATCTGGCAGCCGTTGCACACGCCCAGCGTGAACGTGTCCGGGCGGTCGAAGAAGGCGGCGAAATCGTCACGGGCACGGCCGTTGTAGAGCACGGACTTGG
>CAZHBN010000481.1:0-2334 GCA_964530405.1 uncultured Ectothiorhodospiraceae bacterium
GACGGGCGCACCGCCATGGCTTCCGGCGAAAGCCGCTGGATTACCGGCGCCGCTGCGCGGCGCGATGTTCACCGCCTGCGCGCACGCAGCAGCGCCATGCTCACCGGTATCGGCACGGTGCTCCACGATGACCCGCAGCTTACTGCGCGCGACGTTGATGCCGAGGTTCGCCAGCCTCGCCGTTACGTGCTCGATCCACGGCTGCGCCTGCCCGAAAACGCCCGCCTGGTTACCGACGGAGGGGGCGTGACAGTGTTCTGCTGCTGGCCGGACGACGCCCGCGTGCAGGCGCTCGAGCGTGCGGGCGTCACGGTGCAACCGCTGCCGCCGGGACCGGAAGGGCGGCTGGCGCTGCCGGCGGTACTCGCGGCACTGGCACGGGACGAGGTCAACGAGATCATGGTGGAGGCGGGACCGACCCTGTCCGGGGCGATGGTGGCCGAAGGGCTCGCTGACGAGGTGATCGTCTACATGGCTCCTCATCTCATGGGCGACGGCGCCCGCCCGCTGCTGGCCCTGCCCGGACTGGAACGAATGGCCGACCGGCTCGCCGTGCGCGTGACCGACATGCGGCAGGTGGGAGAGGATTTGCGTCTGGTACTGGCGCCGAACGGAGGGGACTGACATGTTCACGGGCATAGTCCAGTGTATCGGCGAGATCCGGGGCATGATGTCCGCCGATGGCGGCCAGCGCCTGACGATCGCTGCACCGGAGCTCGGTTTCGACGACGTCGCGGTGGGCGATAGCATCGCGGTGAACGGCTGCTGCCTGACCGCCGTGCGCCTCGACGGGGACGCGTTCCAGGCGGATGTTTCCTCGGAGAGTCTCGAGCGTACGGGGCTGGGGGATCTCGCCATCGGCGACCGGGTGAACCTGGAGAAAGCGCTCACACTTGCCACACCACTTGGCGGGCATCTCGTCAGCGGCCACGTCGACGGCGTGGGGGAAGTGCTCTGGCGCCGGCCCGAGGGGCGCTCGGAACGCTGGCGTTTTCGCGCACCGGCGCGGCTGGCGCGCTACATCGCCGAAAAGGGCTCGATCTGTATCGACGGTGTGAGTCTCACGGTCAACGTCGTCGAGGGCGCGGAGTTCGAAGTGAACATCGTGCCGCACACGACAGCCGTGACCACCCTGGGCGCACGCCGCGTCGGCGATCGCGTCAACCTGGAGGTGGACGTGATCGCGCGCTATCTGGAACGACTGATGACCGGCGCGGGCGATGACGAGGGTAGTGGCATTACGCGGGAGTTCCTGGCGCGTCACGGTTTCGACGCCGGCTGAGCGGACAGCGGGAGAGCAGCAGTATGGGTTTCAACACCACCGAGGAGATCATCGAAGACCTGCGCGACGGGCGCATGGTGGTGATCATGGACGACGAGGACCGCGAGAACGAGGGTGACCTGCTGATGGCAGCCTCGATGGTGCGTCCCGATGACATCAACTTCATGGCGCGCTATGGCCGCGGCCTGATCTGCCTGACGCTGACCCGAGAGCGCTGCGAGCAACTGCGCCTACCGCTGATGGTCAACGAGACCGGCGACCAGCACGGAACCAACTTCACGCTGTCCATCGAAGCGGCGCGCGGTGTGACCACCGGCATCTCCGCCGCGGACCGTGCGCGCACCGTGCAGGCGGCGGTGGCCCCTCACGCCCGCCCCGAGGATCTCGTCCAGCCCGGGCATGTCTTTCCGCTAATGGCCCAGCCGGGTGGTGTGCTCACCCGGGCGGGCCACACCGAGGCGGGCTGCGACTTCGCGCGACTCGCCGGTTTCGAGCCATCGTCGGTGATCGTGGAGGTGCTCAACGAAGACGGCAGCATGGCGCGGCGCGACGATCTTCTGGCGTTCGCCCGTGAGCACGGGCTGAAGATCGGCACCATCGCCGATCTCATCGCCTACCGCGTGCGCAATGAGCGTACCGTCGAGCGTGTCGCCGAATGCGAGCTGCCTACCGAGTACGGCCGTTTCCACCTCTATGCCTATCAGGACGTGGTCGACGGCGCGCTGCACTTCGCGCTGGTGCGCGGCCGCCCGATGCCGGAGGAACCGGTGCTGGTGCGTGTGCACATCGAGAACACCCTCTCCGACCTGTTCGGCGCCACCGGTCTGGAACAGAGCTGGCCGCTGAGGCCGGCGCTGGAGCAGCTCGGCTGCGAGGAGACCGGCGTGGTGGTCATGCTCCGCCGCCCGGCCGACGCCGGTGACGTGCTCGCGCGCATGCGCGATTATCAGCGCCTTCAGGCCGGCCATGCCGACGATGGGTTCGCCAAGGGCGAGGGCCAGAGCAGCCAGGATCTGCGCACCTACGGCGTGGGCGCGCAGATCCTCACCGAC
>CAZHBN010000482.1:0-2315 GCA_964530405.1 uncultured Ectothiorhodospiraceae bacterium
CTGGGCGTCGGCGCGATCGGTGTCATGATCATCGGCGTGATGACCCGCGTGGCCGTCGCTCACACCGGTCACGGGCTGATTCTGCGGCGTGGCGCCACGCTCATTTACGCGGCGGTGAATCTCGCCGCGGTTCTACGCATCATCTCGGCCCTGGGTGGCGGGATGCTGACCCTATCGCTGGCAGCCGCGGCGTGGGCCGTTGCGTTCGTGGGCTTCCTCGTCGCTTACGGACCCGTGCTCAACGGGCCACGCGCCGACGGCCAGCCCGGATAGACAGCCACTGAACCGGGTCTTCGCGGGAGTAGCGAAGGCCAAAAGAAGTATATACAATACATTTTAAAGACAATGACTTCAGGATCTCCGCTATGAGCGCAATCGCCGTCGACACCCCCCGCCCGAGCCGGCCCGTCCACTATCGAAGCTGCGGCGACGAGGTCGCCGTCTTCGAAGCCGCCGCCGGTAACCGGCTACCGGTTCTCATCAAGGGGCCGACCGGCTGCGGCAAGACACGATTCGTGGAGTACATGGCCGAACGCCTGGGCCGCGACGTTCACACGGTAGCCTGTCACGACGACCTCACCGCCGCGGACCTGGTCGGCCGCCACCTCATAGGCGCCCACGGCACCTATTGGCAGGACGGTCCGCTTACCCGAGCGGTGCGCGAGGGCGGCATCTGCTATCTCGACGAGATCATCGAGGCCCGCAAGGACACCACCGTGGTGCTCCATCCGCTCGCCGACGACCGCCGCATCCTGCCCCTGGACGCAACCGGCGAGCGCCTGGAAGCGCACCCGGATTTCCTGCTGGTGGTCTCCTACAACCCGGGCTACCGCAACCTGATGAAAGGCCTCAAGCCCAGCACTCGCCAGCGGTTCGTCGCGCTCGCCTTCGACTACCCCAGCGCGGCGGTCGAGACGGAAATCGTCGCCGAAGAAGCCCGGGTCGACCATGACACCGCAGCGCAACTGGTGAACCTCGCCGGCGCGCTCAGACGGCTCGACCAGCACGACCTGGAGGAGTCCGCCTCCACCCGGCTGCTCATTCACACCGGCCGGCTCATCGGCCGTGGCGTGAACCCGCTGACCGCCTGCGAGACCTGTCTCGCGCAACCGTTGACCGACGACGCGGTCACCCTGGAAGCACTGATGGACGTCGTGCGCGCCCACCTGGGCTGACGGCGGCACCAGGGTATGCGAACGTACACCCGAAAACATTCATATTATATGCATAAATAATAGGAGCCCGCGTATGTCCGAACGCTTTACCAAGGGCATGGCCCGCAACATCTACTACGGCGGCAGTCTCTTTTTCATCCTGCTGTTCCTGGGGCTGTCTTTCGACACCGTCATCGCGCTGTCCGAGCGCGACAACCGCGAAACGCTCACCCCCGCCGTCGCCGAGGGCAAGGCGGTCTGGGAGGAGAACAACTGCGTGGGCTGCCACTCGATCATGGGTGAGGGGGCTTACTTCGCCCCGGAGCTCGCCAACGTCTTCGAGCGCCGGGGCATGGGCGACGAAGCCGCCTTCAAGGGCTACCTCCATGCCTGGATGAACGCTCAGCCCACGGGGGCCCCGGGACGGCGGCAGATGCCCCAGTTCAATCTCACCGACGAAGAGATCGACGCACTGGCGGAGTTCCTGATCTGGACATCCCGCATCGACGACAACGACTGGCCGCCGAACGTGGAAGGCTGAGCGCGACGCCAAGGAGACACTGTGTATGAAATACCAGAGCCAAGCGGTGGCGATGCCCTATTTCGTCTTCGCCATCATTCTGTTCATGGGCCAGGTGGCCTTCGGCCTGATCATGGGCCTGCAATACGTCATCGGGGACCTCCTGTTCCCGCTGATCCCATTCAACGTGGCGCGCATGGTGCACACCAATCTGCTCATCGTGTGGCTGCTGTTCGGCTTCATGGGCGCGACGTACTACCTGGTTCCGGAGGAAGCCCAGCGCGAGCTGGAAAGCCCGTGGCTCGCCAAGCTGCTGTTCTGGATCTTCGCTGCCGCCGGGACACTGACGATCATCGGCTACCTGGCCGTGCCCTACGCAAAGCTCGCCGAGCTCACCGGCAATGACCTGCTGCCCACCATGGGCCGCGAGTTCCTGGAGCAGCCCACCATCACCAAGATCGGCATCGTGTTGGTGACGCTGGGCTTTCTCTACAACGTGGGACTGACGATCCTCCGCGGCCGCAAGACCGTGATCAACATGGTACTCATCACCGGCCTCGTGGGCCTGGCGGTGATGTTCCTGTTTGCCTTCTACAACCCGGCCTCGCTCACCCTGGACAAGTACTTCTGGTGGTGGGTGG
>CAZHBN010000483.1:0-2314 GCA_964530405.1 uncultured Ectothiorhodospiraceae bacterium
ACAGCGAACGGGCCGACAACCTGCGCGCGCGCCGCTACGTCGCCACGTACACGATCAATCCGGCGATCACCCATGGCAACGCACATGAAGTGGGGTCGGTGGAAGTCGGCAAGCTCGCGGACCTGGTGCTGTGGAAGCCGGCGTTCTTCGGGGCCAAGCCCGCGCAGGTGATCAAGGGCGGCATGATCGCCTACGCCACCATGGGGGACGCCAACGCCTCCATTCCCACGCCGCAGCCCGTGCACTACCGCCCCATGTTCGGCGCCTTCGGCGGGGCCGCGCAGGCGACGAGCTGCACGTTCGTGAGCGCGGCGTCGATCGCCAACGGTGCCCTCGCCGAGCGCCGCGGCCTGCGGCGGCGGCGGGTGGCGTCGAAGGGCTGCCGCAACGTGACCACGGCGGACATCTAGCTCAACGACTGGCGGCCGGTGATCGACGTGGACCCGCAGACCTATGAAGTGCGCGCCGACGGCGAGACGCTCACCTGCGAGCCGGCGAAGGTGTTGCCGCTGGCACAGCGGTATTTCCTCTTCTAGCGGGCTATGGCGGTGGTGGATCGCGGTGGTGCAATCGTGCTCGCTCGCCAGGGTGGATCAAGCGCAGCGTCATCCACTCTCCTGTGGCCGGAACGAATCCTGTGTTCACGCCATTGGTGCTCTGCTATCGGATGAATGGGAACGAGGCGTGTAAGTCGGGGACCGCCGAAGGCGGTGCCCGACAGAACCCGCGCGGCCGCCCCGGCGTTGAAGGAGTGGCACCATGTCTGAGGAACGAATCACGGAGATTGCCGCGTTGATCGAGCTGACACGACGATGCGATGCGACGGTGCGGGAGGTCGATGGGGTTCTGCGTTTACCGTTCGACACCCGCCAGAAAAGCCGCTTCCGCGCGGCACTGGATGACGGGCGTGCCGTGGGCGTCATCCTGCCCCGCGGTGAGGTGCTGCGCCACGGTCAATGTCTCACCGGCGAGGCAGGCACGGTGGTGCGCGTCGAAGCGGCTGCGGAGACGGTCTCCACGGTAGTCGCGCCAACGCCGCTCGCGCTCGCCCGTGCTGCCTATCACCTGGGCAACCGCCACGTGCCCCTGCAGGTGGGCGAGGGTTGGTTGCGTTACCGGCACGACCACGTCCTCGACGCCATGGTCTCGGGCCTCGGCCTCGACGTATACAGCGAGCAAGCTCCCTTCGAGCCGGAAGCCGGCGCCTACGGCGGCGGCCACCACCACCATCACCATGATTGACCCCGCCGCGCTGCGCCTGTGGCAGCTGATCAGCCCTACCCTGCCGGTGGGTGCCTATGCCTACTCGGCGGGGTTGGAGACCGCGGTGGCCCGTGACTGGGTGTCCGATGAGGCGGGGCTGCAGCGTTGGGTCGTCGGCCAGGCCGGACACCTGCTCGCCGGCGTCGACCTGCCGGCGCTTGCGCGGCTCATGCGTGCCTGGCAGGCCGGGGACGACGCCGGCGTCAGCCGCTGGAGCGACTGGCTGCGCGCCGCCCGCGAGACCGCCGAGCTGCGCGCCGAGGACGAGCACCTGGGGCGGGCGCTCGCGCGGCTGCTGGTCGCTCTAGGCGAGGAAGACGCCGCCGCCTGGGATGCCCCGGGCCGGGTAACCTGGGCGATGGCGTTCGCCCTGGCCGCCGTGCGCTGGGAGGTGGCCGAACCGTCCGCGGCGGCGGGTTATCTCTGGGCGTGGCTCGAGAACCAGGTGGCCGCAGGCGTGAAGCTCATCCCCCTGGGGCAGTCGGCAGGCCAGCGCGTGCTCTTCGCGGCGGCCGCGGAGGTGCCCGGTATCGTCGACGACGCACTCGCCCGCGATGACGGCGCCCTCGGTGCCTCCGCACCGGGGCTCGCCATCGCCAGCAGCCAGCACGAAACCCAGTACACCCGGCTGTTCCGCAGCTAACGAGGTACCCGGATATGACCACACGTGACCCTCTGCGCATCGGCATCGGCGGCCCCGTGGGCTCGGGCAAGACGGCGCTCACCCTGGCACTGTGCCGGGCGTTGCGCGAGCGCCTGTCCCTCGCGGTGGTGACCAACGACATCTACACCCGCGAGGATGCCGAGTTCCTCACCCGCCACCACGCCCTGCCCGACGAGCGCATCGTGGGCGTGGAGACCGGGGGTTGCCCGCATACTGCCATCCGAGAGGACGCCTCCATGAACCTCACGGCGGTGGCGGACCTGCAGCAGCGCTTCCCCGACCTGGACGCGGTGCTGATCGAGTCCGGCGGCGATAACCTGGCGGCCACCTTCAGCCCGGAGCTCTCCGACCTCACCCTCTACGTCATCGATGTCTCGGCCGGCGACA
>CAZHBN010000484.1:0-2313 GCA_964530405.1 uncultured Ectothiorhodospiraceae bacterium
CGCATGGAGCCGATGGAGGTCACCGCGCCGATGCTCTGCTGGGTGTCGGCATGGCCGGCGGGAATATGGCCGCCGCCGGTGAAGCCGATGACGGTCAGGCCGGCCGCCACCGCGGCGGTGACGCCGGCCCGGCTGTCCTCGACCGCGATGCACCGTGCCGGGTCATAACCGAGCCGGGCCGCGGCATGGCGGTAAACATCGGGTGCGGGCTTGGGTGCGGCAACCAGCTCGGCGGCGAACACGGCATCGCCGAAATACCGCGCCAGGCCCGTGCGTTGCAGTGCTCCGTGCACGCGCTCGAGGCGGCTGTTGGAAACCACGGCCTTGGGCAGATCGATACGCGCCAGCGCCCAGGCCACGTCCGGAATCGCCCGGTCGAGCTCGTGCAGTGCCAGCTCCACCTCGCGGTTCGTGGCCTGAACCCAGTGGTCGTCGAAGCTCACGCCGTGGCGCTCGCCGATATCACGTGCGATCGCCTCGAGGGGAAGGCCCAGCAACCCCGCGATGTCTGCACGCACCGCCTCGCCTGCCGGAACCCGGGCGGCGAAGCGTTCGGCGAGCACATCGAGCACGACCGCCTCGCTGTCGATGAGCACGCCGTCACAGTCGAAAATCACACAGTCCATGGCTTGTCCGTGGCTTCAGTGGGTTCCCGCGGGAGCGTCCGCAATGGGATGACGGAACAGCGCCGGCAGCGCACGCTCGTGCGCATCGAAAAGGTGGCAGACGTTCCCGTCGAGCCCGACGCGCACGGACTCTCCGACGCGGGTGGCGTCGTCGCCGCCCGCCTCCACGGTGGCCGTTGTGCCATCGGCGAGGCGCACATAGAGGTAAGTAACGCCACCGAGACGCTCCACCACCTGGACTTCGCCGGAAAGTGCCGGGGTACCGTTGGTTGCTCCGGCGGTGAGATGCTCGGGACGCACGCCGAGCGTCACGCTCGCGCCAGCGGTCAGGTTGCCCCCAGTCACCGGCACCTTGAGCGAGCAACCGTCGTTGCCCACGTCCACGCTCACGCCCGTGTCGTCCACGGCAGTCACGCGTGCTTCCAGGAAATTCATGGTGGGCGAACCGATGAAGCCGGCGACGAACCGGTTCACCGGGTGGTGGTAGAGCTCGAGCGGCGAGCCCACCTGCTCCACCGAACCGTCACGCAGGACCACGATCTTGTCCGCGAGGGTCATGGCCTCGACCTGGTCGTGAGTGACGTAGACCATGGTGGCGTCCAGGGTCTGGCGCAAACGCGCGATCTCCAGGCGCATCTGCACCCGCAGCGCGGCATCCAGATTGGACAGGGGCTCGTCGAAGAGAAACGCCGTCGGGTCCCGCACGATGGCCCGACCGATGGCTACGCGCTGGCGCTGACCACCGGAGAGCGCACGCGGCTTGCGGTCGAGATAGCTCTCGAGCTGCAGCGTGCGCGCCGCGGCGTTGACCTTCTCCTCGATGCGCGCCTTGGGCTCCTTGGCCATCTTCAGGCCGAAGGCGATGTTGTTGCGCACGCTCATGTGCGGGTAAAGCGCGTAGCTCTGGAACACCATCGCCAGGCCGCGGCGGGATGGCCGCACCGCTGTGACGTCACGCCCGTCAATGTGAATACTGCCACTGGTCACCGACTCCAGGCCGGCGACCAGGCGTAGCAGGGTCGATTTGCCGGATCCGGACGGACCCACGAATACCACGAACTCACGCTCGTCAATGCTGAGATCCACATCGCGGATCACGTCGAAATTGCCGAAGGCCTTGTTGACCCCCGAGAGCTGGATATTGCCCATGTTCATCTCCTCCCGATCTATTTCACGGCGCCGAAGGTGAGCCCGCGCACCAACTGTTTCTGGCTGAACCAGCCGAGCACCAGGATCGGCGCGATGGCGAGCGTCGAGGCGGCCGAGAGCTTCGCCCAGAACAGCCCCTCCGGACTGGAATACGAGGCAATGAACGCGGTCAGCGGCGCCGCGTCCGAGGAGGTGAGATTCAGGCTCCAGAACGACTCGTTCCACGCCAGGATCACCGACAGCAGCAGCGTCGAGGCGATGCCGCCGAGGGATATCGGCAGCAGGATATGGATGAGCTCCTGCCACAGTCCCGCCCCTTCCATGCGCGCGGACTCGAGGATCTCGCCCGGAATCTCGCGGAAATACGTGTAGAGCATCCACACGATGATCGGGAGATTCATGAGCATGATCACCATGGTCAGGCCGAAGCGCGAATCCAGCAGCCCCCAGTCCCGGAACAGCAGGTAGATGGGCACCAGCACACCCACCGGCGGCAGCATCTTGGTGGAGAGCATCCACAGCAGCGTGCCCTTGGTGC
>CAZHBN010000485.1:0-2288 GCA_964530405.1 uncultured Ectothiorhodospiraceae bacterium
TCCCAGGAGGGCTACCGGCGCGAACGCACTATTCACCTGACACCCGAGGGAACACGGTTGCTCGAGCGCGCGAAGCGCTGCTGGGAAGGGGCGCAGCACGAGATAGTGGAGCGGCTGGGTGAGGAACGCTGGCAGCGGCTCAAGGGTGAGCTCGGGGTGCTGGCGGCGGTTGGTTGATACCCCGCGGGCGATGGTGGTGCGTGGAGCACCATCATTTTTTTGATTATGTAGTGTATATACACGATATGGGGGATGGATCGTGACAGAACATGACCCGGCCAGCCGGCGGTTCTTCCTTTGGGTGACCGCCCATTCCAGGATCATTCTCGTCGCCGGTGCCGCGCTGATCGCCATGGCTGCCACCTGGCTGCCGGCACTTCAGAAAGATACTGGCGCGGATGCCTTCATCGCCGACGACAATCCGGCCCTGGTATACCGCGACGAGGTAAAACGCCTGTTCGGGTTGGACGATCCGTTCGTCGTCGCCGTCGTCAACGAGGGCCGACAGGGCATTTACAATCCCGCCAGCCTGAAACTCGTCCAGTGGCTTACTGACCGTATCCGGGCACTGGACAACGTCGACCCGGCGGGTGTCACGAGCCTCGCGACCGAGAGCGACATCCGCGGCACCGCCGGCGGCATGGCGGTGGAACCGTTCTTCGACGAACCGCCGGCCACACTCGAAGGGGCCCGTTCGGTTCGCCGCGCCATTGCCGATTTCCCGCTGTACCGGGGCAATCTGGTCGCCGAGGACGGCAGTGCCACGCTGATCGTCGCCGAGGTGGTGGACGAAGCGCGCAACGGCGGGACGTACCAGCGATTGATGCGCCTGGCGGAGAATGCGCCGAAGGGGGCCGACGACCAGGTTCACGTCGCCGGCGAGGGTGCGGTGAGTGGTTACCTGGGCAGCTACATCGACCGCGATGCCAAGCGCCTCAACCCTTTGGCAGCGGGCATCATCACGCTCGTGCTGCTGCTGGCTTTCCGGACGCTTCGCGGAATGCTGCTTCCCAACGTGGTCGTCCTGGCCACGGTGGTGGGGACGCTTGGCACCATGGCGGCGGCTGGCGTGCCGTTCTACGTGATAACGAACGGCTTGGTGGCAATCCTCATCGGCATCGCGGTCGCCGACTCGATCCATATCCTCGGCCGCTACTATGAGCTCATCCGGGAGCAGCCGGACGCGGGTGGTCGAGAGCTCGTGGTCACCGCCATGGTGGATATGTGGCGGCCGGTGACCCTGACCACACTGACCACGGTAGCCGGATTCGCCGGGCTGTACGGTGCCTCAGCCATGCCGCCGATGCGGTATTTCGGCCTGTTCGCGGCGTTGGGCGTGATCGTGGCATGGGTCTATTCACTGCTCGTGCTGCCCGCGGCGCTCGCGTTGCTGCGGCCAAAACCGACTCCGACCTTCGGTCAGCGGTCGTCTCGACACGGCCAGTGGCTCCAGCGCGTGCTCGTCGGTCTCGGGGCGGCGGTGCTGCGTTGTCCCCGTATCACGGTGTTGGGTGCCATTGTGGTTGCGGCACTGGGTGTCCACGGTGCCAGCCGGGTCGTGGTCGAGGACCAGCGTATCGAGAACTTTCAGCGCAGTGAGCCCATCTACCGTGCCGACGCGGTGATCAACCGTCACATGGACGGCATTCACCATCTGGACATCGTGGTGGAGACCCCGGAACGCGAGGGCCTGTTCCGCCCGTCACGTTTACGGCGAATAGAGGCCCTGCAACGTTTCGCAGAGACACTGCCGCATGTGAACGGCACCACGTCGGTGGTGGATTACATCAAACAGATGCACCGCGCCGTGAATGAGGATCGCCCGGCGGCCTACCGCATCCCCGACGATGCCGCGTTGATCGCTCAACTCTTTCTGCTGTACGCGGCCTCGGGGAGCCCCACCGACTTCGAGGAAGAGGTGGACTACGACTACCGGCGTGCGCTCGTGCGTCTGCAAGTGGATACCGGTGCCTACCGCAACAATCGCCGTCTGGTCAGCGCGCTGGAGCGCTACATCCGCGACGAATTCAATACCGCAGCGATGCGGGCCACGCTCACCGGTCGCATCCAGGTCGACTACCACTGGATCGACAATATCGCGACCAGTCACGTAACCAGCCTGGTGGCGTCGCTGTTCATGGTCTGGCTCATGGCCGTGGTCATGTTCCGGTCGCTGGTGGCCGGGGTGTTCGCGTTGTTGCCCGTGGCCTCCGCGGTCCTGTTCGTCTACGCCGTGATGGGGCTGGGCGGGATCTGGCTCGGGGTGGGGACGTCCATGTTCGCTGCCA
>CAZHBN010000486.1:0-2274 GCA_964530405.1 uncultured Ectothiorhodospiraceae bacterium
CGCCGCCGAGGGTTGCCACGCCGTCGGCGTAGCGTAGCGTGGGCAGGCGGCCGGATAGGCTGCCAGCGAACCTGGGCCAGCCCAGAGCGGGGGTGAGCTCGCCCAGGCTGATGGGGGCGATGCGCGCGTCGATCTCCCCGCTCGGCGCTTCGGTCGTGAGGTCGTCCAGCGCCAGACGGTTGATTTCCAGGGCGCCGTCGAGGATCGGGATGCGGGCCGGTGACTGCAGCGACAGGCCGTCGCCGTGCAGACGCAGGGCGATCTCGGTAGCGCCGACGTCCACACCATAGAGCCGTCCACCGGCCACACGTACCCTGCTCGGCGACGGCGGTTCGAGTGGCTCCGCCCGCCAGCGCAGCCGGCCTGTCAGCCCGCGTATCCCGTGCTGTTGGCCCGCGGCGAGATCCACGCTCTCCAGGGACAGGCTGACGCTCTCCGGCTCGCCGCCGGCATAGTCCAGCGTCAGCGTGGCCTCGCCGGCGGTGGTGAGCGCCCCCGCCGGTGTTCCCACGAGAAACGGCTGCGCGTAGCGCTCATAGGCCGCCGGCAGGTGCAGCGTCAGGGGTTGGAAACGGGCCTGGGTGATACCGGCGCCGGATTGCCATTCGAGTTCCCCCTGACCTTCGGCCACGCCGGCGTGATCGAGCCGAAGGCGTTCCAGTCGCAGGCTCGTGAAATCGCGCGGCGCCACGATATCCGTGTTCACCGTCAGTGGCTGGCCGGCGAAGTCGATGAACACCGGATCGGAATAAATCTGGCCCCGGGGGAGGGAAAGCGTCCCCTGACCGTGCCAGTCGGCGCCGTTGTAGCGTGCCGCCCAGCCAAAGCGCCCGGCGACCCCCTCGGCGGCCTGCAGCCCGGTGGCGTTGTTCCAGGCGAGGGCATCGCTATTGAGCTCGCCGGCGCTTCGCATGATCCCGTCCGGGGTAGCGCTGACCGTCGCATTCACGCTCAGGGTACCGCCGCCGACTTCCCACCCTTCGGGAAGTCCACTGGCGATGGCGGCGAGGCGGGCCGCCGGCAGCCGCTGCCCCTGGAGATTGACCCGCCAGCCTTCCGGGCCGTCATGGGCGGCGATACGAAGCCGGCCGTCACCCACCGGCAGGTCCTGCACCGTGACGTCGACGGCGCCAGAGGCCGGCTGGTAGGCGATGTCTGCCCGAAAGCTCACCGTGCCTAGGGGCGGCCAGTTCGCGCTTACCTCGGTGCCCTCACAGCCGCGGACCGCACCGGCCAACTTGGGCTTGGTGCAGATGAGGCGCAGATCTGTCACGGGGGGGTGCTCTGCCATGCCCGGCGCTACGCGGGCGACACTCAGGGTGAGGCGGTTGCCGGCCAGGTCGTAGCCTATCTCCGCATCATGAATCGTGGCCCCGGCGAAGGTTATGTCGCCGGCGCGCAGCGCGATCGTCTCCACCGCCGGCACGGCCGGTGCTATGAGCAGCAACGCCATCGCAGCGCCAGCACGCAAGCACTGCGGTGCCGTCCGGGGGCATCCCGCTGGCGGTTTGGATTCGCCGTCACCCATCGAAGGTTGCGCTTGATTCCCGAATCCATGAGGTGAGTCGATGAACAGAGCACATCGCGTCATGCCCGGAAGATCCTGTCGACCTTCTGACTGACAAAGGCTTCCAGCTACGGGGTAAGGGATACGTTACTAACCTTGTCGCGGCAACCGTTGCTTTCCATTCTTCCTAATCCCCTTCGAGGGTGGTCGGGGTGACGGCCCGAACATTGGCTACCGGAGAATGATACGTCGATGAGGACAACGGGTTCGAGCGCCGAGGGAAAGCGCCGAGGGAATATGAGCAGCGTGCGCAAAAGCAAAGTGTGTACGGTCGGGTTCTGTCGATTCAGTGGCGCTTGGCATGACTGACTGAACGGACACCCCGGAGACGTGTGCCGCCGGGGTGTATTCGCCCGCCGTTGATGTGAATCAAGGTCGCCATTCGCCTGGACGCCTACGGTTCGCCTCCATGATCGGGGGGCGCGCAATACAGGCACCATGGGAATGGGTTACGTCATGCCGGCGGCTGGCGATGGCGGTCGTCGTCGCGGGGTTCATCGCATTGCCGGCGTGTGCCCGTGCGGCGGAACCGGCGTGGGTGGCGTACGTCGGTGAGATTTTCCCGCAAGGCGACCGCATCGGCCCCCTGCAGGGGAAGCCACCGGCGGCCGCGGTTTACGCCGGTGGTGAGCGGATCGGCTATGTACTGCTTACCGACCGCGTCGTGGATATTCCCGGCTATTCGGGACGGCCGGTCTCCACGCTCG
>CAZHBN010000487.1:0-2258 GCA_964530405.1 uncultured Ectothiorhodospiraceae bacterium
ACTTCGTGATCTTCCCGCCGCGCTGGATGGTGGCCGAGGACACGTTCCGCCCGCCTTACTTCCACCGTAATGTGATGAGTGAGTTCATGGGGCTGGTCCACGGCGTGTACGACGCCAAGGCGGAAGGCTTCGAGCCCGGCGGCGCGAGCCTCCACAACTGCATGAGCCCGCATGGACCGGATGCGGAGACGTTCGAGAAGGCATCCACCCAATCGCTGGAACCGGTATACCAAGGCGATACCCTGGCGTTCATGTTCGAGTCGCGGTATGTCTTCCAGCCGACGGAGCAGGCCGTCGACGCCCCATTCCGGCAGCGGGACTACGTGGACGTGTGGCAGGGCCTGGACGCCAAGTTCGATCGCCGCGAGCCCTGACTCCGCGGGGCGGGCGCAAAGGCAGCCCCGCCTCGCCGGTTCTCCGACCGGCATACACCTCACCGGGTCCCCGTTCATAAAGCGGATTGGCGTTTCGGGCCGATACAGCGACAATGGAGCTGGCACCCGCGAAGCGGTGAGGAGCATGACGGAGACCGAGTACCTGAGCGTTCCCGGCGCCCCGGCGCCGCCCTTGCCGGCGGCGCCTGTCTGCTTGCGCTGCGAGCGATCGCCAACACGCACGGGAGGCTGGCAGATCATCGGTCATCACGCCCTGGGTGTCGCGCTCGACGTGAGGCGCGATATCCGGGGTACCGTCCTTGTCCTCCGGGACGATCACCGCTGCCTCGGCAGCGAAGCCCCCAACCGAGCCATCCGGCAAGTCCACGACGGACTCCACCCCTGGCTCTGCCAACGCTGCGTATTCGTGCTGAGCGGTGACGAGCGCGCCCTGGACGATCCGCCGGCCCATGTCCGCTGCCTGCCGTATGATTCCACCGCCACCGCGGACCACTGACAATGCGCATCCAGGCCGCCAGCGACCTTCACCTGGAAACCCGTAAGGGCATCGGGCTGGACGATATGCTGAGTGACGCGGCAGTGGACCTCATCGTGCTCGCCGGCGATATCGCCACCGGCACATTCGGCGTGGAAGCGGCAGCGGACCTCTCCGCAGCCCGGCAGACTCCGGTGGTCTATGTGCTCGGCAATCACGAGTACTACGGCTGGCACTTCCCGCGCCTCGCCGAGGACTGCCGCGAGCTCGCCATCGAATTGAATAGCCACGGCCACGGGGAAGTCCATGTGCTCGAACGGGAGCAGATCCGCCTTCACGGTGTCCGCATTCTCGGTACCACGCTGTGGACGGACTATCGACTCCATACCCACGACGACGTCCAGCTGATCACCCGCAACCGCCGTCTCGCAGCCCGCAATCTCGCCGATCATCACTTCATCCACACGGAGGAAGGGCTGTTTCAGCCGGAGCACGCTCAGCGGGCACACCAGATCAGCCGGGCATGGCTGGAACGGCACCTGGGATCGGCCTGGCAGGGCCCCACCGTTGTGGTCACACACCACGCACCCCTACCGCAGCTAAGCCATCCCGACTTCCCGGGCGACGGCCTGGCGAGCGCCTTCGGATCCGACCTCAGCATGCTCATCCGCCAGCATCCGCCCGCGCTGTGGATCTCCGGCCATACCCACGCCAACGCCGATCTCACGTTTCGCGGTACCCGTTTCGTCGCCAACCAGGCCGGCTACCCGGCTGAACAGCCGGGCCGCATCGGCGAAGCCGTCTTCGAACCGGGGAAGGTCGTGACGGTGGAATAGCCCCGGGGCGCGGGCGTCATCAAAACGTCTCGCGGCAGTCAGCGCCCTGCAACACGGTGATTGTTAGCTTCTCGGTCATGACGAGCCGATACGCACTATCGCTGCGACGCCGGCTCGACAACACCCAACAAGAGCCCGGGAGGCATCCATGGACAGCCACCATCCCCTGCACGCCCGCGCCGACGCACAACGCCTGTACACGCCGGCCGGCGCGCCCTATCGCGCCGCGGCCGGCGACATCGTGCAATTGCATACCGACGAAGCCTGGCTCGACGTACGTATTACGACCGCCGATACCCGCAATCTGAGCGGCGTCATCCTTGCCGCCCACCCCACCGATACTCGCGAGACCGACGGGCGGCGGGTCACCGACTACGAATGCCTGCGCTTCGAAGAGATGCACATCTGGCGTTGCGTCGACGTCCAGCGGTAGACAAGGCCGCCGGGGCGCGGCACATGGGTGCGTTCAGCGGCAGCGGCGGCATACTAACCTTTATGAAAGTATTGCCATGTCTCAGCGCCACTGCGCGGTGTCTCGGCAAGGCGCGGGAG
>CAZHBN010000488.1:0-2247 GCA_964530405.1 uncultured Ectothiorhodospiraceae bacterium
TCGCTTGACGTGAGCCTCGCCACGCCGGCGCTCCCGCGCCTTGCCGAGCCGCCGCGCAGTGGCGCTGAGACCTGGCAATACTTTTGCAAAGGTTAGTAACCCTCCAGGGCGCTGCGGCATTTCTCCAGCGCCTGAGTAGTGACAGTGAGCTCCTGGCTCGTCAGGTCAGCGGCCATACGAGCCTCCACGTTCGTCACTCGCTCGTGAGCGCGATCCAGGCGGTCGCGCGCGGCGTCCGTCAGAGTGAGGCTGCGGATCCGGCTGTGACGGGAGTGCGCGACCGGGGTCAGCAAGCCGGCGCGCTCGAGGCCGGTGACGACCTGGTGCATGGTTTGCGGCGTGACGAAGCAGCGCCGTGCCAGCTCGGCGTTGGATAGACCCGGGTCGTTTTCCAGTGCGCAGAGCGCGGCGTATTGTGCGGTGGTGAGATTCAACTCGGCGAGCGTCGCATCCATGGCGTGGCGTAGGGCCTGCTGCAGTCGCTTGATCCGATAGCCGAGCCGCTGTTCGACAGGGGAGTTGGTGCACATCGCTTTATTTTATCAGGATCCTGATATATTGTTATCAGCATCCTGATACTCGAGGAGGTAGCGATGTCAGCCGCACGGAATGTCACCGTCATCGATCCGGCACAGCCTGTGCTCACCCTGATCAACGTTTTCGACGTATCCCCGTCACGCCAGCAGGAGTTGGTGGATCTGCTCGTTCATGCCACAGAAACGGTGATGAAGCACCGCCCCGGTTTCGTGGCGGCAAATATTCACCGCAGCGAGGATGGCATCCGGGTGGTGAATTACGCGCAGTGGCGAAGCCGTGACGATTTCAATGCGATGCTCCAGGACCCCGGCGCTATCCCGCATATGCGGGCGGCCGGTGAGATGGCAGATGCCGAACCGAAGCTCTTCGAGATCGTCCACGCGCGTTCGTGCGTGTCATCGGATGCGTCCGGGGTGTCGCTGTTTCCGCCCGCCTGGTGAGCGGCGAGTGTCCTGGACACTGGCGGGGCCGGAAAAGTCAGCCGGGACGCAGGACGGCGCCGTCGGGCCAGCGACGAATCCGGCTCGGGGCACTGCGGCCGCCGGTGGGGCCGCCCAGAATGTAGTCCAGGCGGTCGTCGAAGTAGGTTCGGACACGGCAGGCAGTGCGGGCGGGGGGCCGGCCGTCGGGGTTGGCGCTGGTGGAGACCAGCGGTGCGCCCCAGGCACGGCAGAGCGATGCCGCACCGCGGTGAGCCGTCACGCGTACGGCGATGCTATCGTGGGCGCCGGTGATCCAGGATGCGGCAAGCGGTCCGGCCGGCAGTACCCAGGTCACGGCTCCCGGCCAGTCGGCGTGTACCTGTTGGCTCGCCAGCGCTGCTGCATCCACCCAGCCGGCGAGCCGCTCGGCACGGTCGGCGATCAGGATGAGCCCCTTGCTCACGGGGCGGTGCTTCAGCGCGAGCAGCCGGCCGACCGCCCTCGGGTCGCCCGGGTCGCAGCCGAGACCGTAGACTGCCTCCGTCGGGTAGGCGACGACGCCACCGTCACGCAGGCACCGCGCTGCCGCACGCTGGCGAAAGCCCGGTGTGGCGGTGACGGCGCCGCGGTCAGCTCGACTTGCGCCGGGTCGTGCTGCGTCGGCGGCCACCCTTCTTCTCCGGAGCGTTGGCGATGAGCTCGCGGCACTCGTCCACGGTGAGCTCTGCGGGCTCGCGGTCCTTGGGGATCTTGGCGTTCTTCTTGCCGTTGGTGATGTAGGGTCCGAAGCGTCCGCGCAGTACACGGATACCGTCCTCGGGGAACTCCTTGATCGTACGCTTGGCCTCGTTTTCCTTCTTCTCGGCAACCAGCTCCAGTGCCCGTTCACGAGTGATGGTGTACGGATCGTCGTCCTTCTTGAGGGAGGCGAACTTGCTGCCGAATCGCACGTAGGGGCCGAAGCGGCCGATGTTGACCTGGAGCTCTTCGCCCTCCGGTGTCTCGCCGAGGTCCCGCGGTAGCTGGAAGAGCGCGAGCGCCTCGTCCAGGGTGATGGTCTCGATGCTCTGACCCTGACGCAGGCTCGCGAAACGGGGCTTTTCCTCGTCATCACGGGTGCCGATCTGCACGAACGGGCCGTAACGGCCCAGGCGGGCCTGCACCGGTCGACCGCTCTTGGGGTCGGTACCGAGCTCGCGCGCCTGCATGACCTCGGCGCGGGAGACGTTGGCTTTCTCCTCGACACGCTCGCGGAAGGGGTTCCAGAACTCGCGCAGCACCGGCACCC
>CAZHBN010000489.1:0-2242 GCA_964530405.1 uncultured Ectothiorhodospiraceae bacterium
GAACCACAGTGGGTCGTAGCCCATCTGCTCGACGGTGGGCAGGAAAATCGGCACCACCACCAGCACGATGGGAATCCACTCCAGCGGCGAGCCGAGCACGAAGACCAGCGCCAGGATCACCGCGAGCATCATCAGTGGCGTGAGCGGCAGGGTGGCCAGGAACTCGGTGAGCACCTGGGCGCTGCCGAGCTTCGAGAACACGGCGCCGAAGAAGTTTGCGGAGGCGAGCAGGAAGAGGATGAACGCCGTGGTCTCCATGGTGCGGAACACGCAGTCCTTGAACGCCGACCAGGTCATGCGGCGGTAGAGCAGGGACAGGAACAGCGCCGCACAGGCACCCGTACCGGCAGCATCGGTGGGTGTCGCGATGCCCAGGATGATGACGCCGAGCGTGAAGCCGATCACCACGAGCACTGGCACCACGCCCACCACGAGCTCGTAGAACTTGCTGGCGAACGATGCGCCCTTGACTTCCTCGTCCGTCATGGGTGGACCGAGAGACGGGTCGAAGTGGCTGCGAACGAGGGTGTAGGCAATGTAGGCGCCCGCGAGTATCAGGCCCGGGACGATCGCGGCGGTGAAGAGATCCGAGACCGGCACCCCCACCACTTGCCCCATCACGATGAGCATGATGCTCGGCGGAATGAGGATTCCCAGGGTGCCGCCTGCGGCGATGGAGCCGGCGGACAGGCGCGTGTTGTAGCCGCATTGCTGCATGACCGGTGCGGCCATGACACCGAGCACGGTAATGGAGGCGCCGACGATACCGGTGGCGGCGGCGAATACGGTCGCCACCAGCAGCACGATCAGATAGAGCGAGCCGTTGAGGCGGCCGAGCATCATCCGCAGGGCGTGGAAAACACGGTCCATGAGCCCCGACTTCTCGAGCACGAAGCCCATGAACAGGAATAGCGGAATGGCCGCCATGGTGGTGTTGCGCATCAAACCGAAGAACTGAAGCGTGAGCAGGTAGAAGACCTGGCTGTCGAAGCCGATGTAGCCGAACACCAGTGCGATGAAAAGAAAGGTGAACGCCATCGGATAGCCGGTTAGAACGCCGGCGAAAATCATCGCCAGGGCGGTGAATCCGAGTGCTGGTTCGCTCATGGGCTGCCCCTGTCAGCCGGCGCGACTAGCGGTCGGGCGCGGCCATCTGTCGCTATTCGTAGTGGTGATAGTCCGCCGCCTGGCGGAACGGGCGATTCGTGGCGATGCAGTACCCGCACTTCAGCGTCTCCGAGACCCCCTGCACGAGCAGCAAGACACCAGTCACCGGCATCACCGTCTTCAGCGGATAGATCGGTGGCATCCACGGACTGGTGGGGATCGTCTCCTGGCGTTGCCACGAAACCAGCGCGAAGTCGTAGGTCAGCCAGGTGAAGATGCCGATGGCGGGAAAGAACAGCAGCACGTAGAACGTGGCGTCGATCAGTGCCTGGTAGCGCGGCGGCAGGATGTTGTAGAGGAAGTCCGCGCGTACGTGACTGTCGGTACCCAGCGCGTACGCCGCGCCGAGCATGAAGATGGCGGCGTAGAGCATGTAGGTCATGTCATACGCCCAAATCGTGGGCGAGCCCAGCGCATAGCGGCTGATCACCTCGTAGACCAGCACGGCCACCATGGGAACGATCAGCCAGGCCACCAGCTTCCCCGCCCAGCGGCCGGGGATGTCCAGCGCGCGCACGACGGCGTGAAGACCGGGCAGGCGTTCGTCTGCCGTGTCCATATCCCTCTCTCCTCACTGCGGGGCGTAAGCGGTGTGCCCGGGATCAGTGCGACCAATGCACCGCATCCCGGGGCACGCTCGTATCAGCGCACGCGCGCCGCGGCGGGCGAATGTCTCGACACGGGCTCTAGCGGGAACTGGACCATGGCGACTCTCCTCCACTGCTGCCGCTATGCTGCGGTTATGTTGGCTTTAGGGTTTTAATTCGAGTCATTTTGTCTCATTATTACACTAAAATTGCGATTATCAAGGGCGGCAATCAGCCTGCAGCATCCGCGCCGACGAACCGCACAACCTGCGGCCAACGCCGGCATCGACGCTTCGGGCAGAGGAGAGGAAGCGAGGATGTCCGCAACGGAATTCGAATACGTGGTCGTCGGGGCAGGGTCCGCGGGGTGCGTGCTGGCCAACCGCCTGTCCGCCGGCGGTCGCCACTCCGTTCTGCTGCTCGAGGCCGGACCGGCAGACACCTACCCCTGGATTCACGTGCCCATCGGCTACGGCAAGACGATGTTC
>CAZHBN010000490.1:0-2240 GCA_964530405.1 uncultured Ectothiorhodospiraceae bacterium
GCTCGACCACCAGGTCAAGATCCGTGGCTTTCGCATCGAGCCCGGCGAGATCGAGACCTGCGCCCGCGGTATCGCCGGTGTCCGGGACGTCGCGGTGGCGCCCCTCGAGGGCCCGGCCGCCCGTCAGCTCGTGGCCTACGTGGTACCCGGTGACGACGAGCGACCCGCCGCCGTGGCCGCGCGCGTCAGGCGCGAGCTCGGCGAACGGTTGCCGGCGTACATGGTGCCTGCCCAGGTGGTACCGCTCACGAGCCTGCCGCGCCTGGTCAGCGGCAAGCTCGACACCGCCGCGCTGCCGGCGTCGGCTCCGAGTGAAAACCGTGCCGTGGTGCCTCCTTCCACGCCCCGGGCGCGCAGGCTCGCGGCAATCTGGCAGGACGTGCTCGGTGTCGAACGCGTCGGCGAAACTGACAACTTCTTCGAGCTGGGCGGGGATTCGTTGCTCAGTCTCAAGGTGATCACCCGTGCCCGGAAGCTGGACGATCCCGCGCTGCACTTCACCCTGCGCGAGCTGATGCACAAGCCCACCATCGCTGCGCTACTGGGTCTCCAGTCCCGCCACAGCCAGTGGGCAGACGGGCTCGTGCCCCTCAACGGTGACGGCGGTGATGGCGCGCCGCTGTTCTGCATCCACGGCGTCATGGGCACGATCTACGACTACCAGCCGCTCGCCCGCCGCCTGCACGGCGTACGCACGGTCTACGGCGTGCCCTGCCGCATGCTCGCCGATTCGGACCACGAGGACGTGACGCTGACGCAAATGGCCGCCGATTACTGCGACATGATCCGCAGCGTCCAGCCCAACGGACCGTACCACCTGCTCGGCTGGTCACTCGGCGGCAGCCTGGCGGCCCTGATTGCGGCGCAGCTGGAGGCTGCGGGGCAGACGGTGCAGTTCCTCGGCCTGGTGGATGCGTTCGTGCCGGGGGGCGAACACGGCGGCGAGAACGACTGGTGGGCGGATTTCTCGGACTTCGCCGCCTTTGCGCTTCCGCACGTGTCCCTCGAGCACTTGCCTGCCGTGGGCCAGCCAATCGCCTGGGGCAATGAGCACGAAGCCGCTGTCTCTATGCTGGAGTCGCTGCTCGGTCAGACCGAGCGCCGCGAGGCGGACGGTGAGGCCGGTGACTTCGCCGCCATGGGCAGTGAGGAGCTCGCCCGCATGTTCTTGGTGGGACGGCGCCTGAAGACCCTGTGCCGCAATGCCGGGCCGTTGTCGTCGGTGACGTGCAGGCCGAGCTGCTGGTGGATTGCCGCGCGCCCTGCCGATGAGCGCGCTGCGCTGGCGAGTCAGCTGGGACAGGCCGTGCTCGATGCCCGCGAGCTGGACTCGGATCACGTCGGCATCGTCACGAGCCCGGCGTTGCTCGACGACGTGCAAGCGGTGCTGACAGGCAGCGAGGCTCGGCGGCGGGTCGCCGTTTCGGCGGCTGGGTAGATGGGTACGAGGCGCGGCGAGGGACGTCGCCGGTAGCCTCGCGCACGCCGGAAAGGGTGATGGTCGTCTCGCTCCGCGGGGGGAGTCACGGCGAGAGTCTGGCCCGAGCCGAATGTGACTGGCAGCGGTACGGCGGGTTGGGAGCGGGGCACCACGGTGACCCGCTCCCGGTGGTTTAGTAGCGGTAGTCCAGCGTCAGCGTGACATTGCGCGGCTCGCCATAATAGGTATGGCGGTTGAGCGTGCCGATCCTGGCGAAGTACTTCTTGTCGGTGAGATTGTCGCCGTGGAGCGAAAGGTCCAGGTTCTCGTTGAACCGATACCCCACCATGGCGGAGAGTAGAGTGTAGCCTCCCTGCTCCCAGCGCACGTCCTCGTTCTCCACGTACACGCCACTGACCGCGTTAATGCCGGCGCCGACCCGCCAGCCGTGGTCTCGGTCATCCGAGAAGCGATAGCGCGTCCACAGGTTGAAGTCGTGCTTGGGGGTCCGTGGCGACAGCACCAGTCCCTCATTCGCAGGGTCACGCACGAATTCCGTATCCGTGTACGCATAGCCGGCGGCGATCTCCCAGCGCGGTAGCGGGCTACCGCTGATCTCGACTTCGAAGCCCTGGCTGCGGGCCTCGCCGATGCCTACCGAGAACTCGGGGTTGTCCGGATCGGTCACGGCGCGGTTTTCGTCATTGATGCGGAACACGGCTGCGTGCCAGTAAAGCCGTCGATCCAGGTGCGAGCCCTTGATGCCGGCTTCGATCTGGTCGCCGGTGCGCGGCTTGACCACCCCGCCTTCGGCCTTTTC
>CAZHBN010000491.1:0-2239 GCA_964530405.1 uncultured Ectothiorhodospiraceae bacterium
TTCTTGCAGGTCGACGGCGCTCGGCAGCCGACATCTCCTCGGCAGATAGCGTTGCTGGTCTCGTAGGTCGGCTGCACTCGGCAGCCGACGTTCCTGTCACGAGACATCGTCGGTGATCGTGGTCGATCGGCATCGGCCACGTGCTTCACGGATGGCGTCGGCCAGCACTTCGTGCTCGCTGGCCTAAACGGTTGCGCGGCTTTTCTCCCCCCTGGGGCTTCTTCGTGGCCTTTGTGTCTTTGTGGTCAATCCGGTCTCATCTGTGCCAACGATGCCCACCCGGCACGCCCTACCGAAACCCCTCCGGCAGCCGGCCTTTCACCAGGTAAGCGAACGCGATGACCTCTGCCACGGCCCGGTAGAGTGCTTCCGGGATCTCCTGGCCGAGCTCGAGCTGGGCGAGTACCTGGACAAGGTCTTCGTCGGCATGCAGAGGGACGTCGTGCTCGGCGGCCAGGCGCAGGATCTCGTCGGCGGTAATACCGCGCCCCGACGCCGTCACGCGCGGAGCGCCCTCGCCGGAATATTCCAGGGCGACAGCGATCCGGCGCTCTTCGCGGGGGTTATGCCTGGTCATCGATCAACCCCGTCGGTGGCTGGTTCTCGTCGGTTCGCTCGGCCGGTGCTGCCTGGCTGACGCGCAAGCCGCGCACGGGAATGTCCGCCCGTTCGAGGGCGCGCTCCAGTTCGGGTAGCTCTGCGGTCACACGTTCGCGCAGGCGATCCGTGCTCGCACTCCAGGTTACCGCGAGACCTTCGGTAGTGTAGTAGAGCCGTGCCTCCACCGTTCCCAGGCCGGCGAAGGTGAGGTGGACGGTCACCGACCACGCCGCGGACGCCGACTGCTCGCCACCATGCCCGCTTCCGGATTCTTCCCGGATCTCCAGGCGCAGATCGTCCAGCCCTTCGCCGTGTCGCAGCGGCAGCTCGAAGGCGAGCTGTACATGGCCATCCGGGGTGCGTGCGTGAAGCTGATTGAGAAGCTGGCGTGACAGAGCGCCGTCCACGGCATCCCGTGCCGTCGTCAAGGCCTCATTACCGCCCATGTTGCCGCCGCGGCCGGGCGATGCGTCGATACCGTCGGACCGGGATGCCCGGAGGCGGGCGGCGAGTTGCATGAGCTTCGCACGGAGGTCACGCCCGGCGATTTCCTTTGCTGATTCCGGTGCGGCGGTGATCAGGCTTTCGAACAATGTGCCCGAGTCACGCAGCGCCTGCCGCAGGCCGTCGGCAGTTGTGAGCTGTGCGGGCTGCGGCAGTGCAGCGAGCGTCGTATCGACGGCGCGGGCCACCGGCGGTGGCAGGCGTCCCGTTTCCGCCACGGTACGCACGGCAACCAGGCTCTCCGTGACGGGGCGTTGACGTGGCAGGTGAACGCGCTGCAGGCGGGTGGCGCTGTCGGTCTCCGCGGGTCGGCGTGCGAGGACTTCGAGTCCACGCTGGCCGCCGGAGCCGGTGACGCGCAGTGTCGCCGTATCCCCGGCCTGAAGGCCGGTTCCGGTGGGAAGAGGCAGTCGCAGGCGGCCCGCCACGAGTGCGAGTCGCCCATTGGCGTCCCGAGCCACGGTCGCGTCGAGAATATGGCCCACGGGCAGCACCCGCAGCGTCGGCCGCGCGTCCGGCGGAATGCTCAGCCGTGGCGGCGTCGGTGGTGGGGTGAACATGGGTGACGGGAACCTGTCGAAAAACCGACGCTTGCTCGAAGCCGGGGCGTGAAGATTCCGACAAGCGGCAGTAAATAGTTGATTGTCAGGGTTTCACGGTCTGATGGCACGGAATTCGCTCGACTTTACCCGTACGACTGTCAGGGTGCCACCATGAACCGGGAACGCCAAGTGAAACCGATTTTCTGGGAAGTCGGCCGGCCGGACGTCACCGCGCTGGCGCGATTGGGTGAAACCGGGCTTGCCTGGCTGCTCGCGCTGCAGCAGTCCGAACGCGTCGACGCCTATTGCCGCTGCCTCGTGGGCTGGCTTCGCGAGCAGGCAGGCGTCAGCGCTCTGCGGTTCGTGGATGATGACGGCGTCGTCCGCTTCGAGTCCGGCACGCCGGGAACCGTCGCGCAAGTATGGCGGCTGCCTGCGGATACGGGATACAACGGCACTCTGTTGCTCGGCATCGCCGATCCGCAAGCCGGTTCGTGCGTCCCGGCGATTCTCGCGGCTGCGGCGCCGTTGCTCACCCGCGTGCTAAGCCACGAGCGCGCCCTGAACGCCGCGCGCCGTGACCCGCTCACGGG
>CAZHBN010000492.1:0-2236 GCA_964530405.1 uncultured Ectothiorhodospiraceae bacterium
GTCCACGTCGCCGATGTCGATGCCGAGCTCCAGTGAGGCGGTGGCCACCAGCGCGCGCAGCTCACCGTGCTTGAGACGTTGCTCCGCTGACAGGCGATGCTCGCGGGCGAGGCTGCCGTGATGGGCGGTGACGGCACCGTCGCCCAGGCGTTCGGCAAGGTGACGGGCCGCGCGCTCGGCGACTCGTCGCGTGTTGACGAAGATCAGCGTGGTCCGGTGGGCACGTATGTGCTCGGCAAGGCGGTCGTAGATCTCCTCCCAGACCTCGTTGGACATGACTGCGCCCAGCGGTGAATCCGGTACCTCCACGGCGAGGTCGCGCTGGCGCACGTGACCGGTGTCGACGATGTCGCAGTGCCCGCGCTCGCCGCTGAGGAAGGCGGCGATGTCCTCGATGGGCTTCTGGGTGGCGGACAGCCCGATGCGCTGGGGCGGGCTGTGGGTCAGGCGCGCCAGCCGTTGTAGCGAGAGGGCTAGGTGAGCGCCACGCTTGTTGCCGGCGAGCGCATGGATCTCGTCGACGATGACCGTGCGGACACCGGCGAGCATTCGCCGACCGGATTGCGCGGTGAGCAGTATGTAGAGCGACTCCGGTGTGGTGACCAGGATGTGCGGCGGACGCTGGCGCATGCGCTCGCGCTCCGCCGAGGGCGTGTCGCCTGTTCGCACCCATGCACGTATGTCGACGGGAGGCGCGCCGCGGGCTTCCAGGGTCGTTGCGATACCGGCGAGCGGCATCTGCAGGTTTTGCTGGATATCGTTGGACAAGGCCCGCAGTGGTGAGATGTAGAGTACGCGGGTCTCGTCGGGGAGGCTGGCGTCGAGGCCGTCGCGGACCAGGGCGTCGATGGCGGCCAGAAAGGCTGCCAGAGTCTTGCCCGAGCCGGTGGGCGCGGCAATCAGCGTATCGCGGCCGCCCCGGATCGCCGGCCACGCCCGGCGCTGGATATCCGTTGGCTCGCCGAGCTCGCGGCGGAACCAGTCGTCGACGGCGGCATGAAAGGTGTTGAGGGGCATGGCGGCGTATACACGCGATCGCTGCAGGTTGCAGCCCGAGTGTACGCCAATGATCGCCGATGCGGATCGGGGCGGGACGCACGAAACGGCAACGGTGGCGGTCCGGCGATGCCGGTGATCCGTACGTTGGGCACCGGTTGGGAATCACCGTCGGGCGCTTTATCCTTGGGGCGCCGGAAGGATTCCTGAACGACCCACCATCGAGCGAGTAGACGCCCCATGCAGGAGTACCAGCGTGAGTTTCTCCAGTTCGCTCTCGAGCGCGAGGTGCTGCGCTTCGGCGAATTCACTCTGAAATCGGGCCGTCGCAGTCCGTATTTCTTCAATGCCGGGTTGTTCAACACCGGGGCGGCTCTGGCACGGATCGGCCGTTACTACGCCCGCGCCATCGAGGATTCCGGCCTGGTGTTCGATCTACTCTTCGGGCCGGCCTACAAGGGCATTCCGCTGGCGGCGACGACGGCGGTGGCGCTCGCCGATGTCCATGGCCGCGACATCCCCTACGCGTTCAACCGCAAGGAGGCCAAGGATCACGGCGAGGGTGGCAACATCGTGGGCGCGCCGCTGGCCGGTCGGGTACTGGTGATCGACGACGTGATCACCGCCGGCACGTCCGTCGCTGAGAGCGTGGCCCTGATCGAAGAGGCGGGTGCCAGTCTCGCGGGTGTGGTGATCGCGCTTGACCGTCAGGAACGCGGCAGCAGTGAGCGCTCCGCCGCTCAGGAGGTGGCGGCACGCCATGGAGTGCCCGTGATCGCCATCGCCGGACTGGACACGCTGGTGGAATTCCTCGCCGATGGCGGTGCGACGGCGGAGCGCCTGGAGGCCGTGCGTGCCTATCGGGACGCTTATGGGGTCGGGCCGGCCGGCTGAGCGCGAGCGGGGAGTTCCTGCCCGATCCGCGCCGAAGTGTCACGGCCCTTAGTCCCTCGGCGTCTTCATGGCATGATGGGCGCGGGGATCAAGTGACGGGGGCATAGGGAATGAGGCACCGGTTCGTCACCGCGACCGTCGTGCTCGCTGCGTGGTTGCTCGCGCTGCCGGGCACCGGTTCGGCGGAGCTCTACAAGTGGGTGGATGACAAGGGGCGGGTGCATTACAGCGACTCCATCCCGCCCGAGGAGATGGGCAAACGCCGCGAACGGGAGGTGAAGTCCGAGCGCGGCATGACCATCGACCGAATCGAGCCGCCTCCGACGCGCGAGGAGCTGCGCGAGCG
>CAZHBN010000493.1:0-2222 GCA_964530405.1 uncultured Ectothiorhodospiraceae bacterium
CTGGGGGTGGACCACATCGACCTCTACTACCTGCACCGGGTCGATCCGCAGGTGCCCATCGAGGAGACCGTCGGCGCCCTGGCGCTGCTCGACGAGGCCGGCAAGGTCCGCCACATCGGGCTGTCCGAGGCCGCGCCGGCGACCATCCGCCGGGCGCATGCGGTTCACCCGCTGACCGCCGTCCAGACGGAATATTCGCTATGGACGCGTGATCTGGAGCGCGACGTACTGCCGACCCTGCGCGAGCTGGGTATCGGGCTGGTGCCCTACAGCCCGCTGGGCCGTGGCTTCCTCTCCGGCCGGATTACTTCCCCGGAGGAACTGGACGAGAGTGACTGGCGGCGCACGAACCCACGTTTTCAGGGCGAGAACTTCCGCCAGAACCTGGCGCTGGTCAGGCGCGTCACGGCCGTCGCTGCGGAGCTCGGGGCGACACCCGCCCAGGTGGCGCTCGCCTGGGTGCTGGTGCAGGGCGGAGATATCGTGCCGATCCCGGGCACCACGCGGCCGCAGCGTGTCGAGGAGAATGCCGCGGCGATGGATCTCGACATCCCGGAGGAAGCCATGGATCGCCTGAACGAGGCTTTTCTGCCGGGGGCGGCGGCCGGCGAGCGTTATCCCGAGGCGATGATGGCGCTCGTGAACAACTGAGGGAGCACGCCGGACGCGGCCCTGCCGCGTCCGCTCTCACCAGGCAACGCCCGTAAGCAAGAGATACGAATCATGTCGTCGAACGACGGGTATCAGCAGGGTCTCGAGCCGTTACGGCAGATGATGGGCGATTGCGACCCACCTGTTCACGTCCGGCGACACCGGTGCCGTCCGCACCGGTAGTATCCGCGCTGCCGCCTTCCCCTCGCGGCCGTCCGCCATTGTCAGCGCCCGTTGCTGATGTGTCGCTATCGGGCGCCGGACCGTTCCCCGATTTCGGTAACCGCAACATGACGCTTGAGTCAGTGTGACGGGCGTGGATACTGGAAGCGTCGAATGCTTCCCAGTGATCGAACCTTCACCCCGTGATCGCGCCCGCTGGCCGCGCCGGCGTCGCGCGAGCCAGGGCTACAGCGGAGCAGACAGCGGATGCGTGGAAGCAATATCGGGCTGGCTCTCCAGGGCGGCGGCTCTTACGCGGCGTTTACCAGCGGCGTGCTCAAGGCGCTGTTCGACGGCCGTCGCGGTTTTCTCGACCCCGCGCGCCTGCACTCCATCAGCGGCACCTCGGGCGGTGCACTGAACGCGTTGTTGCTGGCCCTGTCCCTGCACGAGGGCCGGCGCAAGCCCACCGCCTACGTCGACCGCTTCTGGCGCCTCAACCGCATGGAAGCGCTGCTGAAGCAGCGTTATCAGGCCTTGCACATGGTTCCGGAGTCCGTCATTGCCGATCTCATCGGCATGAGCCGGAACCTGATGAGCACCCATCGCCGCGTGTCGGGATCCCTGGGAACGGAAGCCTCGTTCAAGAGCCGCGCGATGGATATCGTCGACGATCTCGTCCACTTCGCTGCCCCCAATCTCACCGAGGACGCCGACGCGGCGCCGCTGCCGACCCGGCGCCCGTTCGTGACCGTGGCCGCCACCGAGGCCCGCACCGGTGTCGCCCATTTCTTCACCAGTAACGAGCGGATGATCCGCAAGTTCGAGGCTTTCGAGATCGCCGCCCACCGCCACGTGATACGGGACCTGCGCCTGCGCAGCGTGTACGCGTCCATGGCGCACCCGATGCTCTTCGACCCCGTGCACATCGACGACGGCGTCTACTGGGATGGCTACTACACCAGTAACCCGCCGTTCGTGTTCCTGTTTCGCGAGGGCTGCGACGAGGTCGTGCTGGTGCGCCTGATCCAGCAGGTGCGCGACGAGCTCGGCGAGAGCGTCGCGGAGACCCGGGACCGCATCGAGGAGATCGTCCAGAACACCACCGTGAACATGGAGATCATGGCGTACCTGGCCATGCGCGAGCTGCTGCTCACCTCCGGCAACGGCGCGGAGGGGGTGGACCTGAGGCTCGGCCTGCAGCGCCTGCGCTCAGCGACGGTCTACCACGAGATCCGCTTGCTCAAGCCTGGCAACATCGCCGACCAGGGCTATCCGCTGGCCCCGTTCGTGGCGAAGCTCATCGATCTGGGCCGGAAAGCGGTCACCGACGAGACGGACGGCTTCATGGCTGCCTATGCGCGGGCGGCACCCGGTGAGCAGGTGATCAGCGAGATCGATTTCGACAA
>CAZHBN010000494.1:0-2219 GCA_964530405.1 uncultured Ectothiorhodospiraceae bacterium
TGGCGACGCCGTCGGTGGTTCGATCACCTACGTGATAGTGTAGTCGTGCGTGCACACATCACAGACGCGCATGTGAAGAGGGGGAGACTACCCGCCAGCAACACAGAGGTAAGCGCATGCCGGTGACTCTGGAAGCCGATCTGGTGGTGGCGCTGTCGTCACGCACCCTGTTCGACCTCGAGCACAGCCATGCCGTGTTCGAGCGCGACGGGGTCGAGGCCTATTCCCTCTATCAGATCGAGCGTGAGGCCGAGCCGCTGAATCCCGGGGTGGCGTTTCCGCTGGTGCGCAAGCTACTGCGGCTTAACGAGGGGCGTGAGCGGCCGCTGGTGGAGGTGATCCTGCTTTCGCGTAACAGCGCGGATACCGGGCTTCGCATCTTCAACTCCGTGGAGTATCACGGCCTGGCGATCACGCGCGCGGCGTTTACCAACGGCGCACCGCCGTGGCGTTACGTGGAGCCTTTCGGTGCGGATCTGTTCCTCTCGGCCGATGCCCGCGACGTCGCCGCGGCGCTGCAGGCCGGCTATGCCGCCGCCGCGCTGGTGCCCTCAGCGGTGGCGGAGAGCCCTTCCGACGAGATTCGCATCGCCTTCGACGGCGATGCCGTGCTGTTTTCCGATGAAGCCGAACGCGTGTTCCGCGAGCGCGGCCTGGACGCTTTCCAGGCGGCGGAGCGCAGCGCGGCCCACGAGCCGCTGTCCGGTGGACCGTTCAAGAACTTCCTGGATGCGTTGCAGCGCATCCAGGCGGCGTTCCCGATCGACGACTCGCCAATCCGTACCGGCCTGGTCACTGCCCGCGGCGCGCCCGCCCACGAGCGGGTCATCCGCACGCTGCGGGAGTGGGGGATTCGAATCGATGAGGCGTTGTTCCTCGGCGGCATGGACAAAACGCCGTTTCTGCGTGCGTTCGGGGCGGACATGTTCTTCGACGACCAGCGCGGCCACGTCGAGCGAGCGGCGAGCGCGGTGGCCACCGGTCACGTACCCCATGGCGTCGCGAACGAGACGGCCGACGAAGGGGGTTCCGAACGCCTTGAAGGGGCGGGGCAAAACCCTTAAGTTTGCCGCCTTTGCCGACCATGGGCGCCGGATGCGCCGGAGGGAATCGCCTTGAAGATCGTCTGCCTCGACCTCGAGGGTGTGCTCGTCCCCGAGATCTGGATCGAGTTCGCGGAGCTCACCGGCATCGCCGAGCTGCGCGCGACCACGCGGGACGTGCCCGACTACGACGAGCTCATGCGGTTCCGGCTGGACGTGCTGAACCGCAACGGGTTGGGATTGCCGGATATCGAGGGCGTGATCGCGAAGCTGTCGCCGCTGGACGGCGCCAAAACGTTTCTCGACGCACTGCGTGAGCGCTATCAGGTGGTGATTCTCTCGGATACGTTCTACGAGTTCGCGCGACCGCTCATGCGCCAGCTCGGTTGGCCCACGTTGTTCTGCCACGAGCTCGCCGTTGCCGACGATGGGCGCATTAGCGACTATCGGCTGCGCATGGCCGACCACAAGCGATGTTCGGTGGAAGCGTTCCGTGGCCTGAATTTCCGCACGCTGGCCGCCGGTGATTCCTACAATGACACCAGCATGCTCAATGCTGCGCATACCGGCGTGCTGTTCCGGCCGCCGCAGAACGTCGTCGACGAGTTTCCGCAGTTTCCCGTGGCACGGGACTACGCGGCGCTCGACGGGCACATTCGAGAGGCCTTCGCCGACTGACCTATGCGTGTAGCTATTCTTTCCGATACCCACGGGTTCGTGGACCCGCGGATCGCCAATCGTGTCACAGAGTGTGACGTGGCCGTCCACGCCGGCGACATCGGCGGCGCGGACGTGCTGCTGTCGCTCCAGCCCCGCGAGGAGCTGGTGGCGGTGCGTGGCAACAACGATACCCCGGAGAAGTGGTCCAGCGGCGAGCGCCACATGCTCGAGACGTTGCCCCGGGAGGCGAGTGTCGACCTGCCGGGGGGCCGGCTGGTCGTCGTTCACGGCGACGACAGCGGCACCGTTGCCGACCGCCACCGCCGCTATCGGCGCCGGTTCGCGGACGCACGGGCGGTAGTCTACGGGCACAGCCACCGGTTGTTCACGGACCTCGATGAGGAACCGTGGTTGCTGAACCCCGGGGCCGCCGGCCGGACCCGCACTTACGGGGGGCCGTCGTGCCTCATCCTGGAGTGCGGTGACGGGCTCTGGCATCTGGAGCCGCTGCGCTTC
>CAZHBN010000495.1:0-2215 GCA_964530405.1 uncultured Ectothiorhodospiraceae bacterium
CCCGCGCCAATTTGCTGGCATAATCCGGACGCCATCACGAGCTGCGAGACTTACTGAATTGTCGGGTCTCAGCGTTCGTCACTGTGTCTGTATTGGGTCGCAAGGTCGGTAAAACCAGCAACGGGGAAGGAACGGATCATGTGGGGGTTCGAGGCCTGGCACTTGTGGATCGCACTGGGGCTGGCGCTGGCGGTCGCGGAGCTGCTGGGCGCCGAGTTCGTACTGCTAGCCCTGGGTATCGCCTGCCTCGGAGGCGCCGCCGCGGCGATGGCCGGCGCGGCGCTTGCCACCCAGATCCTCACCACGGGCGTGCTGGCCGCCGTGCTCGTCCCGTTCGCCATCACACGACTCCGTCACGCCGTCCGGCCGGGCAGCCGCTATGGCGTCACGGGATCGGGCGCGGAACGTGGCACCGTGGTCGAGGTCATTGAGCAGGCCGGCGATGTCGGTCTGAAATTCCGAGGCGACTTCCTCCCCGCGCGTCTGCCCGACGGCGACAGCCCCGAACCCGGCACGCGCGTGCGGATCCGGGAGGTACGCGGCATCACGGCTATCGTCGATCCAGCCGAACCCGACGACTGACTTTCTTCACCACCACAACCGGCAACAACGGAGCGTTCACCGTGGAGCTCGTCAATCCTACCCTTATCCTCGCCGTGATCGTGGCCATCCTCGTGGTCATATTCCTGTTCAAGGGGATCATGCTCGTTCAGCAAAGCGAGGCCGTGGTGATCGAACGCCTCGGCTCGTACCTGCGCACGTTGCAGCCCGGCATCAACTGGGTCGTGCCCTTCGTCGACCAGCCGCGGGCCATCACCATCCGGCGGTACCGCGAGAGTGGTGGCGAGAACGTCGCCTACATCGTGCAGGAGACCCATATCGACCGCCGCGAGACAGTGCTCGACTTTCCGGGGCAGAACGTGGTAACGCAGGACAATGTCACCGTTACGGTCAACGGTGCCCTCTACTTCCAGATCCTCGACCCGAAGCTCGCGGTCTACGAAGTGGAAAACTTTATCCAGGCCGTGGAGGTGCTCGCCAAGACCTCGCTGCGCTCGGAGATCGGCAAAATGGAGCTGGACAAGCTCTTCGAAAGCCGGGCCGAGGTCAATCAGGCGCTGCAGGCCACCATGGACGAAGTCGGCGACAAATGGGGCGTCAAGGTTAACCGGGTCGAAATCCAGGACATCTCCATGCCCGACGAGGTGGAAGAGGCGATGCGCCTGCAGATGGCCGCGGAGCGCCGCCGCCGCGCCACCGTGACCGAGGCCAACGGCGAGAAGGAAGCCGCCATTGCCAAAGCCGAGGGTGAGAAGCGCGCTGCGGTGCTTACCGCCGAAGGTGAGCGCGAGGCGTCGATTCTCCGCGCCGAGGGTGAACAGAAAGCCATCGGAATGGTGCTCGAAGCCGGTGGCGAAGGTACTGACGTAGACACCGTGATCGGCTATCTCCTCGGCCTTGAGTACCTCAAGCGCCTGCCGGACATCGCCAAGGACGGCGAACGCGTATTCGTCCCCTACGAAAGCTCCGCGCTCATCGGCGCCCTGGGAAGCCTGCAGAAGGTCGGCGCCAACACGGCGGATGCCGGCCGTGCGCTGGGCCTTGCCGGCGTCGGCGCCGCCAGTGGCAATAGCTAACGCCACTAGCGTCAGGCCTGCGCGGCGGGTGCCCCTGCTCCGCCGTGCGCCTGGACAGGCCCGGGACGTTGAGCGCGACGTGCACCGGGGTTAGGCTTGAAATCATACGGGCCACGCTGGCCCGATCCATTCGGGATGCATAACCCACCGGCGGCGGGGCCGCCCGCCGCGGCCGGTTCCCTGCACGGGAGGCGTTCTCATGGCCAACGGCTGGACTCACGACGGCGCCGTCCAGGAGCAGATCGACAGCACCGTCGAGGACGCGCTGGCGCACATCCGCGAGCAGTTGCCCCGGGGCGAAAGCCTCGAGCACTGCGAGGAATGCGGCGAGGAGATTCCGCAGGCACGCCGTAAGGCGATCAAGGGCGTGCGTCTGTGCGTGACCTGCCAGAGCGAGCGTGACGATCAGATAACAGCGCAAAGCCCGTACAACCGTCGCGGCAGCAAGGATAGCCAGCTGCGCTAAGCCCGGGCCGATACCGCATCACCGGAGATACTAACCTTTGCGACAGTATCGCCAGGCCTCAGTGGCCGTGTGCGCCGCTGTTCGCTTCGACAAGCCGTGGCGGTACGCCGCC
>CAZHBN010000496.1:0-2197 GCA_964530405.1 uncultured Ectothiorhodospiraceae bacterium
CTCGGCCTGCGGCTCGAAGAGACGGTGCGTGACAATCCCCACCTGGTGGGCATCGTGCTCGCCGGCCACGGCCTGTTCACCTGGGGGGATACCGCCCACGACTGCTACCGCACCACGCTGCGTATCATCCAGCGCGCCCAGGACTGGCTGGACGCCAACAACACCGCCCCGGCGTTCGGCGGCGAGCGCGTCACTGCCCTGCCGGAGGCTGAGCGCCGGCGCGTCGCCGCCGAGCTCATGCCGGCGCTGCGTGGCCGCATCAGCGCGCGCGAGCCCAAGATCGGTCACTTCGACGATTCGGCGGAAACGCTTGAATTCGTCAACTCGCAGCAGTTCGAAGCGCTCGCGGCACTGGGCACCTCCTGCCCGGATCACTTCCTGCGCACCAAGATCCGCCCGCTCGTGCTGCCCCTCGACCCGGCGCGCCCCGACGTACCCGGGCTGCTCGACACGCTGGACGACCTGCTGGAGCGCTACCGCAACGACTACCAGGCGTACTACGAGCGCTGTCGCTCCGACGCCAGCCCCGCCATGCGCGACCCCAACCCGGTGATTTACCTCGTCCCCGGTGTGGGGATGCTCTCGTTCGCCAGGGACAAGTCCACCGCCCGCATCGCCAGCGAGTTCTACCGCAACGCCATCAACGTGATGCGCGGCGCCAACGGGGTCGACCGCTACGTGGGCCTGTCCGAGCAGGAAGCATTCAACATCGAGTACTGGCAGCTCGAGGAGAACAAGCTACGCCGCATGCCCGCCCCCAAGCCTCTGGCCGGGCAGGTGGCACTGGTGACCGGCGCGGCCGGCGGCATCGGCCGCGCGGTCAGCGAGCGCCTGCTCGGCCAGGGCGCCTGTGTGGTGCTGGTGGATATCGACCGGGACGCCCTCGACCAGGTCGCCGGCGAGCTGACCGGCCATCACGGCAGCGACCGTGTGCGACGGATCGACTGCGACCTCACCCGCGAGGACGCCGTTGCCGCCGCACTGGAACATGCCGCCAGGGAGTTCGGCGGACTGGACATCCTCGTCTCCAACGCCGGCATCGCCTCCGCCGCGCCTATCGAGGACACCAGCCTCGCCCTCTGGGACAAGAACATGAGCGTGCTCGCCACCGGGTACTTCCTGGTCAGCCGCGAAGCCTTCCGGCTGCTCAAGCGCCAGGGCACCGGCGGCGCCATCACGTTCGTGGCGAGCAAGAACGCCCTGGTCGCCTCCGGTGGCGCCTCGGCCTACTGCACGGCCAAGGCGGCCGAGGTGCACCTGGCCCGCTGCCTGGCGCTGGAAGGCGCGCCGCACGGCATTCGCGTGAATACCGTCAACCCGGACGCGGTGATCCAGGGCTCGCGAATCTGGTCCGGCAACTGGCGCGCGGAGCGGGCAGAGGCCAACCGCATCAGCGAAGACGAGCTCGAAGAGCACTACCGCCAGCGCAGCCTGCTCAAACGCAGCGTCCTTCCCGAGGACGTCGCCGAAGCGGTGTACTTCCTGACCTCGCCGGCCTCGGCCAAGTCCACCGGCAACATCGTCAACGTGGACGCCGGCAACGCCGCCGCATTCACACGCTGAAGACACATAATGGCGGGAGGAGGAGCTCAATGAACGACACACTCATCGATCAGTCCATCGTCGACACCCACAACCAGCGCCTCGAAGACGATCTGAACCGTGATTACGAGCAGCTCGGCGAGCGCCTCGCACGGCGCAACGTCGACATCGACGCCGTCACCCGCCGCCTGCAGGCATTCGGCGTGGCCGTACCGAGCTGGGGCGTGGGCACCGGCGGCACCCGCTTCGCCCGCTTCCCCATGGCCGGCGAACCCAACGGCGTCTTCGACAAATTGCAGGACTGCGGTGTCATCCAGCAGCTCTGCCGCAGCACGCCGCGGGTGTCGCTGCATTTCCCCTGGGACCGGGTCGACGACCCGGCGGAGCTGGTCACCGCCGGTGAGCGCCTGGGCCTCGGCTTCGACGCGGTGAACTCCAACACCTTCCAGAATCAACCGGGGCAGACGCTGAGCTACAAGTACGGCAGCCTCACCCATACCGATGGGGCCGTGCGCGAGCAGGCCATCGAGCACAACATCGACTGCATACGCACCGGCGAGGCCATCGGTTCCCGGGCACTCACCGTCTGGATCGCCGACGGCAGCAACTTTCCCGGCCAGCAGTCGATGCGGGGCGCCTTCGAGCGTTACCTGGA
>CAZHBN010000497.1:0-2184 GCA_964530405.1 uncultured Ectothiorhodospiraceae bacterium
GGCGATCGTGATCTCCACCGCCCCGGCGCTCGCGGCGGCCCCGAAACCGAGGACCGCGGCGACGGCCGTGCCGAGCACACGATTACGCGTTCTCATCACTCTCCTCCTCTGCTCACGTGTCCACCGCGGCGGCCGCCGCGGCGATCCGAGCCTTTAACTGGAGCGCGGGCAAATGCCCGCCTGTTTCGGGCATTTGATCACTGCCCGGGCAACTTGGCAACCCCTCCGTTCAGTTCAGACAATTCCCGCCGTCCACGTTGAGCGTCTGCCCGACCACGTAGTCGGACTCGGCGGACGCGAGAAAGACGGCGGCACCGGCGTGATCGTCCGGCACGCCCATGCGGCCGTAGGGCACCGCCTCCCCCACCAGGCGCTTCTTCTCGCCAATCTCGCGGTGCTCGTAACGGGCAAACAGCGCGTCGACCTCGTCCCACATGGGGGTATCGACGACGCCGGGGGAGATCGCGTTGACGTTGATGCCGCGGCGCGCGAACGCGAGCGCCGCCGACTGGGTCAGGCTGATGACCGCTGCCTTCGAGGCGCAGTAGACCGATACCAGCGCCTCGCCCCGGCGTCCGGCCTGGCTCGCCATGTTGATGATCTTGCCGCGCCCGCTGTCACTGGCCATGTAGCGCGCCGCGGCCTGCATCATGAAGAACGCGCCTTCCACGTTGACGTCGAAAACCCTCCGGAAACTCTCCCGCGTGACGTCCTCGATGGGCGCCAGATCGAACACCGCGGCGTTGTTGACGAGTATGTCCAGCCGCCCGAACTCCTCGTGCACGCTGGCGACCCCGCGCTCCACCGCCGCCTGGTCGGTGACATCGAGGTACAGCGCACGTCCGCGCTCACCGAGAACCTCGTCAACCGCCGCGTGCAGTGCCTCGCGATCGACGTCGGCCACCACCACCCGGGCACCCTCGTCCACGTACCGCCGCGCGATCGCGAGCCCGATACCCCGCGCTCCGCCAGTCACCAGCGCCACCTTCCCCGCAAGCCTCACAGCGCACCTCCTCCTAATCGGACGCCTCCGCACGAGGCGTAATATTTGACCAGCAATCGGGCAAATGCCCACTCGAGATTCAAACACCTTATACGAACGGCCGCAAGCCGGCAGGTACCGGCATTCACCGCCGGCGTTCATGGCACGGGGCAAGCGCCATGCCGGAGGCCACCACCGGCACGCTCAGGAAGGGGGCGCGATAGGAGAAGGGGCGGTAGCCCGCCCGCTCGTCAGGTTCAGTGCGCTGGTATCAACCGGAAGGTTCGGCCAGCAGGAAATGGCAGCGGGCCGTGGCGACGTCGCGCCGTCCGTCATCGTCGTCCTGCCAGGCAGCGACCCCCACGTTGGCAACGCGGCGGCCCTGGCGGCGGACATCGCAGGCCGCCCACAGCACGTCGGGGCGCCCGGGACGCAGGTAGTCGATGGAGAAATCCACGACCTTGGGCACCCGGGTCGCCTCCTGGGTCCAGAGCAGATGCAGGATTGCGGCGTTCTCCATGAACGCACCGATCACGCCGCCGTGGAGCGCCGGCAGATACGGATTGCCCACGTTGCCCTCGTGGAAATCGAGGCGGAAAGTGAGCGCCTCGCCGGTGGCGGTAAAGCTCACACCCAGCAGGCGCGCATAGGGAATGAGTGCTACCAGGGCCTCCGGATCCTCTGCCTGGCGGGCGGCCTGCATCCGGCGTAGAAGATCGTTCATGCCACGCCCTCCACCATGCTCGGCGCACCGTCACCGGAACGCATGAAGGTGCTCATGCTGGTGGCGACGGGATCGTCGAAATCGCCCTGATAGACGGTGCAGCGGGCAAAGGCGATCTGGCCGGTGAGCTTATAGCACTCCGCGTGGGCATAGACCGGCTCCCCCGGCGTCGCCGGGCGCATGTAATCGATGCGCAGATCCAGTGTCGCCACCGGCCGCGGATCGGCCAGCGCCGCGATCACCGCACCGCCGCTGGTCTGATCCACCAGCGTGGTAATCACGCCGCCGTGGATGACGCCGGTGACCGGATTGCCCACCAGATCCGCCTTGTAGGGCAGACACGCCGTCAACGTGCGCTCGCCCACGGCGACGGGCTCCATGCCCAGCACGTGGCTATGAGGGATAGCGTGGAAGAATTCCCGGGCGAGGCGCAGACGCGCCTCGGCGGTGCGATCATCCGGCATGGGGCGGTGTCCTC
>CAZHBN010000498.1:0-2183 GCA_964530405.1 uncultured Ectothiorhodospiraceae bacterium
ATGGTGGGATTGTCCTCGTGGTCTCCGGTGAGCGTAAGCAGCGCCGCCTCCGAAGCACCATAGACCACCCGACCGATGTTGCCCCAGTAGGTACAACCCGAGCACATGACGCACGGCTCGACGGTAGTGTAGAGCGTACAACGCCAAAGGAACCCCGGGTTGTACGCCATTACGGCCCGACGCACGAGCGCGGCCTCGGCGTGGCCGGTGCCCCGTTCCCGGTTTTCGATGTTCTCCTGTTCCATCAGGATCTCGCCATCGGGACCCGCCAGCAGGGCGCCGAAGGGATGGTTTCCGTTCGCCTGGCTGCGGCGGGCCACGTCATTGACGGCGTATAGCAGCTCGACGTCACGATGTGCCTTGTCCATGAAGATACCTTCTTGTCGGTTAGCGAGTGAGGCCGTTGAGGACGAGGTTGAGAACGATCGCCACCGTGGCACCCAGCATCACGCTGGAATCGAACACGACCTGCGACCAATCGGGCATGAAACTGAAGAACTCGGGATTGACGACGGGCACCATGGCCATGCAGAGGCTCAACCCCACCACCAGGAAGTTGCGCAGCCCGTTTTCGAAGTCAACGCTCTGCAACGTCTTGGCGCCGGCCGCGAAAAGCACACCGAACATCATCAGTCCGGCACCGCCGACCACAGGCTTCGGCAGTGCCGCCACCACCGCGGAGAGCTTCGGGAAAAGGCCCAAGCACGCCAGCAACACGCCCGCGAGGGCTACCACCCAGCGGCTTTTCACACCGGTGATATTGATGAGCGCGATATTCTCCGAGAACGCCGTGTACGGAAACGAGTTGAACACGCCGCCGATAATGGTGGACGCACCGTCAGCGCGGATGAGATTGGCGATGTCCCGTGCCTTGGGCTCGCGTCCGATCAAGTTACCGACCAGTACCGCATCCCCCGTGGACTCCACCCAGGTGATTACCACCACCAGGCACATGGTGAGCACCGGCATCAGATGAAAAGTGGGCACACCGAAATGAAAGGGGGTGGTAACCGCCACCCACGACGCGTCGCTCACTGCGCTGAAATCCGTCATGCCCATCGCCGTGGCCGCAGTCAAACCGGTCACCATCCCGACCAGGATCGCCAGGCTCGCGAGAATTCCGCGCGCCAGGCGGTTGATGGCAATGATGACGGCAAGGACCGAGAACGCGAGCGCTATGTACTTGGGTGAGCCCGCGTCGTCGGCATAGCCGCCGGCCGCGTACTGAATAGCCACCGGCATCAGACTCACGGCGATGATCGACAAGACCGTGCCCACAACCACCGGCGGAAACAGCCGAATGATATACGAGGCGAACGGCGCCGCGACGATCGCGAACACACCGGCGGCGATAATCGCCCCGTAAATCGCCTGCATCGCTGCGTGCGGCCCTGCGGCGAGAAGTGCCGGGTCCGAGCCAATGGCAATGATCGGCGTCACCGACGCGAATGTGACGCCTTGCATTAGCGGCATGCGGATACCGAACTTCCACACTCCCACCGACTGGATCACCGTCGCGATGCCGCAGGTGAGCAGGTCGGCGCTAATGAGAAACGCGATCTCTTGTTGTGAGAGACCCAGTGCGCTGCCGACGATGAACGGCACCGCCACCGCCCCCGAATACATGACCAGCACGTGCTGCAAGGCCAGTATCACCATTGTCCGAGCCGGGAACCACTGGTTCGCAGGGTCCGCCGCATGAGCGCTCCGGCCGTGCGGCGTATCGGCATGTTCGTTTACTACGGCACCCATGCAGCTCTCCTCTCTCCTGCGAAACGGATTCGTCTTTCGTTCTCTATGCCCAGCCGGAGCTGGTAGCGGGACAATGACGTGAGCTAGTAGATGGAAAAAGTTAGAAACCATCTAATTTTTTGATAGTTTGTCCATTTCCTAGCCAATGGTGGCTTCGTCATGCAGTTCACCCTCGAGCAGATTCGCGTCTTTCTGACGGTGGCCGAAACCGGCTCGTTCTCCGCTGCGGCCCGACGGCTGCACAAGGCCCAGTCAGCGGTGAGCACCGCGGTGGCCAACCTGGAGATAGACTTGGGTGTCGAACTATTCCGGCGGGCCGGACGTACGCCCGTGCTGACAGACGCCGGCGCACACCTGCTCGTCGAGGCACAGGCAGTGCTGATGCGCTGCCGCTCGCTACAGGAACGTGCCTACGCCCTCGCACGTCACAC
>CAZHBN010000499.1:0-2169 GCA_964530405.1 uncultured Ectothiorhodospiraceae bacterium
ATCGTCACCATCGAGGACGTCATCGAGCAGATCGTCGGCGAGATCGACGACGAGCACGATGACGAGGAGGATAGCTGGATCCTCTCCCGCAGCGATGACGGCCAGTCCGTGGTCAAGGCGCTCACTCCCATCGAGGACTTCAACGAGCACTTCGGCACTGATTTCAGCGACGAGGAGTTCGACACCATCGGCGGACTGGTCTCCAACGGTTTCGGGCACCTGCCACATCGGGGCGAGGCGCTAGCGCTGGGCGGCTGCCGTTTCGAGGTGGTACGCGCCGACAACCGCCGCATCCACTTGCTGCGGGTGAGCCGCATGCCCGCGGAGACCGTCGCCGCGGAGGAGTCCGACCGGACCCAGGCGCACTAGCCGATCATGTTTGCGCGTGTGCTCGCCTCCCGCGGTGGTCTTTTGCTCGTGCTCGCCGCGGGACTCGCCATGCCGCTCGCCTTCGCCCCGTTCGGGTGGGGCTGGATCGCGCCGCTGGCCTTGGCGGTCGCGTTCGCACAGGTGGCGGCGTCTTCGCGGCGGAGAGCGCTGCTCGGCGCTTATCTCTTCGGCCTTGGCTATGCCGGGTTCGGCGTCTACTGGATCTTCATCAGCGTGAGCCGGTACGGCGGCGGAGACGTTGCCGCCGCTGTCGTGACACCGCTTTTCATCGCCCTGTTCGCGCTCTATCCCCTGGTGGCCCTGGCATTGGGCCGCCGGGTGGGGGCTGGGCGGCCGTTGCTGACCACGGTCGTCGCTCTGCCGGCCGCCTGGATACTGGTGGAGTGGGTGCGGAGCTGGCTCTTTACCGGGGCGACGTGGCTGTCCGTGGGCTATACCCAGATCGACCTGCCGCCGGGCGCGCTGGCGCCGGTTCTCGGGCTCTACGGCGCAGGCGTCGTGGTCTGTGCGCTGGCGGGGGCGTTGGCGAGCATCGCGATTCGGCCCGGCGCCGGCGCCGTGGTCGCGGTGGTGATCACCGGAGGACTCTACGCTGGCAGCGGCACGCTGGCGGCGTTCGACTGGACGGCCCCGATGGGCGAACCCCTGGACGTCGCGATGATCCAGGGCAATGTCCCCCAGGATCAGAAGTGGCTCGCCGATCAGCGCGTGGAGACGCTGCGACATTACGCCCAGGCGAGCCGCCAGCACTACGGTACCCCGCTCATCGTCTGGCCGGAAGCCGCCGTGCCCGCCTTCTATCACCGCGTCGAGGGCAACTTCCTCGCGCCTCTCGCCGAGGAAGCGGCCGAGCAGGGCAGTACCATCGTTACCGGCGTGCCGGTGGTGGACCCGGTGGAGGACGCCCCGTTCAACGCCGTCGCGGTGCTCGGTGACAGTCCGGCTTTCTACTACAAGCGTCACCTCGTGCCCTTCGGCGAGTACGTGCCGTTCCGCGACTGGTTCGGCGCCGCGCTGGATTTCGTGGGTGCGCCCATGGGCGACTTCGAAGCCGGGGCGAAGCCGCGGCCGCTGGAGGCCGACGGCGTGACCATCGGTGCCTCCGTCTGCTACGAGGTGACATTCGGTTCGCTCATCGCCGACGCGTTGCCGGAGGCCGAGGTGCTGCTCAACGTGAGCAACGATGCCTGGTTCGGCGACTCCCTCGCCCCCTACCAGCACCTCGAAATGGCCCGCATGCGCGCCAGAGAGACCGGCCGTCCGCTGCTGCGTGCCACCAACACCGGCATCACCGCGGCCATGGACGCCCGGGGCGAAGTCCTCGCCCAGGCCCCCATGTTCCAGCGCACTGCCCTGGCAACCACCGTGCAGCCCCGCGAGGGCACGACGCCTTACGTGCGCTGGCGGGACTGGCCGGTCGTCGCGCTGGTCATGATCGCGCTCGCGGGGGCGTGGTTCGCCGCCCGCCGTCGCGGCCGCGACATCTTCCATTGATCGGAGCGCTTGATCTGCTGGACTGATTGCGGAGTCCGGCGCACATGTCGGCGCCGCCCGCCCAGCACGGCCGTTCGTCGCGTTGCGTCCGCGCCACATCGTTCTGCCAACTACGTTTAAAACGTAAGAGGGTTGGCACTCTCAGGACGAGCGTCAGGCGCATGGCCCGCCGATTCGCCGTGCCCGCTTACGAGGCGTGAGCGTGCCTAGTCGCCGGCGCACGCTCGCGAAGCTCCTCGTCGTGGATGGGAGGTTTCGCCATGACCACGCGACGCCGTTTCCTGC
>CAZHBN010000500.1:0-2167 GCA_964530405.1 uncultured Ectothiorhodospiraceae bacterium
GCGCTGGAGGCGAGCAAGGTGAAATCCGAGTTCCTCGCCAACGTCTCCCACGAAATCCGCACCCCTATCAACGGCATCGTCGGCTTCGCCGACCTGCTCTACCACAGTCCGCTGACTGCGGAGCAGCGTGACTACGTGGACACTATCCGCGAGTCCTGCAGCAACCTGCTTACCATCATCAACGACATTCTCGATTTCTCGAAGATCGAGGCGGGCAAGCTGGTGGTGGACAGCATCGCCTTCGACCTGCGCGACTGCGTGGAGGAAGTGCTCTCACTGCTGGCACCGAGCGCCTACGGCAAGGGCCTGGAGCTCGTCCACCTGGTGTACGCGGACGTTCCCACGGAGCTCTTCGGCGACCCGCTGCGCCTGCGCCAGGTGCTCACCAACCTGGTACACAATGCGATCAAGTTCACGCCAGCGGGACAAGTGGTCGTGCGCGTGATGCTGGAAGAGGATCATGGCGACCACGCCGAGATACGCATCAGCGTCACCGACACCGGCATCGGGCTGAGCTCGGCGGACCGGCACAAGCTGTTCAAGGCATTCAGCCAGGCGGACACCTCCCTCACCCGCCGCTTCGGCGGCACCGGTCTCGGGCTCATCATCTCGCGCAAGCTCGTCGAGCAAATGGGGGGCACGATCGAGCTGGAGAGCGAGCCCGGGGAAGGGTCGACATTTTCGTTCACGGCGGATCTGCTCAAGCAACGCACCGGCGGCACCACCGAACCGGCGACGCCGCTCGACGGCCGACGCACGCTGCTGGCGGACCCCGACGACCTCACCCGTCTGGCGCTGCGCCATCAGCTCGAGGGCTGGGGCATGACCGTGGAGGAATCGGCGCCGGACACCCTGGCGCCCCGTCTCGACGAGGGCGGCTGGGATTTCGTGGTGCTCGGTCTCGGGCGGCGGGAGCTGAACCAGCGTGCGGCCATGCCCGCCCTCGCCAGCGCCCAACGCCACGGAACGCCGGTGGTGGTCCTGGCGAGTACGGTGGACCGCAACGAGTTGCGCGATCTCTATCAGGCGGGCGCCGTTGTCAGCCTGCCCCGTGCGGTGCGTCGCCAGACCGTCTTCCGCGAGCTTTGCCGCATTGTCGCACCCGGCGAGTTCACCGCCCCTGCCCCGGCCCGCCTGCCCGGGCCGAGCACCGTGGCGAAGCTGCCGGAGCCGGCCGCGCCGCCAGCGCCTACCGGAACGGCACCGCGCGAGGACTATAATCTGCTCGTCGTCGACGACAACGAGATCAACCGCAAGCTCATCACCACGATTGCCGCCCGCAACCACGTGCGCGTGGTCGAGGCCGTCGATGGGCGCTCCGCCGTCGAGGCCTGTCGCCACGAGCGTTTCGACGTGATCTTCATGGACATCCACATGCCCGGGATGAGCGGGGAGGAGGCAAGCCGCCGCATTCGCGAGTTGCCCCCCGGCGGCGAACCACCGCGGATCATCGCGCTCACGGCCAATGCCATGCGTGGTGAACGCGAACGCCTGATGCAGGCGGGGCTGGACGACTGCCTCATCAAGCCGGTCACCGAGGAGCAGATCCTGCGTGCCGTTCGGGATCCGGGCACCACAGCCGACCAGGCCGAGTCCTCCAGCCCCGATCCGGAGCCGGACGTCGCGTTGCGTGAAATGCTGGTGGCCGAGTTGCCGGAGCATCGCCGTCGCATCCGGGAGGCCTTCCGCACCGGCAACCTGGAAACGATGCGCGAGCGCGTGCACCGCTTGCACGGCGCCGTGAGCGTCTGCCGCCTGCCTCAGCTCAAGGCGGCCTGCGCGGAGCTCGAGGACATCCTGATCGATCAGGATCGCGTAGGCGTGCCGGCCGGTATGGAGGCATTGCTTCGCGCCATCGAGGCAACGCTCGACGAAGACGGCACGCGCCATGCGGGCGACGGCCAGGGGTGAGCCACCGCATTCGGCGCTTTTCGATACCGCGCTACCATCGCACCGAGTGGACTGCGGCCACCGACGGTGCCAAGCTGCTTACTAGGCACTGCCATCTCTCAGCGTTCGCCAGTATGCCTGTAGCCAACACAGAGGAACGAACCTGAACCAGCCACCGGAGCCGGTGTAAGGCGCCCGGAGATGGCAACAGCTCGCCGAATGGGTTACTAACCTTTTCGAAAGTATTGCCAGGTCTCAGTGGCCGTGTGCGCCGCTG
>CAZHBN010000501.1:0-2146 GCA_964530405.1 uncultured Ectothiorhodospiraceae bacterium
GGATCGGCGCTCGCCCAGTCGCTGGCTGTCACCATCGATACTCTCCGTTGCTTGTCCGAGGACAGGGACTGCCCTGTGGCGTTGACGGTGGGAATGCTAGCGACAGTCAGCTCGCGGTGATTGACGAAAAAGCACGTAATTACTTGATCGAAAATGACTAATAACGACAGTTTCGGTCGTTTAAATTCAAGTTCAGCGGCCCATTACGCCAGAATTGGGCGCCGACGAGTTGATGAAAAACGTCAAGCCGGCGTCGATCTGCGCGGGGGAGAGCCGATGCGGCCCGGTTACGCCGTGGTCGCGAGCGGCGGCGTGGGATGTCAGTGAGCGGGAACGTAGTTGTCGCGGGAATAGAGCTCGCGGAAGCCGGCGCGCAGGAGGTTGTGGTAGGAGTGCTGCGGGTCCCCCGGCACGGCTTCTCCGGTCGTGGCGTAGAGGGTGCGGCAGCCCAGTGCACGGGCTTGCTCGATGCGCCTGGCCAGCAACGCGCTCTGGCTGCCGTGGCCGCGGTATTCGGGCCGGGTGGCGGCCCAGTCGCACCAGCCTGCATCGCCGTCGACGAACAGGGCGCCGGTGCCCACGGGCTCGTCTGCGGAGAAGCCGAGATAGACGTGCCAGCCGGGTCGTCCGACGAGCTGCGCCAGTAACTCGCCACCGGTCGGCGTGAGATCGAAGCCGCTGGCGGCGATGCGCCCGAACGCCGCGGCGGTCTCCGGGGTCGCTTCGCCGATGCGGAGGTCCGTGTTTCCCTCCCACGGCGTGTCGGTATCGCGGATGAACTTCACCCAGCGGCGGTGAGGTTTCATCCCCGCCTGCGCCAGCCAGTCCACGATCTCCGGCGGCTGCGCGGCTTCGTGCACGTGCAGGAAGAAGCGGCCGACGCCTGCATCCGCGTACAGGCGGCGGATGGCGTCGATGGTATCCGGCGTGGCCGGGGTTTCCAGGCCCAGGCCGAGCGTGCGGTTGAGCAGAATGCTCGGGTCGCCGGCAGCGATCGAGACGAAGGCGCCGTCCACCACCGCCTGCTTCAGCCCCAGAGAGCGCGTCAGCGACTCTGAAGCGGCGCTGTGCAGTGCCTCCATCGCGGCGCGTTCCATGCGCTCCGCCGTCAGGTGACTCGTGGAGACCGCGGTAAGGGGTCCGTGGGCCATGCTACTCATCCACGCGCACGCTGGTATTTCAAGCAAAGAACCGTGTGCGGCGAAGGTCAAGTTTGGATTGTTACCGGGCCGAGTGCTCGGGTGCGACAAGCTTAGCAGCGTGATCATATGGCGCTGCAGACGATGGTTTCTTCAGAGCGGCCATTGGTGGCAGTGACCCGTGTGTCGTTGTCGCTCGCCCAACTAGCATGGGCGTGGTTCAACCGATACTCCGGCGGTGACGGAGAAGCGGGTGAATGCCGATTACCGGGATGTTCGCGTGTCACTCTCTCCTGGCTGGATGGACTCGAGTTGCTGGGCGAATCCGGGACTCTGGTAACGCAGTGATTCGGTTTGCATGTGGAGCACGGAGTATCCCGTGTCCGGTGCCCCAGCGTTGGCGCGTGCGCCTGACGATAATCCAGTTCTCGTAACCCTGATTAACCATTTCGCTTTCAATTAGTGATAGCTATCTCTATAGTTCCGCGAATAATTTCGCTCTGATGCGAGAGCGTTGCATCAGACAGAAGAAGAACAGGGAGGTCGCATGCCCGCCATCCACTCCACTCAGGCGGCCGCGCGTCGCTGGCATTCGGTCCTGCTGGCCGTCCCGATGCTGGGCGCGGCGTTGTGGCTGCTCGCGTCGACCGCGGCGGTGGCGCAGACGGGGCCGACCGTCATCCACGTGGATGCCAGCGCCAGTGGTGCGAACGACGGCGCCAGCTGGTCCAGTGCCTATACGGCTCTGCAGGACGCCTTCGACGAAGTCAACGCCAGTCCCGGCACGGATTACCAGATCTGGATCGCCTCGGGCGTGTACTACCCGGACGAGGGGGGCGGGCACACCGACAATGACCGGACGGAGAGTTTCACGCTCACGCGTGACGGTGTCGGGATCTATGGCGGGTTCGCGGGTGGCGAGAGTGCGCTCGCGGAGCGCGATATCAGCGGCAATGCGCCGGTGGTGCTCTCCGGCGATATCGATCATGACAATGGCGGTGCCGATG
>CAZHBN010000502.1:0-2146 GCA_964530405.1 uncultured Ectothiorhodospiraceae bacterium
GTTATTCCACCGGCTCGACGGCTGGATCGTGCGGCGTGTCTGGTCGCACCGATTCAAGCGCTGGCGCAACGCGGGCTGGAGACGCCTGCCAGAGCGCCGGCTCTATGGCGAGCTGGGGCTTGTAGAGCTTATTGAACTAATTCCTTCTTTGAGCCTTCGGTGAGACATCTCTGTGAAAGCGGCCTACGGGAAAACCGTACGGGCCGTTTGTGCGGCGGACGGAGGTCAGCCCCGGGGCGCCTCCTCCGACCCGACACCGCGGAAGCCGCCGAACAACGGGAGTGAGCTCCCTGCGGAGGTGGCGGAGGGAAGGGGCGTAGCCAAGGGGAACGCCGACAAGGCCCCCGCGCCCCGGACGCAGAGCCGGACTGGTTGCGCGTTGATGGGTCTTGAAGGCGTACGCGAAGCCGCTCGCCGGGACAAGCGAGCGCGGTTCACGGCATTGTTGCACCACATCACGCCCTCGTTACTGGTGGAGAGCTTCTACGCGCTCCGGAAGCAGGCGGCGGCCGGTGTGGACGGTGTGACGTGGCGAGAGTACGAGTCGGTTCTCTATCAACGGATCCCGGATCTGCACCGTGCCATCCACAGGGGCAGCTATCGGGCTAGGCCGTCGCGGCGGGTGTACATCCCGAAGGCAAACGGCCAGCAACGCCCCCTCGGGATCGCCTCCTTGGAGGACAAGATCGTGCAGCAGGCGGTCGTCACCGTGCTGAGTGCGGTCTACGAAGAGGATTTTCTCGGGTTCTCATACGGGTTCCGCCGAGGGCGCGGACAGCATGATGCGCTGGACGCGCTGTCGGTGGGCATCAAAAGCCGAAAGGTGAACTGGATTCTGGATGCTGACATCCACTCGTTCTTCGACGAGATCGATCACGAGTGGATGCTCAAGTTTCTGGAACACCGGATCGCCGACCGGCGGCTGCTGTTATTGGTCCGCCGGTGGCTCAAGGCGGGTGTGATCGAGGATAACCGGCGGATACCTGCCACTCGGGGCACGCCCCAGGGCGCTGTAGTCTCTCCGCTGCTGGCGAATATCTATCTGCACTATGTCCTCGATCTGTGGGCGCATCAGTGGCGACGGAAATACGGTTGGGGCGACGTTATCGTTATCCGTTACGCGGATGACAGTGTGTTTGGATTCGAGAGTCGGACCACGGCGCAGCGATTCCTGCGCGCCATGCAGGAACGCTTCGCTCGGTTTGGCCTGACCCTCAACCCGGACAAGACGCGTCTGATCGAGTTTGGTCGTTTTGCAGCGACCGACCGTCGGCATCGCGGCCAGGGTCGGCCAGAGACATTTGACTTTCTCGGGTTTACCCACTGCTGCGGCCGGGACCGGCGGGGTCGGTTTCGGATCGTTCGCCTGACGGCCAAGAAGCGGATGCGGGCGACCCTGCGTTCACTCCGGTCAGCGCTGATGCGTCGACGACACGAGCCGATTGCCGTAACTGGTAAGTGGTTGTGCCGCGTGGTTCAGGGGTACTTCAATTACCACGCCGTCCCGACCAATCTGAAGCGCCTTGACGGTTTCCGCAGCGAGGTCTGTCGCGCTTGGCGGCATGCTCTGCTGCGGCGCAGCCAGCGCCATCGGATGCACTGGGACCGGTTCAACCGGCTTGCCCGCCAATACATCCCGTACTGCCGCAAGCTACACCCCTACCCCGAGGAGCGGTTTCATGCGTCACGACCTTAGGCAGGAGCCGTATGCGGTAGTGCCGCACGTACGGATCTGTGCGGGGGGCGGTGGGCAACCACCGTCCCTACCGCGACCCCCCAAGCGGATCTTCATCTACCCTTACCCTCCGGACGCCCAACAGGCCCTGGCTTCACAGCCGTAATGAGAATTGCTGCTCGGTAGGGGCATGGAATAGAGACTTGCCTGTTTAAGGCGACTGCGGCGTGCCGAACCCGGCGCGCCGCACTATATGATCAGCCCTTAACCTACAGTCTCGTGTCGTGGCTCTTCAAGCGTAGCAGCGACTTGGCATTCGCCATTCCGCGCACGGAACTTGAGATTGGCGATATTAGCCTTACCCACCATTTCAATCACCGTGTTGGCTGGGATGAAATGGCCGGAGCGCGAGTCGGGCGCCTCGCCGTCATAGCGGAGGAGGATCTCGCTGGTGGCTGTAATGCGAGCACG
>CAZHBN010000503.1:0-2141 GCA_964530405.1 uncultured Ectothiorhodospiraceae bacterium
GCCATGTCCATCGTCTCCGGCGCGGTGGCCGAGCGCATGAAGCTCTGGGCGTTCCTGGCCTTCGCCGTAGTGATGACCGGCTTCATCTACCCGGTCCAGGGCTACTGGAAGTGGGGCGGTGGCTTCCTCGACCAGCTCGGCTTCCAGGATTTCGCCGGCTCCGGCGTGGTGCACATGGCCGGGGCGGCGGCCGCCCTCGCCGGTGTGCTGCTGCTCGGTGCGCGAAAGGGTAAGTACGGGCCCAGGGGCGAGGTGCGCGCCATCCCCGGTGCCAATCTGCCGTTGGCGACCCTGGGCACCTTCATCCTCTGGCTCGGCTGGTTCGGCTTCAACGGCGGCTCGGAGCTCAAGGTCTCCAACGTGGCCGAGGCAAACGCCGTCGCACAGGTGTTCGTCAACACGAACATGGCGGCAGCCGGCGGCGTGATCGCCGCGCTAGCGACCGCCCGTCTCGCGTTCGGCAAGGCCGACCTCACCATGGCGCTGAACGGCGCGCTCGCGGGCCTGGTGGCCATAACCGCGGAGCCGCTCACGCCCGCCCCATTGCTCGCTACCATCATCGGCGCAATCGGCGGCGTGCTCGTGGTGTTCTCCATCGTCGCCCTCGACAAACTCAAGATTGACGATCCGGTGGGCGCCATCTCCGTGCACGGCGTGGTCGGAATCTGGGGGCTGCTCGCGGTACCCCTGTCCAATGACGCGGCCGGCTTCGGCGGTCAGCTCGCGGGGATCGTCACCATCTTCGTCTGGGTCTTCGTGGCGAGTCTGATCGTCTGGGCCGTGCTCAAGGCGGCCGTGGGCATCCGCGTCTCCGAGGACGAGGAGTCCGAGGGTACGGATATCGGCGAATGCGGTCTGGAGGCCTATCCGGAGTTCACCAAGCTCACCTGACAGGCGTGCTTGGATACCGCTAAAACGATAAGAAAAAGAAACTTAAAGGCAGTGATCGGCGCGTTCGGTGTGGGCGTGCCGCACTGCCTTCTTTTTTTCACTCGCCCCGCTTGGGGGCAGGTGCCGACCTTGCCAACCGATATACCCATATGCCGGCATCTGGACGTGCTCCTGTCGCTTTGTGATAGATTCCACGCCCTCGTCGCGTCGCAATCGTCACCATGACGCGACGGCCTCAGTGCGGGTCCGGCGCCGGTGACCCGTCGCGGTCCGGTCCCGGGCCCGGAAGGGAGGCATTCACTCGAAGCAAGGAGTTGCTCAATGATTGCCGACAGCGACACGGTCGCACGGACGAGTACCGGTCAATCGCTTTTTTCCGATGAGCGTCGATATGCGGCGTATGCCTACATCGCCCAGATCGTCGGGGTGTTTACCGCCGTTGGCTTCATCGTTGCGCTCGTCATCGATTACCTGGCGTGGGATGAGCTTCCTCACGATGGTATTACGGCCGCGCACGTCAACTGGCAGATTCGCACGTTCTGGTGGAGCGTGGCGTATTGCGTACTCGCCTGGCTCGTCGGGATTCTCGGTGCGTTCTTCATCATCGGCCCCTTCATCGGCGTGGCCATCTGGTTCGCCGCGTTCATCTGGGGCATCTACCGTATCGCGCGCGGCTTCATCAAGCTGGCCGATGGCCAGCGTCCGAAACCGGGGTACCAATGAGGCAATTCGCCGCAGGCGGTGTCTTGATGAGTGCCGAGCGGTATCTGCGGCGGCAGCGTCGCGTGTAACGCGAGCAATCGATATGCCCGCCAGGGATCGGCGCCGCTTTACTCCCGGTGCTTTCCGGGTACCCACAGCAGGTCACCGTGACCCGCGGCAGCGTTCACGTGGCGGGCGGCGACGAAGAGGTAGTCCGAGAGGCGGTTGATGTAGCGCAGGCCCGCCTCGTTGATGGGGTGCTCGCGGTGAAGGGTGACTATGTCGCGCTCGGCGCGGCGGGCGACGGTGCGGGCGAAGTGCAGATGCGCCGCGCGCGCGACCCCGCCGGGCAGGATGAACGAGCGCAGCGACTCGAGCTCCGCGTTGTAGGCGTCGATGCAGCCTTCGAGCCAGGTCACCTGGCTTGCCTCCAGGCGCAGGGGCTCGTGCTTGAGCTCGGCCTCCAACGGTGTGGCAAGGTCCGCGCCCAGGTCGAAGAGGTCGTTCTGGATGCGTTCGAGCTCGGCCTCGAGCGCCCCGGAGCCGTC
>CAZHBN010000504.1:0-2114 GCA_964530405.1 uncultured Ectothiorhodospiraceae bacterium
CTGCAACCATGACCGCATGGGCGCCCCTTGGCCTCTACGTTCACCTGCCGTGGTGCGTGCGCAAGTGCCCGTACTGCGACTTCAATTCCCACGCATTGCGCGGCGAGCTGCCGGTGGACGCCTATATTCAGGCACTGCTCAGAGATGCCACGGCCGAGGCACGGGCCGCCGGCGCACGTCGCGTGGAGACTGTCTTCATCGGCGGCGGCACGCCGAGCCTCTTCCCTCCTGAGGCGATCGCACGTCTGTTGATGGGCCTGCGCGAGCGTCTGAACCTGGATGCAGACGCGGAAATCACACTGGAAGCGAATCCGGGAGCAACCGAACATGGCGGCTTCGCGGCACTGCAACAGGCCGGCGTCGACCGCATATCCCTTGGTGTGCAGAGCCTGAACGATCGCCAGCTTCGCCGTCTGGGTCGCATACATGGCCCGGACGAGGCTCGGGCCGCAGCATCGGCACTCAACCACGCGGGGCTAGCCAGCCACAACCTCGACCTGATGTACGCTCTACCCGAGCAGAGCGCCGCGGAAGCGATCGAGGACGTGGACGAACTGATTACCTTGGACGCCCCGCACCTTTCCTGCTACCAGCTGACTCTGGAACCCGGAACGGCGTTTGCGGAGAAGCCGCCAGCCATTCCGGACGAGGACACGGCGTTCGCCATACAGGAATCGGTGCACGCCCGACTGCGCGCCAGTGGCTACCGTCGCTACGAAATCTCCGCGTGGAGCCGTCCCGGACACGAATGCCGCCACAACCTGAACTACTGGACGTTCGGCGACTACCTCGCCATCGGAGCCGGCGCCCACGGCAAGCTGACACGCGCTGACGGGAACATCGTGCGCTACAGCCGCTTGCGCCACCCTCGCCGCTACATGGCGTCACGCACCGAGGAGACGGTCGCCGAAACCCGGCGCGTGACACCCAGCGACCGGATCCTGGAGTTCATGATGAACGCGATGCGCCTGCCTGCCGGTGTGGACGAAACGCTCGCCGAAGCGCGCACGGGCCTGCCGATCGGCGATTTCGACGCGGGCCGCGAGCGTGCCCTTGCCTCCGGCCTCCTGGAGGACACACCGGGCCGGTTGCAGCCCACCGCACGAGGCCAGCTTTTCCTCAACGACCTGCTCGCCTGCTTTCTGGAGGACGCGGCGTGATCGAGGAAGTCACCGTGCACTGCCCCTACTGCGGCGAACCGTTCACCACTCTCGTGGACTGGTCGGGTGGTGCGCAGCATTATATCGAGGACTGCCAGATCTGCTGCCAGCCCATCGAGTTCCACCTTCGGGCGGACCCTGACGATGGCGGCAACACGGTCTCGGTCGCCCGCGACGATGATTAGGCCTTACCAGACAGCACAAGCCCGCCCTCGCACCACTGCTGCGCGAGCAGGCGCTGCGGGCAACGACCATGCTCCTGCACCGCCTAGCTCACAATGGCCAAGGGGTCTTGGTGACAGCCGTTTGGGCAATGTAGGCGAACACCAATAAAGCCGCGATGAAAGCGGCGATGCGCTGGCCCTTGGTCCGCCCACGCTTCAAAGCGACGGTCCCGAGCACGATATACGCGACAAGCGCCATCAGCTTCGCCGTAATCCAACCGTGCGCCACCATGGGGTACCGCCATACGGCCACCGCCAGCCACAAAGCGCTCAACAGGAGCACGGTATCGACCACATGCGGAAGGACTCGCACCCAACGCCGCTGTAACATCGTCGAGCCGGCCAGCATCCAGCCGCCACGAAGCAGGAAAAGCAACAGCGTGACAGCCACGGCGGTCAGGTGAACGTGCTTGGCGATAGCGGCCATGAGGAGACTCCCCGGTCGGTGACTCAACAGATCTCGAAGCGGCATTATGCCAACCGGTCGACATTTCCGTCTGCCGGCTTGGTCCCAATTGCAGCGTCGGGTTACATTCCCGCGCGAGGGGCGCCTTTCTCCCACCCGAGGGGACCGGCCAAAGGGCCGCGGTCTACGTCGCCCGGCACGGGCGGCAACACGGAAGTGCCCACGCCAGAACCGCGAACAATAAGGACGGACTCACATGCGACACAAGCGCATCTTTTCTTCCCTGGGGGCAATAGCGTGCAGCGCGCTGCTCGCCGCCTGTGG
>CAZHBN010000505.1:0-2102 GCA_964530405.1 uncultured Ectothiorhodospiraceae bacterium
GTGTTCCCTCGGGTGTCAGGTGAATAGTGCGTTCGCGCCGGTAGCCCTCCTGGGAAACCGTCAGCAACCCCCGTTTCTCCAGCGGCCGCAGATTGCGGGACAGGGTCGTGCGATCCATGGCCATGTGCTCGGCGAGTGTCGTCAGCGAGGCGCCCGTCTCCATACTCGCGGCGACCAGCAGCGTGAACTGGGTGATGCGAAGACCGGTAGGCGCCAGAGCGCGGTCATAAGCCCGCGTCACCACCCGTGCGGCACTACGCAGATGGAAGCAGGCACAATTCTCCGCCACGAACTCGTTGGACACCATGATGCGATTCGTATCAAGACGTGTATATGCACGATATGACCACGAAAGACGTGCGTCAACTCCGCTCGCCACCGCAGCGTCCCCGGGCCGAGGCGCAGGCCGCGACGCGGACGCGTCGCCACGCCGCGGCCTGCGCCCCCTGGCACCAAATGGCAACGTCGCCAGCCTACGGGCTGGCGGAGACGGAGTAAGCGGAAACCCTGCCAGTTCGCATCAGCGGGACGTAAAGGCGATCGCCCGCGGCACCGATGTCCGCCACGCCCGGTTCCACCGCATGCGTCTCCACGGCCCCGCCCGCTTGCGGGAGGAACGTCAGCGTACCCTTCACCCAGTCGCTCACCACGAGGTAGTGACCGAGCGCTGCGACACCGTCGATATTGCCCAGCGCATCGCCATTGGGGACGGGCTCGATCCCGGCCCCATCGGCATCCATCAGCACCAGTGAACCCGGCGTCGCGGTGGTGAAATCGCTCTCGAGGCCCGTGCCCCAGTTGCCGACGATGAGCCGGCCGTCCTGTGCCAGGATGCCGTTGGGATGATGCAGACCGTCGTCCTCCGACCAGCGCGTGAGCCGGCCGTCGTGTAACCGGTACACCGCGTTCGCCATCATGTCGGTCACGTACACGTCGCCATCGGCCGTGACCGTGACATCGTTGAGAAACCGCGCGTCATCCGGCTCGAACGAGCGAACGAGCCGCCCTCGCTCCAGGTCGATCTCGTGCAGCGCCGTGATGTCGCTTACGTAGAGTCTGCCCTCGTGTATCGCCATACCCTTGGGCGCGTCCAGGCCCCCTATCCACTGGCGATTCACCACTGAACCATCCGGGTCGAGCAGCGAGAGGAAGCCCTCGCCGTCAGCCTCGCCCGGATGGCCGTCAATGTTGCTGACGATCAGGCGATCGCGTGCCGCATCCACCACCACCGATTCCGGCTCCGCGAATCCCTCCGTCGTCCACAGGTGGGTGAGCGGGGCTGGATCCGCCGCCATCGCATTCACACTCAATGCGAGCACGCCGGGGAGCAATGCACCGAATAGCTTCTTCATCTCGGATCTCCTGCTGAGGTGACACCGCAGGAAGCTAGATTTTCGATCCTTGACTCGCAAACACATCTCGATGCGCATCGAAAATTGATACTCTGCGCAGGCAAATCGTATTGAAACCGGAACAGCCGATGTCGGATGTGACACGAAGTGGGGTTTTTGCCGCCTTGCGGTCAGCGCTGAAGGCGCGTGGTATCACCTACGCGGAGCTCGCGCGGCGGCTGGGCATGTCCGAGCCCAGCGTGAAGCGACTGTTCCAGCAGCAGGACTGCAAGCTCAGCCGCCTGGCAGCGATCTGCACGGCCATCGACCTGCCGCTGGAGACACTGATCGAAGCCTCCAACCGCCCGGCCGGTCCGAGCGTGCCACTGTCGCACGATGCGGAGCGCCACCTCGCCGCGTACCCATCCCTGTTCTACTTCCTGCTGTTTCTCATGGACCGGTTCACGCCGCAGCAAATCGCCCGGGAGACCGGCCTGAGCCAGGCGAGTATCGAGCTCTACATGCGCGATCTCGATAGACTCGGCATCGTCGAGCGCGACGTGAGCGAACGCTACCGGTTGCTCATAACCACGCCGGTGGCCTGGCGCTGGACCGGGCCGCTGGCCCCCATTCTCAAGCGAATCAATCAGGACTTCGTCGGCTGGGCGGCAGAGAATGCCGGCGAGCCCGGGGTGCAGTTCATCACCCTCTCCCGACGCATGCGGGCGGATTCCGCGGACATGCTGCAACGCGAGGCCGACGAGTTCGCCG
>CAZHBN010000506.1:0-2080 GCA_964530405.1 uncultured Ectothiorhodospiraceae bacterium
GATCGGCGGATTGCGCTTCAATTCATCCGTTCTACACGATCGAGTGAAAAGTGACGGGTTTCGAGTCCAAAGCGGCCAGCACTTTGCGCTCGCCGATCTACGCGTTTGCGGTTCGTTCCCGGTAAACACCGGGGCGAACACCGTGGAGCGAACCACGAAGGCACAAAGGGACTCACAACCCCGGGCATCCGATCGTCGAGGATTCGCCGGACCCGGCAGATCCTCCATCGTGGCGTTCTTTTTGGATCCAGGCACGTTGGTGCCTCATTTTCTGCGCTGACGATGCCTCACGCCGGGTTGCGCGTCGCTTCGCCCATTTCCCTCCGCGGGATCACATCAAGTCTCGCGGCGCTTGTAGAGCGGCTCCACGTCGGAGACGTTCAGGCGCGGACGGTCCGGCTCCGCTTCGGTCAACGGCGTCACCTCCACCATGCTCGCCGACGATCGGCGGGCCAAATCCTGGTACGTGCGGGTGCCCTCCACCTTCCAGGCAATTTCATCGTCGGTGAGCTCACGCAGCACCTTGGCGGGTACGCCGACGATCAGGCTACGCGCCGGGAAGTGGGTGTCCGCCTTCACGAACGCGGAGGCCGCGACGATGGCGGAATCGCCGATCACGGCGTTGTCCATCACCACGGCGTTCATGCCCACCATGGCGTTGTGGGCGATACGGCAACCGTGGAGGACAGCGCCGTGGCCGATGTGGCCATCCCTCTCCACCATAGTGTCGGTGCCCGGGAAACCGTGCATCACGCAGGTGTCCTGGAGATTGCTGCCCTCCTCCAGGATCAGCCGACCGAAGTCGCCGCGCAGCGAGGCGCAGGGTCCAATATAGACACCGGGGCCGACGATCACGTCGCCGATGAGCACGGCGGTGGGGTGCACGTAGGCATCCGGGTGGACAACGGGCTTGAGCCCGTCGATGGCGTAGCAGGGCATGCACTCTCCTCCCAAGGGCGACGAAGTCGCCAGTTGCAAGTATCAAGCGGCAAGTCGAAAGAGCGCTGTGCGGCAGCCTGAGCTGCCGCACAGCGCAGTCCTTGCGACGGTCGACCTCTCACTTGGAACTCGTAACCGAACTCGCAATGCTTCACGCCGCGTGCCGGCGCGTCTCCACCACCCGGAAGCGGTTTGCCACGAATGCGCTGTCACACAGCGACGCGTTGGCGGCCGGGTTGGCGCCGGTGGCGTGGTAGTCACTGAACGCCGCGGTCTGGTTGACGAACACGCCGCCGGTGAGGTTCTCGGAGACGGACACGCCGGCCTCCAATGCGGCCTCGCCCATACGGTCGAGTACGCCCTCGTCGGTGGAGTACACGCCCCAGGTGATGGCCCCCTTCTCCTTCGCGAGGCGGGTGGCGCGGGCGATGCTGTCCTCGGTGCTGTCGGTGGCGATGATCATGGAGATCGGGCCGAAGAGCTCGCGGGAGTAGGCCTGCTCATCGGCGGCATCCACCTTGAGAATGAGCGGGGTGCGCACGCGCGCGCCCTCGAACTCCGGGTGCTCGCGCGTCTCGGATTCGAGCACGACCTCGCCGAGCCCGGCGGCTTCGCCGATCCGATCGGCGGTGACCTCCGCCTGGATGGCACCGATCACCGCGGTGGCGCGCTCGTTGTCGGAGAGGAACTTGCGCACGCCCTCGGCGATGGCGTCGGCCACCTCGTCGAAGGAGAGATGCCCCTGGTCGGTCTCGATGCCGTCGCGGGGCACGAAGATGTCCTGGGGCGTGGTGCACATCTGCCCCGAGTACAGCGACAGCGAGAAGGCCAGGTTCTGCACCATGCCCTTCAGGTTGTCGGTGGAGTCGATGACGATGGAGTTGACGCCCGCCTTCTCGGTGTAGACCTGCGCCTGGTGGCAGTTGCGCTCGAGCCACACCCCGAACTCGGTGCTGCCGGTGAAGTCGATGACGCCCACCTCCTCGCGCTGGGCGAGCTCCTTGGTCACCGGCGCCTCGCGGGTATCGGTCACCAGCGAGACGATCCACGGATCGAAGCCGGCTTCCTTCAGTACCTCCTGGGCCACCTCGACGGTGATCGCGAGCGGCAGCACGGTGTGCGGGTGCGGCTTCACGATCAC
>CAZHBN010000507.1:0-2062 GCA_964530405.1 uncultured Ectothiorhodospiraceae bacterium
GACCCGCTGATCGGCCAGGCATTCACGTTGAGCTCCATTTCGGCGGTGGTGCTCGGAGGCACGGCACTCTCCGGCGGGGTGGGCGGGGCGCTCGGTACCGTCTTCGGCGCCGTGATCCTGGTGCTCATCAACAACATCATCTTCTTCGCCAACCTGCCGTTCGAGTACCAGAACCTGGTCCAGGGGCTCATCGTGCTCATGGCCCTGGCGCTGGGTGTGTTCGTGGCAAGGCGATGACGAGGCAAGCATGAGCGAGCAAGTCGAACCTGTCAGGCCGGGCGCAGTGACGCCGCACGGCGAGCGCGCCCGCGTCCTGGCGACACATCCCCTGGCGGTCGCGGGCGTCATCATTGTCGCCCTGCTGGCGATGGGAGAATGGCTGTCGCCCGGTTTCGCGAGTGCTGACCAGATCCTGCGGCAGCTCACCATCGCGGCGATCCTGGGCACGGTGGCGGCGGGGCAGAATCTGGTGATACTCGGCGGGCGCGAGGGCATCGATCTTTCCGTAGGCGCGCTGGTATCCCTGGGGGCGGTCATGGCGGGCAACGTCATGGACGGCAGCAATCTGATGCTGATCCCCGGCCTCGCGGTCGCGGTCGCCGTGACCGGCGTCGTGGGCCTCGTCAACGGTGTCGGCGTCACGGTGTTCCGGATACCGCCTCTGGTCATGACCCTGGGCATGCTGGGTGTGATCCAGGGGGCGCTGGTGGTGATCACCAGTGGCGTGCCCTCCGGGGATGCCGCGCCCGCGCTCGTCGCTCTGGTGAGTGAGCCGCTGGTGCTGGGCATTCCGGGCGTCGTCATCCTGTGGGCCGTGGTCGCCGCGGGCGTGATCGGCATGCTGCGTGGCACCCGGTTCGGCTATCGGGTCTATGCGGTGGGGAGCAACGATCTGGCCGCCGCGCTGTCCGGTATCCCCGTGCGGGTTATCCGTGCCAGCCTGTTCGGGCTCTCCGGCGCTTTCGCCGGGCTCGCCGGTGCGTTCGTGCTCGGCTATACCGGCAACAGCTTCATCGGTGTGGGTGAGCAATACATGCTGCCCTCCATCATCGCGGTGGTGATCGGCGGGACCTCGCTGGCCGGTGGCGTCGGCGGCTACGCCGGCACCATCGCCGGCGCGATCGTGCTCACGCTGCTGCAGTCCATCCTGACCACGCTGCAGCTCGAGGCTTACGGCCGCCAGATCGTCTTCGGCGGTGTGCTGCTCGCGCTCATGCTGGTCTACGGCCGCCAGCGGCGGCTGCGGGGCTAGTCAGCGTGGCCGCGAAGGTGACCATCGCTGACGTCGCACGCCGGGCCGGGGTTTCCACGGCGACGGTTTCGCGCGCGCTCAAGCAGCCGGACCGCGTGAGCGAGGCGACGCGGGAGCGGGTGCAGGCCGCCATCGATGCGATCGACTATGTTCCCAACAGTCTCGGCAGGAATCTGCGGACCCAGCGTACGGGCACGGTGGTGCTGGTGGTGCGCGACATCGGCAATCCCTTTTACCTGGAGATTTTCCGCGGCGTCGAGGCGGCGGCGCGTGCGCGGGGACTGTCGGTGCTGATGGGCCACACGGGGGACGATGCCGAACGCGAGCGCTGGTACTTCGACATGGTGCGCGAGCGCCGCGCCGACGGGCTCATCCTCATGACCGGCAAGCTTCCCCCCGGCTACCGGATACCTGCCAATTCCACACGCGTGCCCATTGTCGTCGCGCTGGAATACCTGGAGGACGTGCGGCTGCCAACGGTGCGCATCGACAACGCCGCCGCGGCGCGGCAGGCGACGGCCTATCTCGCCGGGCTCGGTCACCGGCGCATCGCCCACGTGAGCGGACCCACGCCGGAGCTGATGAGCCGCGACCGGCTCGTCGGCTATCGAGCGGGGCTCTCTGAAGCCGGCCTGGCGGTCGACGAGGCGCTCATCGTTCGCGGCGACTACTCCATGGCGGCGGGCCGCGACGCCGCAGCCCGGCTGCTGGCGCTCGAACGGCCGCCCACCGCCGTGTTCTGCGCCAACGACGAAATGGCCATGGGTGTGATCGCGGCGGCCCGGGAGGCGGGGGTGGAGGTTCCCGCCA
>CAZHBN010000508.1:0-2061 GCA_964530405.1 uncultured Ectothiorhodospiraceae bacterium
TCCTGGGGCAGGAACTGGCTGCGCCGGGCGAGCTCGGCGGCGTAGCCGGCGTCCAGGTCGCCGCCCTGGGCGAGCGCGGTCAGGGCCATGGCCCGCTCGGCATAGCTGTCGAGGAAGTGGCTGTAGTCGCCGCGCAGGGCGCGTCGCAAGGCGTTGCGCACGCGCTCGCGCAGAGCCGTGTCCACGGCGTAGCCGGCCTTTTCCGCCTCCAGCAGGAACAGGTAGGTCCAGGCCGTGAGACCCACGTGACCATCGCCGCCGCCGGGCCAGAAGGTCACGTAGCCATCCTCGCGGACTACTTCGGCCAGGTAAGTCAGGGTGTTGCGCACGTGCCGGTCGATAACGGCGGTGGCCGTGTCGGGGCGAGTCAGGTCCAGAAGCTCGCCGGCCGCCAGCAGTCCCCGGGCGCGGCCGATGCGTTGCTCGGTGCAGGCATGGGGATAGGCGAGCAGGTAGTCGAGCCCCGCGGTCATGCGTACCAGGCCGGGCCGGTCGGCGAGCACGAGGGTCCGGCGCAGGCTGCCGGGGCGGACCGGTTCTCCCAGCGCCGGTACATGCAACGGTGCCGCGCCGCTCAACTCCCCGGTGTGACGGGTGGTCAACGCCCGCCGGTCCGGACGCACTGGCAGGGTCACCTGGAAACCGTCGCCGACGCCGTCGGCCACACGCTCCACGCCCAGTGTCACCCGCGCCTGCGGCACCGCGCCGGGGTCCTCGGGCCAGCGTTCCGGCACGGGTACCGAGACGGGGTAACTCAGCCGCTGCGTGCGGTCCGTGGGCCACGTGAAAGTCTGCGATGCCTGTCCGTCCAGCGTCAGGCCATCCACCTCGAGCTCGGCGTGTCCCTTGCCGGCGTCGCCTTCCACCACCCGCGCCACCGCGGAAAGACTCAGCCGGTCGCCGTAACGCACGAACCGGGGCAGGGCGGGCTGGACGATCACCGGCAGCCGGACGGAGATCTCGCTCGTGCCGTGGCCGAAGCGGTCGCCGTCGCCGGCGGCCTTGGCGCGGACCATGAAGTTGGTGAGATTGTCCGGCAGCTCGATTGTCACCGTCGCCGTGCCGTTCTCGCCTACACGGAGCGCCGGCGCGAAGTAGGGGACGCTGCGGAAGTCCTTGCGGAGGCTGACCCGGTCGAGCAGCTTGCGCGCGCTGAGCGCTTCCCGGGTCGCTTCGCCGCCGCCGGGTGCTTCGCGGAAGGGCAGGTAGCCGATCACCCGGTTACGGGTGTCGCGGATGGCGGTGCGTATCGGCCGCTCGCGGATGAACGCGGCGAGCGGGTCCAGCGGTTGTTCCCTGCCCAGGGCCAGAACTGCCTGGTCCACCAGCCACAGGGTGACCTCGCCGGAGACCGGATCGCCGTTGCGGTCGCTGAGGGTTACCGTCATCTCCACGGTATCGCCGGGCTGGGCTTTGGCCGGGTGCGCCAGCGCCACGTCGATGCGGTGATCGGCGGTGGAGACATTGACGCGGGTGGTGGCGGCCATCATGACCGGCTTACCCAGGTCCATGCCTGCCTGATCGAATCGTGGCGCATCCTCCAGCCGGCCACGCATGAGCACGAAATGGACCGGAATGCCGGGCATGAAGGCCCGCTCTATGGGCAGCTCGTAAGTGCCCTTGCCGTTTTCCACGTCGACCCACTCGTAGCGGTTCGTGCCGTCCGGGCGCTCGACGATGGCGAGCGCCCGGGCTTCGGCGAACGGGCTCTCCAGGACCAGGGTGGCGGTTTCCCCTGGGGCGTAGCTATCGTCGGTGGCCCGCACCATGAACGTCTCCGATGGCGCCCGGGGCCAGGTGGCCCTTTCGCTGCCGTCGTTGAACAGGTCGACCTTCACCGTCTGCAGCCGGCCGAGGGCGTCCCGGGCGGAGATCTCCAGGATGTACACGCCGGTGTCGTCCAGGGGCAGTTCGAAGTCCACCGGTGACTCGCCACTGGTCAGTGTTCTTTCCAGCAGGGTCTCGTCGATGATCTCGGTTTCGTATTCGGGCTCGCCGGTGGTGAAGTCGCTGGCCTGCAGGCGCGCCGCCCAGTTGCGCTTGATCAGCCGCAGGGTCACC
>CAZHBN010000509.1:0-2059 GCA_964530405.1 uncultured Ectothiorhodospiraceae bacterium
CTGCGTGTCATGGAGCCGCTACGTCGGGTGTCCGCTCGGGCGCGATTCGTCCGCCAGCATAGCGTGACCGGCGGTGGAAGGTGATCCCCGCCGCGCTCGTCCCCGTTTTGCAGGCTCCATTGTCAACCCTTGCTATGTCCGGGATTCGTCCCCACCGCTCTGCGTGTCGTCCATCCGTCTACCGAGTGTCCCCTTGCAGGGCGCCGGCTACCAGGGAGATTGACCATGCAGATCGATTTGACCGGAAAGACCGCCGTCGTCACCGGTTCTACTGGCGGCATCGGCTTTGCCATCGCCACGGGCCTGGCGGAGGCCGGCGCGCATGTGGTGCTCAACGGGCGCGATCGCGGCCGCGTGGACGAGGCGGTATCGCGCCTCGCCGAGCGCGTGCCCGCGGCCACCGCGCAGGGCGTTGCCGCGGACGTGGGCACAGCGGAGGGCTGCGCGGCGCTCGTGGACGCTCAGCCCGATGCCGACGTACTGGTGAACAACGCCGGCATCTTCGGGCCGCAGGATTTCTTCGAGACGCCGGACGATGTCTGGGCGCGCTATTTCGACGTGAACGTCATGTCCGGCGTGCGCCTGTCCCGGGCCTATCTGCCGGGCATGGAGGCGCGCGGCTGGGGGCGAGTGATCTTCCTGTCCTCGGAGTCGGGTCTCAATATCCCCGAGGACATGGTGCACTACGGTGTTACCAAGACCGCCGATCTCGCGCTTTCGCGGGGGCTGGCGAAACGGATGGCCGGCACCGGCGTTACGGTGAATGCGATCCTGCCGGGGCCGACTCTGTCCGAGGGCGTCGCGGGAATGTTGCAGGCCGAACAGGAGCGGACCGGCCGGCCGCTGGAGGAAGTGGCAGCGGACTTCGTCAAGGCGCAGCGCCCGAGCTCGATCATTCGCCGGGCTGCGACTGTGGACGAGGTGGCCAACCTGGCAGTTTACGTTGCCTCGCCGTTGTCATCCGCGACCACCGGCGCCGCGCTCCGCGTCGACGGCGGAGTGGTCGACAGCATCGCCTAGTCCGGCCATCGGTGCAGCGGTAGCAGGCGGGTTCCGGCGGCGCTTTGGCCGCCGGACTTGTTTCACGGATTCCGATACCACCGGCTGCCCCGTCCGGCTCGGTTGCGGTAGGCTACGTAATCCATTTCCGACATTGGTTTATAACTTGAAACGCCTTTGGCTGATTGACGCAAGCTATATCCACGCCATCAATCTGCAGCTTTTCGGGCCCAATCGACGGGTCGATTACCTCAAGCTCCGCCATCTCATCGAGCAGCGACTCGGCGACATATGGCGCGGTTACTATCTCAACAGCGTGCAGAACGAGGCCCACGAAGCGCGTGATCGTTTCCACGGATGGCTGCAGAGCGCCGCACCGATCGGCCCCAACCTGATGGTCAAGCTCTACGGCCTGAAAAACGAGCGCGTGCGCAACGCCTATTGCGTGGACTGCGGCGCCAAGGTCGACCTTCAGTGTCCTCATGGCGGAAGCGACCACAACCTGGTCAATCAGCGCCAGATGGGCGTGGACGTCGGCCTCGCGACGCTCGCCCTGGTGCACAAGGAGCGTTATGACACCCTGGTGCTGTCCTCGGGCGACGGCGATCTGGTCGACGCGGTGGATCACCTAGCGGAGAGCGGCAAGGAAATCGAGCTCGCGGTCTTCTCCGCAGGTGTTTCGACGGACCTGCAGGCGCGCTCCGACCGCGTGCTGTGGATCGACGATCACATGGACGAGGTGGTGGGCTGACGCATTACGGGGCGCCGCCGCAACGGGCGGCGCCGTGGCCACTCACTCCAGACCGAATCCCACTTTCAGCACGACCTGCCATTGCGAGACGTTGCCGTTCTCCACGTGACCCCGTGTCTCGACCACCTCAAACCACCGGATGTGATGAATGGTCGTATTCGCCCGTTTGAGCGCATTCTGAATCGCGTCTTCGATACCGGTGCCGGACTGGCCGGCAAGCTCGATGACCTTGAATACGTCGGTCGTCATGGTCGTCTCCTTTCGCTGCAGGCAGGCCTACCGCTCACTATAGGTGAGTGCTGTCGTAGT
>CAZHBN010000510.1:0-2047 GCA_964530405.1 uncultured Ectothiorhodospiraceae bacterium
CGGGCTTGTAGAACGGCGCGTCGGCGACCTTGTCGTCCGGCACCGGGATCTGGAAGCGGTCGCGGAACGCCTTCAGCGCGTCTTCGGCCATCTTCTTCTGCTGATGGGTGATGTTCTGGCCCTCGCCGGCCTCACCCATGCCATAGCCCTTGACCGTCTTGGCCAGGATCACCGTGGGCTCGCCCTTGTGTTTCACAGCCTCGGCGTAGGCCGCATAGACCTTGTGCGGGTCGTGGCCACCACGGTTGAGTCGCCAGATGTCGTCGTCGGTCATGTTGGCGACCATTTCCTTGAGCTCCGGGTATTTCCCGAAGAAGTGCTCGCGGGTATAGGCGCCGCCCTTGGCCTTGAAGTTCTGGTACTCGCCGTCGACGCACTCCTCCATGCGCTGGCGCAGCAGGCCCTTGGTGTCGCGGGCGAGCAGCGGATCCCAGTAGGAGCCCCAGATCACCTTGAGCACGTTCCAGCCGGCCCCGCGGAACTCACCCTCGAGCTCCTGGATGATCTTGCCGTTGCCGCGCACCGGGCCGTCGAGGCGCTGGAGGTTGCAGTTGACCACGAAGATGAGGTTGTCGAGCCCCTCGCGGGCGGCCACGCCGATGGCGCCGAGGCTCTCGGGCTCGTCCATCTCGCCGTCACCGCAGAATACCCACACCTTGCGGTCCTCGGTGTTGGCGATGCCGCGGTTGTGCAGGTACTTGAGAAAGCGCGCCTGGTAGACGCCCATGATCGGGCCGAGGCCCATGGACACGGTGGGCAGCTGCCAGAAATCGGGCATCAGCCACGGGTGCGGATACGAGGACAGGCCGCCCTCCATGAGGTCGCCCCGGAACTTGTGGAGCTGGTCCTCGGTGAGGCGGCCCTCGAGATAGGCGCGGGCGTAAATACCCGGCGCGGAGTGCCCCTGGATGAACACCAGATCGCCGCCGTGGTCCTTCGATGGCGCATGCCAGAAGTGGTTGAAACCCACTTCGTAAAGCGTCGCCGAGGAGGCGTAGCTTGCGATGTGTCCGCCGATGCCCTCGCGGTCACGGTTGGCCTGGACCACCATGGCCATCGCGTTCCAGCGCAGCAGCGACCGGATGCGCCACTCCAGGGCGGCATCACCCGGGGACCTCTCTTCCTGTTGGGGCGGGATCGTGTTCCGGTATGCAGTGGTCGCCTTGAACGGCAGCTGGCCACCGCGGCGACGCGCTTTGTCCACCAGGGCTTCGAGCAGGAAGTGTGCGCGCTCGGTGCCTTCGTATTCGAGCACCGCTTCGAGCGCCTCGAGCCACTCCTGGGTCTCCTGGGGGTCGGCATCACCCGGCGTGGGCGTGGGTTTCATGCGTGCAGCCATGGTCTCACCTCTCGGATCGCCGCCCTGACGTCGCTTTGCGGTTGGGGCGGTTCTCGGTCTGCGGCGTCGCGTCGGGCACGGTTGGCCCGCTGCCGGCGCGGATTCTCTCCCCTCCCGTGATGCGGGGGGCGCTCTCTGGAATTCGAGTATAGACAGTCGCCTGCACCCCTTCCCGGACCGCTCTGCGGCGGTGCGGAAAGGCTTTGCAAATTCGCAGGTCGACTGCGTGTCGCCAAGCTACCGTAATGCTAGTCGCCGTGTCGCCGGTTTATTTGAGAGGTGTGGGCACAAATCTTATGAAAGAACGGCCACGGTTGTTCTTGGTAAATGTATATAAATCAGCTTGTTATAGGTATTTTGAGCACGTTGCGGCGGGGATTTATGTTGCGCCGCAGCGGAAAAAGTCCGGGTTCACTATGCCGTTTCCCGAAGCTCCTCGAGCCAGTCGCGGGGCTGGAGCCAGTAGTCGGTGAGCGCCGCTTCGCGGCTGCCCGGTTCCGGGGTGAAACCGTATTCCCAGCGCGCCAGGGGCGGCATGGACATGAGAATGGACTCGGTGCGCCCGCCGGACTGGATGCCGAACTGAGTGCCGCGGTCGAAGAGCAGGTTGAACTCGACGTAGCGACCGCGGCGGTAGAGCTGAAAGCGCCGCTCGGCCTCGGTCCATGGGGTGCCGCGCCGGCGTGCGACGATGGGCAGATAGGCGTC
>CAZHBN010000511.1:0-2034 GCA_964530405.1 uncultured Ectothiorhodospiraceae bacterium
CTCCTGGTGGTAGTACAGGGCCATCGACTCGACCTCGGGCATGTCCTCGACGATCCGGACCTTGTAGTCCTCGCCGCGTTCGCGAAAGATCCGCAACACCTCGTCGCGCGGAGTGACGCGCTTGATGACGTCGTACTCCTGGTCGATGAGCTCGGCCATGCGCTGCTCGATCGCCTCGAGATCTTCCGGTGTGAAACCCGGGTCATAACGAATGTCGTAGTAGAAACCGTCCTCGATCACCGGGCCGATGGCCATCTGCGCCTCAGGGTAGAGCTGCTTGACCGCCTGGCCGAGCATGTGAGCGCAGGAATGGCGGATGATATCGAGCCCTTCCTCGTCCTTCGGGGTGATGATGGCGAGCTCGGCATCGGCCTCGATGAGATCGCAGGCGTCATACAACTCACCGTTGACGCGACCGGCAAGCGTCGACTTCGCCAGCCCCGGACCGATATCGGCGGCGACGTCCATGACAGAGACGGGCTGCTCGTAACGACGCTCGCTTCCGTCGGGGAGGGTGATTACGGGCATGGATTCAGGCTCCACAGTGGTGACCTATACGAGGGGCCACATGCATTTCCCGGCCAGGCCGGACGTTGCGGGTGCGCATCCCCGAAACAAAGAAAGCATCGCGATTGCGATGCTTTCCGGGAAAGCTGGTAGGCGCGAGTGGACTCGAACCACCGACCCCCACCATGTCAAGGTGGTGCTCTAACCAGCTGAGCTACGCGCCTGTTGAGGTGCGAGATAATACAGCCGCCCGGCAGATGGATCAACCCCGTACAGGGTACGGCCCAAGCAGTACCCTGCCGCCAACACACGAGATCAACGAAAATGCGCCGGCACACAACGGATGACGGCGCGGGGCATGAGCCGAATCATGCCTTCTCCCAGAGCGCGCTCCGCGCGGGACGCGGCGTATCTCGACTATCACGCCGACTCCCGCACGGGCTCACCGAGGGCATACTGTTGCAGACGCTTAATCTCGTCGCGTAGCCGCGCCGCTTCCTCGAATTCCAGGTTACGGGCACGCTCGTGCATCTCGGTCTCCAACTCCTGGATACGTTTGACCGCATCTCCGGGGGACATGCCTGCGTAGGGTCTGGCCGCTTCCGCCACCTTCGCGTAGTGCTCGGCAGTGTCCGGCGCCCCCGCCTCGCCACGCTCCATGACGTCCGCCACGGCCTTCTCGATTCCGCGCGGGGTGATACCGTGGGCTTCGTTGAACGCGACCTGCTTCGCCCGACGCCGCTCGGTCTCGTCCATGGCGCGACGCATGGAGTCGGTGACGCGGTCGGCATAGAGAATCGCCTTGCCGTGAACGTTGCGGGCGGCTCGGCCGATGGTCTGGATGAGCGAGCGTTCCGCGCGCAGGAATCCCTCCTTGTCCGCGTCGAAGATGGCGACCAGTGAAACCTCGGGGATATCCAGCCCCTCGCGCAGCAGGTTAATGCCCACCAGTACGTCGAAGGCACCGAGACGCAGATCCCGAATGATCTCCATGCGCTCGACGGTGTCCACATCCGAATGCAGATAGCGAACCTTCACCCCGTGTTCGTGCAGGTACTCCGTAAGATCCTCGGCCATACGCTTGGTGAGCGTGGTAATCAGAGTGCGTTCGCCAGCGGCGACCCGGTCGCGAATCCCGGAGAGCACATCGTCCACCTGGGTACCGGCGGGGCGTACCTCCAGCGCCGGGTCGACCAGACCGGTGGGGCGCACCACCTGCTCGGCCACCACCTCGCTGTGGCGTTCCTCGAAGGGCCCGGGCGTGGCAGAGACATAGATCGTCTGCGGCTGTAGCTGGCGGAATTCCTCGAACTTCAACGGCCGGTTGTCGAGCGCGCTGGGCAATCGGAAGCCGTATTCCACCAGGGTTTCCTTTCGCGAGCGATCGCCACGGAACATTCCGCCGAGCTGGGGCACAGTGACGTGGGACTCGTCGATGAAGAGGATGGCGTCCTGTGGCACGTAATCGAACAGGCACGGCGGCGGTTCACCGGGCCCCCGCCCGGAGAGGTAGCGGGAGTAATTCTC
>CAZHBN010000512.1:0-2033 GCA_964530405.1 uncultured Ectothiorhodospiraceae bacterium
GTGGGGGAGAACGTGGCCTTTCCCCTGCGCGCACGACGCCAGCCGAAATCAACGTGGGCCGGGAAGGTGCATGACGCGCTGGCGATGGTCGAGCTCGCGGGCTACGAGAACCGTCGCATCTCCCAGCTCTCCGGCGGGCAGCGCCAGCGTGTCGCCCTCGCCCGCGCCATCGTCTTCGAGCCGCGGCTCATCCTGATGGACGAGCCGCTCTCGGCACTCGACAAGCAGCTCCGCGAAGCCATGCAGATCGAGCTTCGCGAGCTCCACCAGAAGCTCCAGGCGACTATCATCTACGTCACCCACGACCAGCGCGAGGCGCTCACCATGAGCGACCGGGTGGCCGTGCTGCGTGACGGGCGCATGGTGCAGATCGGCAAGCCCGACGAGCTCCACGACCACCCCGTCGACGCCTTCGTCGCCCGCTTCGTGGGCGAATCGACGCTGCTGCCAGTCCGCCCCAGGAGCAGCAACGAGGTCATGCTCGGCGACGTACCGCTCACCTCCGAGCGGCCGCTGCCCCAGCAGGAGAGCATTCTGCTGGCGGTTCAGACCGAGAAGCTTCTCATCGACGACGGCAACCTGGGCGACGGCTTCAACCGGCTGCCCTGTCGCGTCAGCGAGGTCGTCTATCAGGGCGAGACGCTGCGCGTGTTCGTCACGCTGCAGGACGGCACCGTCATCAGCCTGCGCCAACCCAGTCATTACACCGCGCGCGCGCAGATCCCCGCGGTCGGCGAAGCGCTGACCGTAGCCCTTCACCCCAAGGACACGATCCTGGTTCCCGGCGAGTAGCGCCAACGGGACCGGACGTTCGCCATCCAACAGGGAGCACTAGCAAGCCTTATGCAACTACAAGACTTCCGGGTTCTTACGTTCGACGTAGTAGGCACCCTGATCGACTTCGAGAAAGGCGTTCTCGATTCGGTGCGGCGGGTAGGCGGCGAGCGCGCGCAGGCACTGAGCGACGACGAGATATTCGAAGCCTACAAGCGCGGGCGTAACGCCAACCCCGGCCGTTCCAGCCAGGCCATGGCCCACGTCTATCTCTCACTCGCCAAGGAGCTCGACCTTCGCACCGACGCGGGGGCGGCGGAAGGCTTTCAGCTCGACGTCCACAGATGGCCGGCGTTCGAGGACTCGGTGGCGGCGTTGCAGCGCTTGCGCCGACGCTTCCGGCTGGTCGCGATGACCAATGCGGACCGGGTCGCGTACTCCAGCTACGCGCATACGCTCGGTTATCCGTTCGATGACAGCGTCACCGTTGAGGAAACGGGCATCGCCAAGCCCGATCCCCAGTTTTTCGCCCACAACCGCGGCCGACAGGCGGCGTTTGGCTACAAGTTCGAGGAAATTCTCCACGTCGCCCAGAGCCAGTACCACGACATCGGGGTGGCGCGCTCGCTCGGCTACACCGTCTGCTGGATCGAGCGCCGACAGGGGCTGAGCGGCTTCGGCGGCACGCCCGAGCCGGAGCGAATCACCCGCCCCGACTTCCACTTCCCAACGCTGAGTGCCTTCGCCGACGCCGTTGACGCGGCGACCGCCGCGTGAGCGGCGGCAACCGGCAGGCACCGGAGTCCGCTCCCCCATGAACGCGCCCGCGCCCCACGCACCACCGGCCTCGCTCTGGGCGAGCACCGCTTCGCCGGCGCCCGCTTACGGGCGCCTGGAGAGTGACGCGACGGCCGATGTGGCCATCGTCGGCGGTGGCTACACCGGCCTCTGCGCCGCCCACGCCCTGGCGCGGCGGGGCGCGAGGCCGGTGGTGCTGGAAGCCAACACCATTGGCTGGGGGGCGAGCGGTCGCAACGGCGGCGTCGTCTCGCCGAAGTTCCGCATGCCCTTTCCCCGCATGGCGCAGGTGTTCGGCCTGGCCACGGCCAGGCACATGCACCGGATCGCCCACGAGGCGGTCACGACGGTCGAGCGGTTCGTCACGGAGCTCGGTATCGACGACGCCGGCTTCGAGCTCCGGGGCAACCTGCGCTGCGCCCACACCGAGCGAACGCTCGCCGCCATCGCCGAGGAGGCCG
>CAZHBN010000513.1:0-2028 GCA_964530405.1 uncultured Ectothiorhodospiraceae bacterium
CGAGGCGACCGGCCTGTTCCGCGATTGCGCGCAAGCGCGTGTCGAATCGCCCGGCGACGCGACTCGCCCCCTTGGAGAAAAACACCGGTTTCCCGACCGGCCCGCCAGCACCGTCACTACGCACTCGCGCGCTCTCGTAACCCCACTCGGGTACGGCGTAATCCAGAATCACCCGCGGCTGCCCGTCGAGCTCGTTGACGTAAACAGCGACGTGCGGCGCCGCCATCTCCCCGTCGCTTTCGGTCCGCCCAAGGAAATAGTACTGAGTCGCCGGCGAGCCATCCGCCCGCGGCCCCATGTACAGCCGCCAACCGGCCACATCGCCGCATTCCCGGCGACGGCATTCGAACACCGACTCGTATCCGGCGTCCACGAGCCGCTCGGCAACTGCCTCGTAGACGCCATAGGCCATGTATTCCGACGGGTAGTCGTAGACTTCCCGCCACCGCGTTCCGGACACAACCGCCTGCGCCTTCGGTCGATAGCCCCGTGTGTATTGCTCGCTGTCACGGTCCTGGTAGATCAGCGGGCCGGCGATGAACGAAAACCGTCCGCCAACGGAGTGCTCCCGGTGAAAGAGTGTTTTTTCCCCCAGGTTCACGGGCGCCCCGGCGGCAGAGCCAATGCTCGCCCCCAGCATGGCCAGAACAATGGCCGACTTCGTCCATCGACGGATGAATCCAAACCCGTTATCGCTAACGATCATCAGAACTTTCCCTTTGCCGATCACGGCAGGTTGCGATCATGCCTGTCGTAGAAGACGTCACTTTCCATTCGCACGATCGATTGCGACGTAATGGCGATGTAGCGGTCATAGTCATCCGGCGTCACGGCCGCGAGGCGATCGCACGCACGCTGTTCGGGGCTGTCGGGACCCATCGTGACCGCCGAGTGTATTAGCCGATCCAGCAACGGCGTGAGCAGCTCGTGGCACCAATAGGTCCGAACCTTGAGCAGGTTCGCGTCCTGTATATTGATTGCCTGTCGCTTCCCGTTGACTTCCACCCGCCGGGTATCCGTGCTTCGCCATTTGAGGTTGTCACTCGGAATGACCGCCCGGTCGTCCGGCGGACCATTGGGCAGACGCACTCTCCGCGTCACCGAAAATTTGTCGAAAATCTGCTTCGTCGGACTGACGATCACCACCGGATCCACCGCCACCCAATCCGGGAGCGCCTTCAATCCCGTGACCATGGCGCGGCTCGTCGCGTACGCGGAGGCGTAGTTGGTCACGCCCGTATCGGCATCCATGTACAACGGCATCATGCCGCGCGCCAACGCGTCGCGCATCGGCTCGCGCAGAGCGTGATTCATGGCTCCCGCCCGGGTGGCCTGGAACGTCGCAACGTTCAGCGTCGCCCGGGTGCGGTACATATATGCGACCTCGAGAATGCCGAACAGCAACACGAAGAAAAGCGGCATCACGTACAGCATTTCCGCCAGGGTCGCTCCCCGGCTCCGTCCGCGCTGCCCCCGATTGGCCAATCCCACTCGCATCCCGCCATCCTTGCGCGTTCAACGCGCCGGTCTATTCGTCCGAGAACTTCAGCATCAGCCGCTTCTTGAGATCCGTCAGAACCACTTTCTGATCGTTTCGGTCGGGCACCCTCTTCAGCGCGGTATCCAGCGTGCGGGTGGCCTGCTTCACCCGCGTCAGCGCGAGGTTGTGCCACGCATCCACATTCTCCCGGTCGTACTGCAGCGTCTTCTCATAGGCACGAATCGCTGCCGTGTACCGCCCCGTGCGGAAATAGACGTTGCCGAGCTTGAACCAGGCCTGGGATACCGTCGGGTAATGCTCGGTCGTGCGCCGGTAGAGGCGTTCGGCATCATCGAGACGCGCCTCCGCGTAGGCCGCATTCGCCTTCCGGAGCAGATCCTCCAGGCTCGGCTTGCCGCCGGCGTTCTGCTGAACCGTCGCGCAGCCGACGATCAGGAATGTCATTACGCAGAGAATCGTGCGCAGCAAAAATTTCATTATTCGAAAACCGCCCTAACACCTACATTCAGCCCGAGTTTCGCCGCATT
>CAZHBN010000514.1:0-2020 GCA_964530405.1 uncultured Ectothiorhodospiraceae bacterium
GGTCTCTCCCGCGTAGGGATGAAACGAGACGGCGATCAACGCGTCGTCGCTGGTGAGGGCGCCGGCCTGCTGGCTGAGCATTCCACCCACGCCGTCGAGCAGGTTCGCATAGCAGTCGATGCGCCCGAGCGAATAGGCGAGATAGGCCACCACGGGAAACGAACGCCGATGTCCGCACAGGTGAATGGCGCGTGCGTGGGCGAGGATGTCCGCCGCGGCTTCGAGTTTGTCCGCTGGCACCGTTTCAGGCAAATGCTCCAGAGAGAGGGTGTTCGCCTCGCAGAACTCCTGGAGCATGCCGTAGACGGTGGGCTCCCCATTGTGGTTGTGCTCGGCGCGCAGGCGGCGGATGCGTTCACTGTAGCTGAGCGCCGTTTCCGCCAGGCGTTCCTGATACACCCGCTGCATGTCGCTGAAACCGCTGAAGCCGAACGCCTTGGCGAAGCGGATCACGGCCGAGGGCTGAACCTCCGCACGTCGAGCGATCACGGCGATCGTTTCCAGGGCCATGTCATTGGGGTGGTCCAAGGCGAAGCGGGCGATCTGCTGCAGCCGGTTACTCAGCGCTGCGTAGCTGTCGAGGATGGCGGCACGCAACTCGCTCGGGGTCTGCGGTGGGTTGGTATTCATGAGCGGCATGGTATCGGCCTTCCCGGTGCTGGTTCCACTGTAAGTAGAATAGCAATTCCATGTCGGGTTGTAATGGAATTTTCTTTCTACTATAGTCGATTTCAGACTCCAGCGACTCGCCGGTGATCTGACCGGGGTCGTGAAGGGGGCGTTCGGCGCGCAAGCGCCGTCGATCGACCAACGTGGTATGGAGGAGAGGGTCATGGCGCAGGCGTCTGCGACGGCCACGCCCAAGAGTGCATCCGGTAGCGACGAGCGGGTGCGGCGGATCTCGGGCGTGCGCAAGCTGCTCAACCGGCCGGAGCTCGGTTCGCTCTCCGGTGTGATTCTGGTGTTCATGTTCTTTGGGTTGGTGGCACCCAATTCCGGTATGTTCTCTCCGGACGGTACCCTGAACTGGCTTCAGGTCTCGGCCGAACTCGGCATCATTGCCATCGGTGCCACCATGCTAATGATTGCCGGGGAGTTCGATCTGTCCATCGGCTCGATGATCGGCTTCTCCGGCATGATGATCGGCATCGCCAACGTGTTCTGGGGCTGGCCGGTCTGGGCAGCGATCATCTTCGCGTTCGCGCTGGCGCTCGCCATCGGCTTCATCAACGGCTACATCGTCGTGAAAACGGGGTTGCCGTCGTTCATCGTCACGCTCGCGTTCCTGTTCATTCTCCGCGGGCTGACCATCGGCCTGTCGGTGACGCTGACCAACCGCACCATCATCAGCGGGGTAATCGACAACCCTGAGGATGACTGGCTCGCGAACTTCTTCGGCGGTGAAGCCTTCGGCTGGCTCTTCCAGTGGCTTGCGGATATCGGCGTGATCGATACCTTCGTCGGTGGCGTGCCGGTGGTGCAGGGCATTCCCATGTCGATCATCTGGTGGCTCGGCCTTGCCGCGGTGGCGAGCTGGGTGCTGATGCGCACGAAGTACGGCAACTGGATCTTCGCCTCGGGCGGTGACGCCAAGGCGGCCAAGAACGTGGGCGTGCCCACTGACTGGGTGAAGATTTCGCTGTTCATGTTCACCGCTTTCTGCGCCACCGTCTATGCCGCCTGCCAGGTCACCGAGTTCGGCTCGGCGTCGGCTGACCGTGGCGTGCTCAAGGAGCTCGAGGCGATCGTTGCCGCGGTCATCGGCGGAACGCTCCTCACCGGTGGCTACGGCACTGTGATCGGGGCCTGCTTCGGCGCGCTCATCTTCGGCGTGGTGCAAATGGGGCTGTACTTCACCGGCGTGGAGTCCTCCTGGTTCCGGGTGTTCGTGGGCGCGATGTTGCTGGTCGCGGTGATCTTCAACAATTACATCCGCAAACGGGTCACCGAGGCCCGGTAAGGGAGGAGCAGCCATGAGCGAGAACATCCTCGAACTGCGCAAGGTCTCCCGCTTCTTCGG
>CAZHBN010000515.1:0-2007 GCA_964530405.1 uncultured Ectothiorhodospiraceae bacterium
CATCGAGCAGCAGAAAGCGGCTGCCCTGGGCGAGCAGCATCGCGAGCCAGACGCGCTGGCGCTCGCCGCCGGAGAGCGTGTCGACGAGCCGATCCGCGAATGCCTCGATCTGTGTGAGCGCGATGGCCTTGTCGACCTGATGGTGATCCTCACGGGTCAATCGCCGCAGCAGCCCGTGCCACGGATAGCGGCCCAGGCCCACCAGCTCGCGCGCGGTCAGGTTCTCCGCACTCGGCAGATGCTGGGGCAGATAGGCGACCTGGCGCGCGAATGCGCGCCCGCCCCAACGGGTGAGCGGGCGACCGTCGAAACGGATGCTGCCGCCGCTGGGGCGCTGTTGCTGCGCCAGCAGCTTCACCAGAGTCGATTTGCCGGAGCCGTTGTGGCCGATGAGCCCGTGCACCATCCCTTCCTCCAGCACCAGGTCCGTGGGGTGCAGGATGGGCGTCCCATCGATCTCGAAAGTCGTGCCTTGTGCTTCGAACACGTCCCGCTCCGTGGCTTCACGTCTCCAGCTACCCGTCGCTGCAGGCGTGATGGTCGACCGTCAGATTGAACAGGAAAAGTTAAAGCAAACGTCAATGGTTATCAATTGTGTTTGACCTGGTGCGGCTGCCTGCTCCAGCGGTGATTGCCGGGAACGAGGCCGCGGCTTGGCAGCGTGCGTGGGGGCAGCCGGCGCACGCGGTGCGGGTATCGCTGTAGACGTGACGCGAGACACGCGGGCGTACAAGTGGTGTTGCCAGCGCCGCGATGTAGGCCGGTGGCTGTTCCGGCCGGTCGCCGATGTGCCACTCGCCGATACGTCCGGCGGTCGCGCTGAAGGATGCCGGATCGGTCAGCAAGCCGGTGCCTATGCCCTTGAGGTAAGCCTCCTTGCGGGTCCACAGGCGATAGAAGCGTTCGCGCCGGCAGGCCGGATCGCTGGCGGCCGCGATCCACGCGCGTTCTTCCGGGTGGTAGTGCGTTTCAGCGACTGCGGCCCAGTCGATCCGTAGGTTCTGCCGTTCGATATCGATGCCCACGGGCTGGTGCGAGACGGCGATGAGCGCCCGTTCGCCGCTGTGGGAGACATTGAACGCCGGTGCATGTGTGAGCGCCAGGTATGGCTTGCCGGCGCGACCGGCGTGCAGCGGCAGGCGTTGGGCCGGCGTTGCCGTGTACCGCGCAAGGATGTGCCGCAGGGCGGCGCGGGTTGCTTCGAAGCGGCGGCGGTCCCGGGGGAAGCGATAGCGTTCGGCGCGACGGCGTTCGGCTGGCGTCAGGGGGGCGTCGGGTGCGGCGCCGGCGGAGGTGTCGATTTCCCAGATGTGTATCTCGTCGGCTTCCAGTTGCACGGTTGCGTCCTCAGGGGATCACGGCGCGCTCACGCCCTTGCGTTCGGACTGTAGAGGCACGGGATTTTCGTTGCAAACAGTTCTCGTTCTTATTAGCATCCGCCGGATCGTGAGAGATCGCCATGCTCCCGTGGGCATCAACCGCGCGGCAGGCGCCGCAAAAGGTTGCCCGCCCGCGACCGTCACGGGAATCGCGAACGCCGCTTTGCACGGTTGCCCCCGGCTCTACAGCGAAACGCAAGCGAGGGATTGCCAGGCAATGAAACTGATTCGGTTGGTGTTCGGGTTCGCCCCGTGGTCGGTTGCGGGGGTTGTGCTCATGAGCATCGCCAGTGCCCTGTTGAGCATCGGCGTGATTGCATTCGTCAATCGCTCCATGCTTGCTGCGGATACGGTCGCCGGCGGCACCCTGTGGGCATTCGCAGGGCTGCTGGTGCTGCTGTTGGTGTTCGCCGCAGGCTCCCATGTGGCGCTCACCGCACTGGGGCACAGCTTCGTCTACCAGCTTCGCTGCGAGCTGGTGAAGCGGGTGCTGGACACCGACGTGGAGCGGCTCGAGGCGATCGGCGGCCCCAACATCGTCGCCAGCCTCTCGGACGATCTTCGCAAGATCACCCAGGCGTTCGTGAGCCTGCCGCAGTTCTTCTACGGCCTGATGCTGAGCCTGGCC
>CAZHBN010000516.1:0-2005 GCA_964530405.1 uncultured Ectothiorhodospiraceae bacterium
ATGGCCATGGGTGTGATCGCGGCGGCCCGGGAGGCGGGGGTGGAGGTTCCCGCCAAGCTGTCGGTGGTCGGCTTCGACGACATCGTCTTCGCGCGCAACTTCTCGCCGCCACTGACTACTGTCGCCCAGCCCCGCCAGGAGATCGGTCAGCGTGCTCTGGAACTGCTGGCCGCCCAGCTCGCCGGCGAGCCAGTGGAGGCGGTGGACGAGGTGATGCCGACCCGGATCGTGCCCCGTGCCAGCACGTCGGAGCTGGTGACAATCGAAACTTGACGACGAAAAAAGGAGTACGGCCATGCGTGGCAAGAATGCGGGCGAGCCCCTTCGCGTGGGATTCGTCGGGAGCGGCTTCATTGCCCATTTCCACCTGCGCTCTCTCATCGGCGTGCGCGACGTGGTGGTCACGGGCGTGTACAGCCCCACCGAGGCCAAGCGCCGGGCGTTCGCCGATGAGAGTGCTCGTCTGGATCTCGGCGCATGCCGGGCGCACGACTCGCTGGAGTCACTGTGTTGCGCGGACGACGTGGACGCGTTGTGGGTGCTTTCACCCAACAACACCCGGCTGGACGTGATGCGTACGCTCCATGACTGCGTCACCAGTGGCCGGTCCCAGGTATTCGCCGTCGCCTGCGAGAAGCCACTGGCGCGCACCATTCCGGAGGCGCGGGAGATGCTGCGCCTCGCCGAGGCCGCCGAGCTCAATCACGGCTACCTGGAGAACCAGGTCTTTTCCACCGCGGTGGAGCGGGGCAAGGAGATCATCTGGCGCGGGCGGCGGAGGAACACGCCGGCCCGCACGAACCGTGGTTCTGGCGCGGCGACCTCCAGGGCGGCGGCGTGCTCTCGGACATGTTGTGTCACTCGGTGGAGGTGGCCCGCTACATGCTGACCTCGCCGGGGGGTAACCGTTCGGAGCTGGCGTTCAAGGCCGCCAACGGCACCGTCGCCAACCTCAAGTGGACCCGCCCCGAGTACGCGCGGGCACTGCAGCAGCGCATGGGCAGCGAAGTGGATTACCTCAAGCGTCCGGCGGAGGACTTCGCCCGCGGCAACCTGATCATGGCGGACCCGGACGGCAACGAGGTGATCATCGAGGCGACCACATCGTGGGCCTACGTGGGGGCCGGTTTGCGCATCAACCTGGAGATGTTCGGCCCCGAGTACGCCATGGAGTTCTCCTCGATCAACGCGCCGCTCAAGGTCTTCATGTCCCGCGAGGTGACCGGCAGCCAGGGCGAGGACCTGGTGGAGAAACAGAACGCCGAGCAGGGCCTGATGCCGGTACTCGACGACGAAGCGGGCGTTTACGGTTACACCGGCGAGAACCGGCACATGGTCCAGCACTTCCGCGCCGGTACCGTCCCCATCGAGACATTCCACGACGGGCTGGCGGTGGTCGAGATGCTGATGGCGCTGTATTGCTCCGCCGAGCAGGAGCGGGTGATTCGGCCGGAAGAGGTCGACCTGAGCGGTTTCGTGCCGGCGGTGGCACGTCCGGCGTAAGCGGCGGGCCGCCCGCGTGCTGCGGGCGGCCGCTCCGGCGCCTGTTCCTGGGCACTAGCCGGAGTAGGAGCTCTCCGGCTCGGGAACGGGAAAGAGCGCGTCGTAGCCCAGGTTGTACACGTAGGTGTAGACCAGGTAGAAGACCATCAGCGAAACGTCCATGGTCAGCGCCTGGATGAAGCCGTAGCCCATCCACCACATCACCGGTGGCAGGGTGAACAGCAGCATCCCGAACTCGAAGACCAGGGCATGGATTACCCGCTCGCCGAGGGTCTTGCGTACCCGGCCGCGGAGGCGCAGCAGCGTGCGGTCGAACCAGACGTTGTAGACGTAGTTCCAGGCGGTGGCGACCAGGGACATGGCCACGGCCAGAATACCCACCTTGTGCATCTCGGCATGGAAGAGCCAGCCGGCGAGGGGACTGACGATGATCACCCCGATGAACTCGAAACACACCGCGTGACGGATCCGGTCAGCGACGGAACGCATCGAAAACCTCGAA
>CAZHBN010000517.1:0-1993 GCA_964530405.1 uncultured Ectothiorhodospiraceae bacterium
CGCCTGCACACCGGGCGCTCGCGCAACGACCAGATCGCCACGGACGTGCGGCTGTGGCTGCGCGAGACCGTCGACGAGGCGATCGCGCTGCTGCGGGGATTCCAGGCGGGGCTCGTGGACCTCGCCGAGCGCGAGGCTGAGACGATCATGCCCGGGTTCACTCATTTGCAGGTGGCCCAGCCTATCTCCTTCGGCCACCACATGCTTGCCTGGTACGAGATGCTGGTGCGCGACGAGGGGCGGCTCGCCGACTGCCGCGAGCGCACCAACGTGATGCCGCTGGGTTCGGCGGCGCTCGCCGGGACCACGTTCCCCATCGACCGCGCGCAGACCTGCGCCGAGCTCGGCTTCGACACACCCAGCCGCAACTCGCTGGATGCGGTCTCCGATCGCGATTTCGCCATCGAGTTCCTGTCCGCGGCGGCCACCGCCATGACCCATCTCTCGCGAATGGCCGAGGAGCTGGTGCTGTGGACGTCGCCGATGTTCGACTTCATCGACCTGCCGGACCGCTACTGCACCGGCAGCTCGATCATGCCGCAGAAGAAGAATCCGGACGTTGCCGAGCTGGTGCGGGGCAAGACCGCGCGGGTGCACGGTGCCCTGCACGCCATGCTCACGCTCATGAAGGGCCAGCCGCTCGCCTACAACCGTGACAACCAGGAGGACAAGGAGCCGCTGTTCGACGCCGCCGATGCGCTCCTCGACAGCCTGCGCGCCTTCGCCGACATGGTGCCCAACCTCGCGGTCAAGCGTGAGCACACCCGCGAGGCCGCGCGCCGCGGCTTCGCCACCGCCACCGACCTCGCCGACTACCTGGTGCGCCACGGCGTCGCTTTCCGCGACGCCCACGAGATCGTCGGCCGCGCGGTGCGCCACGGCGTGGACACCGGGCGGGACCTCGCGCAGATGAGCCTGGAGGAGCTTCAGCAGTTCTCCGAGGCCATCGAGGCCGACGTCTTCGAGGTGCTCACCCTGGAGGGTTCCGTCGCCGCCCGAGATCACGTCGGCGGCACCGCTCCGGCACAGGTCCGCGCCCAGGTGGCCGCCGCCCGGGAGCGTCTCGGCGAGGGCTGAGCGCTACCCGTGGCGGTGGAACGGACTCACACGGTCAGGTAGGCGCGCACCTGCTCGTCGTCGAGCTCGTCCATGCGCCCGGCGGCCACCCGTTGGCCGCGGTCGAGGATGGCGAAGTGGTCGGCCACGCGGCGGGCGAAGGGGAGCTTCTGCTCGACGAGCAACACCGTGAGGCCTTCCTCCTTGTTGAGGCGGCGGATGACGTCGCCGATCTCGCGCACCACGTTGGGCTGAATACCCTCGGTGGGTTCGTCGAGAATCAGCAGCCTTGGCTCCAGGCACAACGCCCGGGCGATGGCGAGCTGCTGCTGCTGGCCGCCGGAGAGGTCGCCGCCACGGCGGTGACGCATCTCGTGGAGCACGGGGAAGAGCGCGTGCACTCGCTCGGGGATGTCCCGCCGGCCAAGCGCCGCGCGGGCGATGCGCAGGTTCTCCGCGACGGTGAGCTGGGGGAAGATCTCGCGGCCCTGGGGGACGTAGCCCATGCCGGCGCGGGCACGTACCTCGGTGGCGTGGCGCTCGATGGGCCGCCCTTCCAGGCGGATCTCGCCGGAGGCCGCCGGTAGCAGGCCCATCAGGGTCTTGAGCACCGTGGTCTTGCCCACGCCGTTGCGCCCCATCAGGCAGGTGCACGAGCACCCGGGGACCTCCAGGTCCACGTCCCGCAGGGTGTGGCTTTCGCCGTAGTACTGGTTGAGGCCGTTTACCGAGAGCATGGTTGCTGTCCGTTGTGTGATTGAGCCGTGTCGAGCGCGGTTTTTGGGCTAGCCGCAGGGGGTAGACGGGGTGGAGAGCGCGGTCGCGGACCGTCTGCGGCCAGGGATGGCCGCAGTCGAGCGTCCAGGGACGGATTCATAGCGTGTCCGCGACCGCGCTCTCCACCCCGTCCCGGTAACGCGGCGGCCTGTCCGTCTCT
>CAZHBN010000518.1:0-1988 GCA_964530405.1 uncultured Ectothiorhodospiraceae bacterium
TGTGCATCGGCTGCACCAAGTGCATCCAGGCCTGCCCGGTGGACGCCATCGTGGGTGCCCCCCAGCTCATGCACACCGTCATCCGTGGCGAGTGCACCGGCTGCGAGCTCTGCATCGAGCCGTGCCCGGTGGACTGCATCCACATGGAGACCGTGGAGACGGACCTCAACACCTGGCACTGGCCCCTGCCGGACAACCGCCCCGAGGCCAGACAGGCATGAGCGCGCTGCACCGCTTCCCGGGCGGGCTGCGACTGGACAATCACAAGGCGGTTTCCACCGCCCGACCGGTCACGCCCCTCCCCCTGCCACGGGAGCTGGTGCTGCCCGTATCCCAGCACGTCGGCGCCGCCGGCAAGCCGGGTGTCGAGCCCGGGGAGCGAGTACTGGGCGGCCAGGTGCTCAGCCACTGCGTCGACTACGTCAGCGCGCCGATTCACGCGCCCACCTCGGGCACCGTGACCGCGGTCGAGGATCGCCTCGCACCGCACCCCTCCGGGCTGACGACGCCATGCATCGTGCTCGAGCCCGACGGTCACGACGAGTGGGAGCCGGCCTGGCCGGCGCTGCCCTGGCGCGAGACCTCCACGCGGGTGCTCCGCCAGCGGGTGCGTGACGCCGGAATCACGGGCCTGGGCGGTGCCGCCTTTCCCACGGCAGTGAAGCTCAACCCGACGCTGGAACGGAACATCCACACGCTGATCGTCAACGGCGCCGAATGCGAGCCATGGATCACCTGTGACGACATGCTGCTGCGCGCCCGCGCCGGGGCGGTCGTGGAGGGCGCGCGCATCATGGCGCACATGCTCGGCGGCGCGCGCATCCTGCTCGCCATCGAGGACGATATGCCCGAGGCGAAGGCAGCGGCCGAGGACGCCGCCGGCGACGATATCGAGGTCGTCGCCGTGCCCGCCCGCTATCCCGCCGGCGGTGAGCGCCAGCTCATCTATACGCTTACCGGCGAGGAAGTGCCCAGCGGCGATATCCCGGCAAGCCTCGGCATCGTCTGCCAGAACGTGGGTACCGCAGCGGCGGTCCACCGCGCGGTCACCCAGGGCCGCCCATTCACCCATCGCTACGTCACCGTCACCGGTGACGCGGTGGCCGAGCCCCGGGTGGTGAAAGCCCCACTGGGCGCCCCTTTCGCCGACCTCCTGGAGGCTGCCGGCGGCATCATCACAACCCTCGACCGCCTGATCATGGGCGGACCGATGATGGGCTTTACCGTGGAGCGTGACGATGTCCCGGTGATCAAGGCGACCAACTGCGTGCTGGCGGGCAGCGTCGCGCTCTTCCCGCCACCGCAGCCGGCAATGCCCTGCATCCGCTGCGGCGCCTGCGCCGACGCCTGCCCGGTTTCGCTGCTGCCGCAGCAGCTTTACTGGCACGCACGCGCCACCGATCTGGAACAGCTCGAGGCCCACGCCCTCTTCGACTGCATCGAGTGCGGCATTTGCGCCTATGTCTGCCCCAGCCATATTCCGCTGGTGCAATACTTCCGCTACGCCAAGGGTGAGGCCGCCGAGGCCGAACGGGCACGCCGCCAGGCGGAACTGTCGCGGGAGCGCTACGAGGCGCGCCAGGCACGACTCGAACGCGAAGCCGAGGAGCGCCGGCGCCGGCGCGAGCGCAAGAAGGCGGCCATGCGGGAGCGCCGCGAGAACACCCAGGCCCAGAGCTCCGCCTCGTCCGGAGACGGGCACGACGAACGCAAGGCCGCGATCGCCGCCGCGCTCGCCAAACGCCGCAAGCGCCATCGCGGCAGCCAGTCCACGGAAGGGGAGGAAGAGCGCTGATGCCGCTGCGCCAGGCCGTCTCCCCGCATCTCCGCCCACCCACCACTGTCGCCGGCACCATGCGCGCGGTGCTCTATGCCCTGGTGCCGGGCATCATCGCGCTGATCGGCTTCTTCGGCATGGGCGTCGTCTGGCAGTTGCTCCTTGGCGTCACCACCGCGGTCGCCACCGAAGCGGCGATGCTGCGGCTGCG
>CAZHBN010000519.1:0-1988 GCA_964530405.1 uncultured Ectothiorhodospiraceae bacterium
CGCAAGGTCGAGGAAACCGCGGCGTTCATCAAGATCGGCGAGCTGCTCGACCGGCGCATCGACCAACTCTCCGGCGGCCAGCGCCAGCGCATCGCCCTCGCCCGCGCGCTCATCAACGAGCCGGACGTGCTGCTGCTCGACGAGCCACTGTCGGCGCTGGACGCGGGGCTGCGCAGCGAGCTGCAGGTGGAGCTCCTGCGCACCCAGAAGCGCCTGGGCATGACCTTCGTGTTCGTCACCCATGACCAGCAGGAGGCCATGGTGATGAGCGACCGCATAGCGGTACTCAACGGTGGCCGTATTCAGCAGGTCGGGCCGCCGCAGACGGTTTACGAACACCCGGAGAACCTGTTCGTGGCCCGTTTCATGGGGCACACCAACCTGTTCGAGGTACACGACCGGGGCGAAAGCTACCTCACCACCGATCTCGGCACCCTCCAGGGCAACTTCGGCGACGGCGGCCACGCGCTCATCCGCCCGGAAACCCTGGAGCTCATCGCCGGCCATGAACCGGGGCCGAACCGTCTCGCCGCCCGTGTCGACGAGCGTCTTTACCGGGGCAGTGTCGCCGAGTACCGCCTCGCCTGCGGCGAAACGCAGATCACCGCCACCTGCAACAACCGCGGTCAGGCGCTGTTCGAAGTGGGGGAACCCGTCACGCTCGAGATCGCGCCCGAGGGCGTGGTAACGCTCGACGACTGAGGGCCGCTGCCATGCAGATCGCCGCCTCTCCACAACCGGCCGCCGCCCCGCGCCTGGGCCGCGACACCTGGCACCTGCTCGCCACCATCGCCCCCGGCATCGTCTGGATCGTGGTCTTCCTGGTGCTGCCCAGCGCTTACCTCATGGGCATCGCGTTCATGACCAACGGCGCCTACGGCCTGCCGCAGATGCCCTTGACCACCCAGGCATTCCACGAGCTCGCCGGCTTCGGCTTCCTCGGCTGGAGCCCGGGGAATCTCTACACCCTGCTGCGCTCGGTCTGGCAGACCACGCTCGCGACTTCGCTGGTGATCGCCATCGCCTATCCGGTGGCCTATTACATCACCACCCGCCCGGCACACGTACGCCCTCTGATGCTGCTGGCCGTGGTGGTGCCGTCGTGGACCAACCAAGTGATCCGCGCAGTGGGCTGGATGAACATCCTCGCGCCCAACACGCCCGTATCCAACCTGGCCGCCGCCGTGGGGTTCGCCGACCCGCAGATGGGGCTTTTCCCGTCGCAGTTCGCCGTGGTGGTGGGACTGGTCTACAACTTCCTGCCGTTCATGGTGCTGCCGCTTTACGCGGCCTTCGAGAAACTCGACATGGCTCAGGTGGAAGCGGCACGGGATCTCTTTGCCAACCCGGTGCGCGCATTCATCCACGCGGTGCTGCCGCAAACGCTGCCGGGCCTGATGGCCGGTACGGTACTGGTCTCGATTCCCGCCTTCGGCATGTACGTCATCCCCGAGCTACTCGGCGGCGGCAAGGCCATGATGCTCGGCAACCTCGTCGCCCGGCAGTTCTCCGAGGCCGCCAACTGGCCCCTCGGCGCCGCGGGCGCGATGATCATGATCATCGCCACCCTTGCCGGACTGCAGGTATTGCGTCGCGTCGGGCGCCGGCTTGGCGGCGACCAGGAGGTGGTACTGTGAAACGCACGGGATTCCAGCGCGGGCTCGGGGTGTTCTGGTACCTGACGCTCACCTTCCTCTATGCCCCGCTCGCGGTAGTGGTGCTGTTCTCCTTCAACGAGGCCAACTCGGCGGCGCGGCTCACCGAATTCTCGCTGAAGTGGTACCAGCGGCTATTCAGCAACGACGTGATCATCGCGGCGTTCCAGAACAGCCTGGTACTGGCGGTGGCCTCATCGACGCTGGCGACGGTGCTCGGCACGCTCGTTGGCTACGGCATGTACAAATACCGCCACCTCCGGCTCAACTGGCTGATATGGTTCATCTATCTGCCCATCGTGATGCCGGACATCGTCTACGGCATCTCGGAGA
>CAZHBN010000520.1:0-1980 GCA_964530405.1 uncultured Ectothiorhodospiraceae bacterium
GCTGGCGTGCATCCTTGACCGGCGAGTGGCGTAGCAGGCTGCCGACGACATCGGCACGATAGGGGGGATGAGCAAGCTGCATCCTGAACTCCTGAGGTTGAGAGGAAAGAGGTTGGGTGAAAAATTATTTAACCGGCTAAATTTATGCTTCTGGGCGACAGACGTGAAGTGAGACGTCCTCAGGGGAAAGTGAATGTCATTCATGTCAGCCCCCTGAAGGTCCGAGGGCGATTCCGGATCTGCCGGGTGGGGCATTGTTTTATGCGTAGCATGCCCGCACCTACCGGGGACATCCCGGGAAACACTGAACAGTTCGTCCACGCAGGCACTTGTGCCGTGTTTTCCTCAATATGGGCACATGTAGTACTGCCCGACCGGAGGAGTCGAAACATGAGTAACGCGATCCAACCGATTCTCATCGTGATGACCAGCCATGCCACCAAGGGCGAAGGCGGTGATCCGACCGGGTTCTTTCTGTCCGAGGTCACGCATCCGCTGGCGGTGTTCGAGGCGGCGGGCATCCCGGTGGAGTTCGCTTCCATTCAGGGCGGCGAGCCGCCCGTCGACGGCTTCGATCTCGACGACGAGACGAATGCCCGCTACTGGAATGATGCCGCTTTCCGTGAACGGCTCCGCCATACCAAGGTGCTGGCCGAGATCGATCCCGCCGATTACTCGGCGATCTTCTTCGCCGGTGGGCATGGTGCTGTGTGGGACTTCCCCGACAATACCGCCGTGCACGACAAGACGCGTGCAATCTGGGAGCGCGGCGGCGTGGTAGGGGCGGTCTGCCATGGCCCTGCTGCGCTGGTGAACGTGACCCTCTCGGATGGCACTCTCCTGGTAGCCGGCCGGGACGTCGCGGCCTTCACCGATGCCGAGGAGGACGCGGTCGGACTCACCGACGTCGTCCCCTTCCTGCTGGAATCGACGCTTGCCGAACGTGGGGCGAAGCTGCATCCCGCCGCTGACTGGACGGCCCAGGTAATCACCGACGGTCGCCTGGTGACGGGGCAGAATCCGCAATCGGCCACCGGAGTCGGGGAAGCGCTGCGCGACCTGCTCGTGTCCTCGAGCTGATCCGGTATCGGGCGCCCGCACGAGATGTCTTCGGATATCGGTGCGGGCTGCCCTGAATCGAGCCATGTCGTGAGGGGCAGGCAGGAAATTAGACCAAAGTATATAGACCAAGGTATAATGCTCGGTACATTCCTCAACGCACAGGTTTGAATGTCATGACGACTACCAAGGTTGTTGAACGTACCGACCGCATGCCCCTGCTCAAGCGCTTCGGCAAGATGGCATACCGTCTGCTGGAAACCATGACCGAGAGCGCCTACCGCGGCTTTCAGTCCCGCATGCCCTATGCCTACATCTGAGCCCTGTCGGGAAAATGCTGATTCATTGCTGCGCTCGACATCCTGGCCGCCGGCGGTACTCGTGCGCGAGCCCGGTCAAACCCTCATTTACGCACGTGTAAACTGCGGTTTTTCTGTTCCGGCGGCGGCCAGCCTCTCTTCGCTCGCGACATAAATCAGCGCTTTCTCAGCTCAAGATTCCCTCCGGCGAGCCGGCCACCCTATCTCCCTTGCCTTCGTTTTCGCTATCCGCCTTGCGTGATTGCCGGTAATACGGTTGTCTCGAAGCATCGCTAATGAATGGTCGATGCCATGGGCGTATCGGCCGCATGCCCACCGGACCAATTCGCGTGATCCTGGCCCGTTTGTTGTTCAAAACGAGGCACATTCGGCCCAAGCGCTATACAGTGAAGACGAGAGAAAACAACAGGGATTGTGAGACGGATGTCATGGTGGATGAAAAGGATGAATCGACGCAGGGTGGTGCCGAAGTGGTCCATCACCCGACGGTGCGATGGCCAATGCTGGCGGCGTCCGGTACGGCGGCGGGTATCGTGCTGCTGGATGAGAGCTATCGCATATTGTGGGCCAACGAACGATTTGGCGTCTTGTCGGGCTGGCC
>CAZHBN010000521.1:0-1971 GCA_964530405.1 uncultured Ectothiorhodospiraceae bacterium
CGCCAAGGATACGGCATACACCACGCGGTCTTCGGATGGCTCAACTTCGCTCTGGCCACTCCGAGCATTTATCTCTTGCTCGGCTTGCCGCTCGTCATGCGCCAGCAGGGTTGGTCCGGCACGGAGATCGGGATCTTCCAGCTGGTCGGGCTGCCGGCGGTGTTCAAGTTCGTGCTGGCGGTGCCGGTGGAACGTTTCCGATTGAAGGGCTCCGGTTACAAGGCGTGGACCATCGTTCTCTGCCTGATGCTCGCCCTGCTACTCACGATAATCGGCTCGCGTGAGATGCTCGCCAGCCGCTGGGCGCTATTTGCGCTCGCGCTGGGTGCGAGCCTGCTGGCCATCTGGGCGGACATCCCCCTGAACGCCCTGGCGATCAGAACGCTTCCGGCATCGCAACGCCTGCGCGCCGGAAGCATCCGGTCAGCGGTTCTGTTCCTGGGCGCCATCGCCGGCGGCGGCCTCATGCTGGTCATACATGCCCGATGGGGCTGGCATGCGCCTTTCTGGCTCATGGCCGGCCATCTCGCGGCCGGCGCAGCGTCTCTGGCACTGGTTCGCGAGCCGCTGCAGGCCATCGAGTCCCGGCCGGCGACCGGTGGCACACGGGTGCTGCGCGGCTATTTCGGTCAGACCGCCGCGGGGCCCTGGACATGCCTGCTTGTCTGCTGCTTCCCGTTCCTCGGCGCGGCCTGGCTCTACCTCAAGCCCCTGCTGCTCGACCACGGTCTCGGCGTGACCGCAGTCGCCTGGATCGCCGGCGTCGGCGGCGGTGCCGTCGGCGCCGCCGCAAGTCTGGGCGGCGGGCGGTTGACACGATTACTGGGCGTCGCCCATGCCGCGCCGTCGTTCGCGGGTTTCGGTCTCCTCGCTCTAGCCGCGCTCACCGTGACGAGCTGGGCGGCCGCCGGAACGACCGCGCTCATCGCCGCGGCGGCACTGGTGGCGGCTGCGACCGGCACCACATCGGCGATGGCGTTCGGGCTGATGATGTACTTCGCCCGACCGCAGTTCCAGGCAGCGGACTACAGCATTCAGGCGAGCCTGTTCACGCTGAGCCGGCTCGCGGTGCCGATGCTGGCGGGCGTGCTCCTCGATCGCTTCGGCTATCCCGGCATGCTGCTCGCCCTGACCGTGGCAATGCTGGGCGTGCTGGCACTCGCGATGGCAAGCCGCCACGCGATCGCCGCGGCGGCACAAGAAGCTCGAGAAATCACGCCAAAGGCGGCTTACTAACCTTTGCGAAAGTATTGATCCACGCCGGGCAACCCTCTAATCTCCTTTATGCAAATGACTCTCATTTGTAAAAGGAAAGGGTATGGACCACTCCGCAGCCACCGCCGGTCTCGAGCGAAACGTCCTGTGCCTGGGGGAACAATTCAGCACCTACCGGGCGCTGCAGATCGGCACGTGGCATCACCGTACCCTACCGGCGGTAGACGGGAAGACGCAGTTCGTGACAGGCCGTATCTGTCCGGACATAGCGGTTACACGCAGCAACTGCTGGTTCCGGCGCCCCTTTCAATCGTCGATTCGCTATCCCGAACCGATGACGCTGTTGGTATTCGGCCTTCGGGGACGAACGGAGTTCACGTTCGCGGACAGCGCTGTGAGCCATTGGGTCGAACCGGGCGACGTCTGGGTCATGCAGACCGCGGACGCCCACCTCATACGGCGGACACCAGCCGGCGGAGCAAGCGAGATGGCGGTGATCAAGTACGCCAGCGAACGCGTCCGGCAGGCGTTCGCATCCGCTGTCGGCGGCCATGTCATCCGGGCACTCACCGCCGTTTGCGTGGGCCGCCGGGAATCCGGGGACTTCTGGATCTCACGGCTGGTGAACAATCCGCTGGACTCGCCCGCGGACAGGCTGCTCGCCGAAGGCCATTGCCTGGAGCTGCTCGGTCGCTGGCTTGCCCCGATTGCCCGGGGGGACAACCGCAAGCAACAACGCCTGTCCGAGCGCGACCG
>CAZHBN010000522.1:0-1953 GCA_964530405.1 uncultured Ectothiorhodospiraceae bacterium
GCGCCTGCGGACTCGCCGCCACCTGGCGCTCGATGAGACGCGGCACCGCCTCGGGATTCGGATGACGTCGCGGATTGAAACCCCAGCGATCGAGCTCCAGGCGCTCGGCCTCGCTCAGCAGGGCCACCTCCCCCAGCGCCCGACCCGGCGCGTCGGCAAGGGCCTGCAACAGGCGCCGGTAATGATCCGCCAAACGCTCGATCGTCGCGGCGTCGAAGAGCTCCGCGGCATAGCCGAAACTCGCTTCTACTTCGCCGCTGTCCAGCTCCTGGGTGTTCAGGGTCAACTCGAACTGCGCCGCACGCCCACCCAGCGTGTGCTCCTCTAGCGCCAGGTCCGGCAATTGCCGCAACGCCCGGGTGTCCATGCGCTGATGATTGAACATCACCTGAAAGAGCGGGTGGTGGCTGAGGCTGCGCTCGGGTTGCAGCGCCTCGACCAGCTGCTCGAACGGCAAATCCTGGTGGTCCTGTGCCTCCACCGCCGCCCGTCTCGTCTGCTCCACCACTTGTCGCAGGGAAAGCCGCCCGTGCAGCGCGCTGCGCAGCACCTGGGTGTTCACGAAAAGGCCGACGACACCCTCCGTTTCCGTGCGGTTACGATTGGCAACCGGCACGCCTACGCGAATATCCGACTGGCCGGCGTAGCGATACAGCAGCACCTGGAAGCCTGCCAGCAGCATCATGAACAGCGTTGCGCCCTGGTGTCGGGCCCGCTCGCGCAATGCGCGCGTCAGCGAGCCGGGCAGCGTCAGGTCGAACCGCGCGGCACGGTACTCGCCATCGGCATGACGGGGATGGTCCGTGGGCAGCTGCAACACGGGCTGCTCGTCACCCAACTGCGCGCGCCAGTACTCGAGTTGTCGCTGGCGCTCGCCCGCTTCGAGCCAGTGACGCTGCCAGACCGCGTAGTCGGCGTACTGAATGGGCAGCGCCGGCAGCTCCACACGCTCGCCCCGCACGTATGCCCGGTAATGCGCCGCGAACTCGTCGATAATGAGCTGCATCGACCAGCCATCCGAGACGATGTGGTGCATCACCACCACCAGCAGGTGCTCGTTCTCGGCGAGGTCGATCACGCCCACGCGCAGCAGCGGTCCACTCCCAAGATCGAACGGCTCATCGGCGATCTCGCGGGCAGCGGCATCGGTATCGCCCTGCGGCCTCCCACGCAGATCACGATGGCGAAAGTCGACCTCGCCTTGCGACAGGACGACCTGCTCAGCCTTGCCCTCCTCATCCGGGCGGGCCCGGAAGACCGTGCGCAGCGACTCGTGACGCGCGATCAGCGCCGCGAAGCTGTCATGCAGGGCATCCCGATCCAGCCTCCCGCCCAGCTTGAGAGCGCCCGCGATGTGATAGGCGGTGCTTCGCGGCGCCAGTCGCCACAGGAACCACTGGCGCGCCTGGGCGTAGGAAAGGGGATAACTCCCTTCGGTCGCCTGCCTTCTGCGAGGAATGGGGAATTGCCCCATCCCCATGCCCTCGGACCGGATTTTTTCATAGACCGCCCGGCGCTTTTCGGCGGATAGGTCGGCGAAGCGCTCCGCGATGCGCGCGGTATCCATCGTCGTCATTCCACGGTATCCAGGCTGTCGATGAAAGAATCAATCTCCACGAGAGCGTCACCGGTAGACGCGCCGTCGCTCATGGAAGTGACACGCTCGGCCAATGCGCTTGGCGTCGAACACCGAAAGAGATCCACAACCGCGAGGTCGACGTGCAGGCGCTCGCGCACCCGGGCCACCAACTGCACGGCCAACAACGAGTGTCCGCCGAGCTCGAAGAAGTTGTCATGGCGGCCCACGCGCTCGAGCCCCAGCACCTCGGCCCACACCGCCGCCAACGCCTGCTCCACCTCGCCCTCGGGCGGCTCGTAGGCCTCGCCGCCACCGAGCGCCGGCGCCGGCAGCGCCTTGCGGTCGAGCTTGCCGTTGGGCGTGAGCGGCAACGC
>CAZHBN010000523.1:0-1921 GCA_964530405.1 uncultured Ectothiorhodospiraceae bacterium
GCGGCGCGACCGGCGGTGACCAACCCGTCGGCTGGGCCAGGAACGCGGGGCTGATCGTCGGCGGTCTGGTTCTCCTCGTGCTCGGATCGCGCTGGCTCGTGGACAGCGCGGTGACGTTCGCAGAACTGATGGGCGTCAGCGAGCTCATCGTGGGCCTGACCATCGTGGCCGCGGGCACGTCGCTGCCCGAGGTGGTAACCTCGATCATCGCCGCCCTGCGCGGCGAACGCGACATCGCCGTGGGCAATGTCGTCGGTAGCAATATTTTCAACATCATGGCCGTGCTGGGTATCACCTGCATCGTCGCCCCGAACGGCGTGACGGTCTCACCCGCAGCAGTACACTTCGACATCCCCGTCATGATCGCGGTGGCACTAGCCGCCCTGCCCATCTTCTTCACGAGCGGCATCATCAACCGCGCCGAAGGCATCGTATTGCTGGGCTACTACATCGCCTACACCGCCTACCTCATCTTGGCCGCCACCCAGCACGATGCGCTGCCGGCATTCAGCACGGTGATGCTTTACTTCGTCGGCCCGCTGACGGCAATTGCCATCATCGCCACGACCTTCCAGGAACTCCGGGCCAACCGACAGCGGACGAGCGAATAAGCCCCGTCGACCACCCTGCGCTGCCCAATACCATCCCGCCAGTGCCGCGGCTCGCCCGCACGGAAAATGCCCACGAGCGCCTGGCCCGTTGCCCAAACCGACATCACGGGATGAGAAAGATGAACACCGGTACGTGACGATCCACTACTCGGAACCGAAGGAAAAACAATGAATCACCGATTCGTAATCACGGGCGGCCCCGGTGCCGGCAAAACAACAGTACTAACGACCCTCGAAGAACGCGGATATCACTGCGTGCCTGAATCCGCACGCGAGATAATCAAGCACCGCCTGTCAAAAGGACTCCCCCCGCGCCCCGACCCAGCCACCTTTGCGAGAACCATCCTCCGCAACGACATCGACAAGCACCGCCAATTCCCGGCAAGCCGCAGCCCAGTCTTCTACGACCGCGGCGTACCGGACGCCCTCTGCATGCTCGACGCCGCCGGTAATCTCCCCCGAGCCACGGCCATCAATCACGTAGCGATGTATCCCTACAACCGGACTGCTTTCATCCTCCCGCCCTGGGAAGCGATCTACAGCAAGGACACGGAGCGGGACCAGACGTTCCGGGAGGCTCTGGACGTCTACACAGGGATGAAGCGCTGGTATGCCGGATGCGGTTACACGCTGGTGGAAGTCCCGAGAACCGACGTGGAGCAAAGAGCCGACCTCATCCTGAACATCGCACATCAGCACATTCACCGGCGGCCCCAGAAACGGTAGCTCACCGATGCCACCCGGAGTCCATCAACGGTCAGTCAGGATAGCCATTCGGCCCCGTATCCTCCGGTCTATCCGGCACACCGCCTGATTCGTCACGACCGATGCTCATTGCGCGGGCGCCGATTATCGTCAGTGGGCCATTGCAGCAACAAAAGCGACTTGAGCGCACACGGTCAACCGAACGCACCGCCGGCGCTGTTTCCAGTACACAGGGGAGCAGATCCATCAACGCGTCGTAGAGCACGGCGAATACCCGCCCAAGATCGAAACCCTGATGGACTTCGTCACCGCGCCGCTGTTCTATCGCGTTCTCTACCGCCGCGACTCCTCTACGTCTGCGCGGCTGCTACACTGGATCGCGCGAGCCCTAGCCAACCGTTGAGCATCCCGACTGAGTACCGCCGAAGCGCTTGCTGCGTGTCGATGCCTTGGTAAAATGACGCCGCACTTCGGTGCCTGTCGAGCGGGGAACGGCCATCAGCGCCACGTCGGCAAACGCCAACGGCCTCGCGATGACAGCCCACCAGGAGCCCGGGTGGCGGAACTGGTAGACGCAAGGGACTTAAAATCCCTCGGAGTATTCT
>CAZHBN010000524.1:0-1920 GCA_964530405.1 uncultured Ectothiorhodospiraceae bacterium
CTCTGGGGCACGAAGCGCACGCGGTGCTGGGCAATCACCACAGCCTGGTGAGCGAGCTCATGCACGCCGGACGCGCCACAGCGGATCGCTGCTGGGAGCTGCCGCTGTGGGACGAATACCAGGAGGCGCTCAAGAGCAACTTCGCGGACATGGCCAACGTCGGCGGCCGCCCGGCGGGCACCATCACTGCGGCGTGCTTCCTTTCGCGCTTCACCAAGAAGCAACGCTGGGCACACCTGGACATTGCGGGCACCGCCTGGAAGAGCGGCGACCAGAAGGGTGCAACCGGACGCCCGGTACCATTGCTCACCCAGTACCTGATCGACCGGACCTGAGGCGGCCTTCGTGCGGGTCGATTTCTACGTGCTGCCGGAAGACACACCGGCGGCACGCGAGCACTTCTGCTGCCGTCTTGCCGAGAAGGCGTGGCGCGAAGGCCTGCGCGTGGCCATCCTCGCCGCCGACGGCCCGGCGGCAGCCCGTCTCGACGAGGCATTGTGGACGTTCCGGGAGGGCAGCTTCGTGCCCCACGCGCTCGCACGGGAAGCCGACGCCCATGAGCCGGTGATCATCACCACCGAGGCACCGCCCACCGATCGCGATATGCTGATCAACGTCACAGACCGGCTGCCCGAACCATGGCAGGCTTACGACCGTGTCGCCGAGATCGTCATCCAGGCGGCGGAAGTCATCGGCCCGGCACGGGCACGTTTCCGCAGCTATCGGGACGCCGGCGTGACTCCCACCAACCACAAGCTCGGCTCGGGACGATGACGACGACGAAGCCCCGGCCGCACGCATGGATGCTGTTCATGGACGATCGAAACGCCGCCCGACGAGGCGCTACCGAGCCACCGGTACTGCTCGACGTTGTCCGCCCGGGTGAGACGGACGCGCCGGGCCCCGCCCTGGCCTACCGGCCGACGTTGCGCACCCGGCAATGGCTCAACCGCACGCTGCGCGCCTCGCTGCGCAATCACCTGCCGGCACTCGCCCGGCAACACGTCCAGGCCGCCCTGAAAAACGGCGGCTGACGCCGCGAAGCACCCGGCGGTACAAGGCGATGTTGCACGCGCACACAAATACGTGTGTGCGTCGGTTATACTTTGTGGTTTAGCCGTGCAACCCAGCAAGCATCGGGATTCCGCCAAACCATGGAGAAAACGTACGACCCGCGCGCCATCGAGTCCCGCTGGTACGAAACCTGGGAGCAGAAGGGCTACTTCGCCCCCTCCGGCGAGGGCGCTCCTTACTGCATCATGATTCCGCCCCCCAACGTGACCGGCACGTTGCACATGGGCCATGCCTTCCAGGACACCATCATGGACACGCTCACCCGCTTCCAGCGGATGCGCGGGCGCAACACGCTGTGGCAGCCGGGCACCGACCATGCCGGCATCGCCACGCAGATGGTGGTCGAGCGTCAGCTCAACGCCGAGAACCGCACCCGCCACGACCTCGGCCGTGAGGCCTTCGTGGAGCGAGTCTGGCAATGGCGCGCCGAATCCGGCGGTACGATCCAGAACCAGCTCCGGCGCATGGGCGCCTCGGTGGACTGGTCCCGCGAACGCTTCACCATGGACGACGGCCTGTCGGAAGCCGTACGCGAGACCTTCGTACGCCTCTACGAGGAAGGGCTCATCTACCGCGGCAAGCGCCTGGTGAACTGGGACCCGGTGCTGCACACGGCAGTCTCCGACCTGGAGGTGGAGTCCAGCGAGGAAAAGGGCCACATCTGGCACATGCGCTATCCGCTGGCCGACGGCAGCGGTCACCTGGTGGTGGCGACGACCCGCCCCGAAACGATGCTCGGCGACACGGCCGTTGCCGTGCACCCGGAGGACGATCGTTACCGTCACCTCATCGGCAGACACCTCCGCCTGCCGCTCGCCGAGCGCGAGATTCCGGTGATTGCCGACG
>CAZHBN010000525.1:0-1916 GCA_964530405.1 uncultured Ectothiorhodospiraceae bacterium
CGTCGGCGGTGAGTCGCGATTATCTGCTGGATCTGGACACCGACGGCGGGGCGCCGTTGCTGTCGGTGTTCGGCGGGAAGATCACCACATACCGTACCCTGGCGCGCGAGGCGATGGATCGGCTGGCCGATCCCCTAGGGGCGCCGCGGCGCGACTGGACCGGTACCGAGGTGTTGCCGGGCGGGGATCTCCCCGGCGGCGATCCCGGCACCTTCGTGTCCCGGCTGCGAGAGCGCCGTCCCTGGCTGCCCGCGGCGCTCGCCGAGCGGCTCGTGCGGGATTACGGTTCCCGGGTCGAGCGCCTGCTCGGTGATGCCGCCGGTCTGGACGACCTCGGTGAGTGTTTCGGGGCCGACCTGTATGCCGCGGAGGTGGATTATCTGACCCGGTACGAATGGGCGTATACCGCCGACGACGTGCTGTGGCGGCGAAGCAAGCTGGGCCTGCGCCTGGACGCCGATCAGGCGGCCCGGGTGGCGGCTCATCTCGCCGCCCGCGTGGAGGAGAGAAGAGAGGGCGACATCGCATGACCCTTAAACTGGAAAACGTCAGCAAGGTGGTCACCGGCGAGACGCACATCGACGATGTGACGCTCGAGTGCGCCCCGGGGAGCTTCAACGTGCTCCTGGGGCTGACACTCGCCGGCAAGACCACGCTGATGCGTCTCATGGCCGGCCTGGACAGGCCCACCTCGGGGCGCGTGCTGGTCGACGGCGTCGACGTCACCAACGTGCCGGTGCGCCGGCGTAACGTGGCGATGGTCTACCAGCAGTTCATCAACTACCCGTCGATGACCTGCTACGACAACATCGCGTCGCCGCTGAAGCTCGCCCGGCTCGACCGGGCGGAAATCGACCGGCGTGTGCGGCGCGAGGCCGAACGGTTGCATATCGAGCACCTGCTCGATCGCCTGCCCGCCGAGCTTTCCGGCGGCCAGCAGCAGCGCCTCGCAATGGCCCGCTCGCTGGTGCGTGATGCCGAGCTGCTGCTGCTCGACGAGCCGCTGGTGAATCTCGACTACAAGCTTCGCGAGGAGCTGCGCGCGGAGATGCGCGAGATCTTCCAGGAGCGTGATGCGGTCGTGGTCTACGCCACCACCGATCCGCTCGAGGCGCTCACGCTCGGTGGCTACACCGCCGTCATGCAGGAGGGGCGGCTCGTGCAATACGGTGCCACGCCGCAGGTGTATCACAACCCCGGCTCGATCGGCGTCTCCCAGGTGTTCAGCGATCCGCCCATGAACCTGATCGACGGCCACCTCGAGGACGGCCGCCTGCGCCTGGGCGTGGATCAGCCGTTCGTGGCCCCGGCACATCTGCGCGGTCTCGCTCCGGGGAGCTACCGGATCGGGGTGAGACCGCCGCACATCCATGTCACGCCTCCCCATGAAGAGGCCGTGGCGCTGGATGGCGAGGTCGAGGTCGCGGAGATCGCCGGCTCGGAAACGTTCATCCATCTGCGCCACGGCGACAGTGCATGGGTGGCGCAGCGCGAGGGCGTGCACCGCTTCGATCTCGGTGAGCGCATCAACGTCTACATCGACCCCGCCCACCTGTTCGCTTTCGACGCTGGCGACGGACGGCTCGTGGCCGCACCGCAGCGTCCGGGCGGCACGGCGGAGAACGGATAACGCTATGGCACGCATCGATCTTTCGGAGCTGGCGCACTCCTATATGGCGAACCCGACGCGCCCCGAGGACTACGCCCTGCGGCGGATGCACCACGTCTGGGAGGACGGCGGCGCCTATGCGTTGCTGGGTCCCTCCGGCTGCGGCAAGACCACACTGCTGAACATCATCTCCGGGCTGGTGCGGCCCACCGAGGGGCAGGTGCTCTTCGACGGCCGGGACGTGACTGCCCTGTCGCCGGAGCAGCGCAACATCGCCCAGGTTTTCCAGTTCCCGGTCATCTACGAC
>CAZHBN010000526.1:0-1896 GCA_964530405.1 uncultured Ectothiorhodospiraceae bacterium
GAGCAACGGCAGGCCGCTGTGCTCGTCGGTGACCGTCTCGTAGGCGATACAGACAGCGCCGCTGGCGACCAGGTCGTGGGTCTGCTCCGGGTCCGGTGCCAGGTGCAGATACGTGAATAGGATCTGGTCCGGACGCAGCATGCGCCGTTCTTCCGCCTGCGGCTCCTTGACCTTGACCACGAGCTCGGCGGCCGCGTAGATCTCCCGAGAGTTCGAGGCGATGCGAGCCCCGGCGCGCTCGTAGTCGGCGTCGGTGTAGCCCACGCCGGCGCCGGCATCGCGCTCGACCATGACCTCGTGGCCGTGGGCGACGAACTCGCGCACGCTGTCAGGCGTGAGGCCGACCCGGTATTCGCGGTTCTTGATTTCGCGGGGTACGCCTACGAGCATGGTCCTCTCCCCCTCGGGTCCCGCTCACCATCGCCGGGCGACGGGCCCTGTCGTGGTCAGTGTGGCAATTCTGCGTCCTTCATTCCCATAAGGTAGAGGATTCCATCCAGTCCGAGGGTGGAGATCGCCTGGCGCGCGCGTTCCTGCACGAGTGGCTTGGCGTGAAACGCGATGCCCAGCCCCGCCAGTTTGAGCATGGGCAGGTCGTTGGCGCCGTCACCCACGGCGATCACCTGGGCGAGCTCGATGCCTTCCTCGTCTGCGATATTGCCCAGCAGCTCCGCCTTGCGGGCACCGTCCACGATCGGCCCCACCACGCGTCCGGTGAGACGGCCATCGACGATTTCGAGCTCGTTGGCGTGCACGTAATCCAGGTCCAGCCGCTTCTGCAGGTGACGCCCGAAGTAGGTGAAGCCGCCGGAGATCACCGCCGTGCGGTAGCCCAGCGTTCGCAGCGTCTTGAGCAGGCGTTCGGCACCCTCGGTGAGGGTGAGGCGCTGGGCGACGCGTTCGAGTACGCTCTCGGGCAGCCCCTCGAGCAGCGCGACGCGCTGGGTGAGGCTCTCGGCGAAATCGATCTCCCCGCGCATGGCCGCCTCGGTGACCTTGGCCACCTGATCGCCCACGTCCGCCTCCTTGGCGAGCTCGTCGATGACCTCCTGCTGGATGAGCGTGGAGTCCATGTCGAAGACCACCAGGCGGCGATTGCGCCGATAGAAATTGTCGGCCTGGAAGGAGATGTCCACACCGAGATCCTTGGAGATGTCCAGAAAGGCGGTCTTCATCGCATCCGGATCCCGGGGCACGCCGTGCAGGGTGAGCTCGATGCAGGCACGGCTCGCCGGGTCGTCGTCATGCAGCGCGCTGCGGCCCGACAGGCGTACGATGTCCTCGATGTTCAGCCCGTGATCGGTGACCACGTGGCCGATACGCCCGATCTGCTCGGCTGTGACCCGTCGCCCGAGCAGTGTGACGACGTGGCGTGGTGCGCTCTCGTCACTGAGGCCCCGCTCGTAGTCGGCCTCATCCACCGGCGTGAAGCGCACGCGCAGATCGAGCTTGTGCGCTTCGAACAGCAGATCCTTGAGCACCGGGGCGCTCTGCGCCTCGTCGGGAATCTTGATGAGAATGCCCAGGGCCAGGGTGTCCTGAACCATGGCCTGGCCGATGTCGAGCACGCGCGCGCCGTAGCCGGCGAGAATGTCCATGAGCGCGGCGGTGACGCCGGGCTTGTCCTGGCCGGAGATGTTGATGAGCACGACTTCGCTCATGAAAAGGTGGTCCCGTCCTGTCGCGAAGTGAAGGCAGCCATTGTAGGGCAAGCAGCGTGCCCCGTCGTCACTCGCCCGGCATCTTGCTATCGTGCAGAGACTACTAACCTTTTCGACAGTATTGCCAGGTCTCAGTGGCCGTGTGCGCCGCTGTTCGCTTCGACAAGCCGCGGTGGTATACCGCCACTGTGGGCTTGCGGTATCCCGAGTCACTCGCCTCGACGGTCAGTGGCGC
>CAZHBN010000527.1:0-1894 GCA_964530405.1 uncultured Ectothiorhodospiraceae bacterium
CCGCTGGAGACCTGCCTGGCCGAGGCGCGGGAAGCGGGTTTCGAGGGCATCGAGATGGGCAACAAGTTTCCTCGGGAGCCCCGGGCGCTCGAGGAGAAGCTGGCGGCATTCGACCTGAATCTGGTCTCGGGCTGGTATAGCGCGCAATTGCTCGAACGCAGCGCCGAGGCAGAGATCGAAGCTGTTCAGGAACACCTGGACCTGCTGAAGAGCCAGGGATGCACCGCCATGGTCTTCTGCGAGGTCACCGGCTGTGTGCACGGCGATCGAACCACGCCTGTCTCCCGGCGGCCGCGCATGAGCGAGGCGGAGTGGACAGGGTTTTGCGAGCGGTTGACGGTTGTGGGCGACTACCTGGCCGAGCAGGGGGTCCGCATGGCTTATCACCACCATATGGGCACGGTGGTAGAGACCGAGGAAGAGATCGACCGGCTCATGGCGGAGACCGGCGAGTCGGTTGGTCTGTTGCTGGATACCGGGCATCTCGTCTATGCCGGGGGCGACCCTCAGCGAGTGATCGACAAACATGGGTCGCGCGTCAATCACGTCCATTGCAAGGACATTCGGAGGGACGTGCTCGAGCAGGCGCGGGTGGCGGATTCGAGCTTCCTGGATGCGGTGCTCGCCGGCGCGTTCACCGTACCCGGAGATGGCTTCATCGACTATCCGCCGTTGTTCCGTCACCTGGCCACGCTCGGTTACTCGGGCTGGGTCGTGGTGGAAGCCGAGCAGGACCCGGAGAAGGCGCATCCGCTCACCTATGCGCGCATGGGTTTCGATTACCTCGACCGTGAGACGCGCGCTGCGGGTCTGCGTTGATCGCCGTGCGTGCCGGGGTGATGGGATGGGGGTCGCTCCCCCCAACCCGTGATGCAGCGGCACGAGCTTTGAGACCAACGGAATACACCGAACACCGACAGGTACTTGCGAGGAGGCGACCATGCCGAATCTTATCGCCAGACCCCATGAGCGTGAGGCCGACGGGCGCGTGCTCGCCGTCACCCCGGAGTCTGCTGGCTGGCAGTACGTGGGCTTCGAGGTCTATGAGCTCAAGGCCGGCGAGACGCTGGAGCGGGAGACCGGCAGCCGTGAACTCGGGGTGGTGATGCTCACCGGCCGTGCCCACGCGCAGACGGCGAACGAGGACTGGGGCGAAATCGGCGGACGCATGGATGTCTTTGAGCAGACGCCCGCCTACGTGCTGTACGTGCCCGACGGCGACCGTGTACGCCTGGAGGCGGTGACCGACGTGGAGGTGGCACTGTGCTCGGCGCCGGGCAAGGGTAGCCACAAGCCCCGGCTCATCCGCCCGGAGGACGTGGATACCATGAACCGCGGCAGCGGTTCCATGCGCCGACGTATCCATAACCTGCTGCCCGATTCCGAGCCGGCGGACAGCCTGCTGCTCGTGGAGGTCTACACGCCCGGCGGCAACTGGTCGAGCTATCCGCCCCACAAGCACGACACCGACCGAGAGAGCGAGGAAACGCAGCTCGAGGAGACGTATTACCACCGCCTCAATCCGCGCCAGGGATTCGCCTTCCAGCGTGTCTACACCGACGACCGCTCTCTGAACGAGGCACTGGCAGTGGAGCACGGCGACTGCGTGATGGTCCCGCGAGGCTATCACCCGGTGGGCGCGCCGGCGGGCTACGACCTCTATTACCTGAACGTCATGGCGGGCCCGAAACGTCAGTGGCTGTTCCAGAACGACCCGGACCACGCCTGGTTGTTCGAAGGGATACGCAGTGACTGAGTGAGTCGCGAGCGGCAAGTTTCAAGTCGCGAGTTTCACGCGGCTGGACGCGGTGCGCCGGTTTGCCGCTGTCTGTTAGCGGCAAGCCTTCGATGCTGGGAAGAAGCACAAAGGGCACTGCGAATGCTGGTGGTTTTT
>CAZHBN010000528.1:0-1891 GCA_964530405.1 uncultured Ectothiorhodospiraceae bacterium
CAGCCCCAGCAGCTCGCGGATGCCCTGCAGGGCGGCATCGCGGTAGCGTTCCGGATTCTCGGAGAGGACCTTCCGGGTGACGGTCTCGCCATCGGGGCGTCGGCCGATCACGTCGGTGAACGTGCCGCCGCGATCGATCCAGAATTGCCACTGGCCGTTGGTCTGTTGCGCTTGGTCATTCATGGCGTATTGCTCGGGTTGAATCTGCGCTTTGGACTCGTCCGCTTTTGAGGGGCAAGCGAGTCCGCGCCGTGGGTATATGCTCGTTGGCCGTGCTGGGAGGCGGTGAGGTGCGAGGGGCCGGGAGACGCTGTGAATACGTCCGTGTACGCTTGGATGCGGCCGTCCCTGGCCGCATACACTCCCGGCCCCTCGCACCCCACCGCCTCCGGCAGGTGCTTAGCCGTTGTCCGCGGTGCCTGGGGCAAATTCGGCCATTCGAGGGGCACGCAGCGCGACGTTGCGCCAGGCACGCTGCGCGCCGAACGCTCTTCTCAACGCTTCGTCGCCCTTCGCGGCCTTCATGTCCACGTGGTTCACCTTCCTGGTCGTTGTCGTTACGTTCGTTACCGTCCCATCTGCTGCGGCAGCCAGGTGGCGAGCTCGGGGAAGACCGTGATGATCACCACTGCCAGCAGCAGCACCAGGAAGAACGGCATCGAGGCCGCCGCGATGCGGAAGATGTTCTTGCCGGTCAGCCCTTGCAGCACGAAGAGGTTGAAGCCCACCGGCGGGGTGATCTGCGACATCTCCACCACGATCACCAGGAAGATCCCGAACCACAGCGGGTCGATGCCCGCGGCCTGGACCATGGGCAGGATCACCGACGTGGTGAGTACCACCACGGAGATGCCGTCCAGGAAGCAGCCGAGCACCACGAAGAACACCGTCAGCGCGGCGAGCAGAGCGGCCGGCGACAGGTTCATGGCGGCGATCCACGCGGCGAGCTCCCGCGGGATGCCGGTGTAGCCCATGGCCGTGGTGAGAAAGGCCGCGCCGGCGAGGATGAACACGATCATGCAGGCCGTGCGGGTGGCTCCCATGAGACCGTCACGGAAGCTCTCCCAGGTGAGCCCGCCGGTGAGCCCGGAGAGGATCAGCGCCCCGGCGACTCCGATGGCCGCCGCTTCCGTGGGCGTTGCCACGCCTGCGTATATCGAGCCGATTACCCCGGCGATGAGCGCAATCACGGGAATGAGCCGTGCCGAGGCGCGCAGGCGTTCCATGAATGGAATCGCGGGATCCGCGGGCGGCGTGTGGCGGGGATTGAGCAGTGACCAGGCGACGATGTAGCCCATGAACATCAGCACCAGCAGCAGCCCGGGCAGGATGCCGGCGACGAACAGCCGCGCGATGGACAGCTCCGCGCTCACGCCGTAGACGATGAGAATGATCGACGGCGGGATGAGCAGGCCGAGGGTGCCGGAGCCCGCCAGGGTGCCGATGATCATGCGTTCGTCGTAGCCGCGGCGGCGCAGCTCGGGTATGGACATCCGTCCCACGGTGGCGGCAGTCGCCGCCGACGAACCGGATACGGCGGCGAACACGCCACAGCCGAGCACGTTGACGTGCAACAACCGCCCCGGCAGGCGTCGCAACCACGGTGCGAGCCCGGCGTACATGTCCTCGGACAGCCGCGAGCGGAACAGGATTTCGCCCATCCACACGAACAGTGGCAACGGTGCCAGCGACCAGCTGGATACCGAGCCCCAGAGGCTGGTGCCGAGCGCGAGCCCGGTGGGTGCCGAGGAGAAGCCCCACATCGCCACCAGAGCGACGCCGAGAAGGCTGATCGCCACCCACACGCCACTGCCCAGGAGGGCGAAGAGGACGAGAACCAGCAACAAACCGACTTCCATGATCGTCATGCGCGGTTACTCCCCTCGGCGTA
>CAZHBN010000529.1:0-1879 GCA_964530405.1 uncultured Ectothiorhodospiraceae bacterium
ATGCACCCACCTCGTTCACGCCGTCGCCGGCACGCAGCGTCAGCTTCGTGGAGAGTATGACCTGCTCGCGCCGTCCCTTGATGGCCGCGCCGAGAATCGACTCCGAGGCACCGTCGGAATAGACGTCAGCGGTGTCGAACAGATTGACGGCCGCGTCGAGGCACAGATCGACCAACCGTGTCGCCTCCGCCACGTCCGTGTTGCCCCAGGCACTGAACAGCGGCCCCCTGCCACCGAATGTACCGGCTCCGAAACCGAGCGCCGGGACCCTGAAACCGGATGCCCCGAGAAAACGGTATTCCATAGCATGACTCCTAGCCAACAGAGAGGAAGGGACTACGCGGACAAATGGGCGTCCGCGCAGTCCGGGGAACTCGCAACGCGTGGCCGGCGATCCAGCCACAGGCTCCACAGCGCGACCGTGAGACCGGACAGGGTCACCAGGGCGGCGACCCACGTCGTAGCACCGAGCCCCGGTCCGTGATCGGTGACCACACTGCCGAGCCACGCCCCCAGGGCGTTGCCCAGGTTGAATGCGCCGATATTGAGGCTCGAGGCGAGGCTGGGCGCCCCCCGCGCCTTGTCGAGAACGCGAAGCTGCAACGGGGGCACAGTGGCGAAGGCTGCCACGCCCAGCAAACCGACGAAGGCGATCGCGGCCAACTGACTCGACAGCGCGAGGCTCATCGACGCCAGCACCAGCGCCAGTACCGCCAGCGTGCCCACTAGCGCGGCCGCCGGACGGTAATCGGCAAAGCGCCCGCCCAGGAGATTGCCGACGATCATCCCGACGCCGAAGACCAGAAGGGTCGGCGATACCGCGCTCTCGCTGAAGCCGCTGATACGCGTGAGGATCGGCTGGATATAGGTGAACACGGTAAACACCCCGGCGAAGCCGAGCACCGTCATGAGCAGACCGAGCAGCACCTGTCTCCGGCCGATCACCGCGATTTCGGCGCGGAACCCAACCGGCGCATCACCGCCCTGCGCCGACGGCACCGCGCAGGCGATCACCGCCGTGGCCAGCACGCCGATCGCCGTTACCGCCCAGAACGTCGCCCGCCAACCGAGCTCGTGGCCAATCCAGGCTCCAGTCGGCACGCCCAGCAGCGTCGCCACCGTGACCCCGGTGAACATCACCGAGATCGCGCCGGCCTTACGGTCCGGCGCGACGAGACTGGCGGCCACCACTGAACCGACGCCGAAGTACGTGCCGTGGGCCAGTGAAGTGATCACCCGCGCGACCATCAGGCTGAAATAGCCCGGCGAAAGGGCGCAGGCGAGATTACCCAGGGTGAAGAGCACCATGAGCGCCACCAGTACCGCCTTGCGCGGCATTCGGCTGGTCGCCACGGTCAGAAGCGGCGCGCCGAAGAACACTCCCAGCGCATAGCCGGAGATCAGCAGGCCGGCGGTGGTGACCGTTACGCCCAAATCCCCGGCCACCTGCTCCAGAACGCCCATGATCACGAATTCGGTGGTGCCGACGCCGAAGGCGCCAACGGTCAACGCATACAGCGCCGGAGGCAAACGGCGGCTGCTTTCAGAGTGTGGGGGCATCGCCTGACTCCAGATCTCGTGTGTGGAGTGGCGAGACTAGGTTGTTGCGCTCTCTACAAGAACCCACGATCATGCCGAAATACTTTCAATGAAATATTGATAATCGTGGATCGATTCGGTGACCTTACACTGTTCCTGCGGATACTCGATCGCGGCTCGATCAGCGCCGCGGCCCGCAGCCTGGACCTCTCAGCGGCCGTCGCCAGCCAGCGTCTCAAACGCCTGGAGCGCGAGCTGGGGGTGCGCCTGCTGCACCGAACGACCCGGCAGCTCCACCCCACGCCCGAAGGCGCCGCGCTCGCCGAGCAGGGGCGGCCCC
>CAZHBN010000530.1:0-1874 GCA_964530405.1 uncultured Ectothiorhodospiraceae bacterium
TGGACATCCACCGGGGCGTGGACGCCACGACCGAGGACGTCCAGGCCGCGCACCTGAGCGATCTGGAGGCCCAGGAGCGGTTCGGGGTGCGGTATCTGAAGTACTGGTTCAACCCCGGCGCCGGGACGGTGTGCTGTTCCCTGGGGAACTGACAACGTCGGTGGTCAGCCTAGAAGGGCGGTTTGCGTGAGGATGTCCGGGCTGCTCACGACCACGAGGCCGGCACGGATCTCGATGGCACCGCGGCGCTGGAGCTTCTGCAATTGCTCGTTGACCCGCGGCCGCGTGCCGTTGGCGAGCGTGGCGATGGTCGCCTGATCGAGACGGTGTGGGCGTGCGGCGGAGTTGGAGCGCGACTGTCGGTTTAGCCGATGGATCAGCCGCGCCACCCGCACTTCGAGGGGGTGCAGTGCGACGTCCTCCAGGGTCTCGGTCAGATGGCGCACCTGCCAGCTCAGGTGTTCCAGCATGGCGGTGTGAAGGTCGCGCTCGGCCACGATGCGACGGATGGCGGCGTACGGCAGGCGCAGGAGAATGCTCGTCTCCTGCGTAGTGGCGTGCAACACGGCGCCGTGACCATCGAGCATGTCGGTAACGCCGATGGCCATGCCCGGTCCGGCGATGAGCACGCCCAGTTCCTTCGCCTGTGCCGAGGACAGGAAGAGGCGTACGCCGCCGCGTGCGACGACGTGCAGCGCATCGCCGGTCTCGCCCCTGCGCCTCACCGTCTCGCCCGCATCCAGCAGAACGTCTCTGCTCGCACGCGCCAGCGAAGCAACCTTGTGCGACGGAAGTGAGCGGAAAAGGTCACATGCCAGGATGACAGCTTCCCGCTGCCCGTGCGTCATGTGAGGCATTCCACGTCCTTGTCGTCGAGCGTCGCGGCGAGAGTCGGTAGCGGATCTGACGGGCGTCGAGCGACCGAATCCCTCGGCCTCCCGATGTCTGCCACCATGGGAATATCATCGCACGTGCAACCCGGCAGCCGCGTCGAGTGTTGCCAAGTTGGTGCTTTCTCGGCCCCACGGGTCGAATCCGGATCGGCGCGCTACGGGACCGACACGTCGCCATAAGCCTCGGCGAGGGCCCGAACGGCGGCCGGTACGGCCCCGGCCGGGACCGTGGCGTAGCCGAGCACAATGGCGACCGTATCCGTCGCCGCCGACTCCCGGGCGTGGTACATCGACAGCGCATAGACCCGGACATCGCGAGCCGCGGCAGCGTCGACGAACCGTATCGTCGCGTTGCCGGCTAAAGCGGAGAACCGAACGACGATGTGCATGCCCGTGTGTGCGCCGGTGATCGACGCGGCGTTTCCGAAGTGCACCTGCAGCGCCGCCTGCAGGGCGTCACGGGTGCGGCGCAGGCGCTTCTGCGCGCGGCGGATGAAGCGTTCCAGCTCGCCACGCTCGATGAGCTCGGCCATGGCCGTCTGAACCGGGGTGGTCGTGGCGCGGTCATCCAGCCACTTGAGCGCCCGCACCGGCCCCACCAGCGGCTGCGGCAGCACCAGAAAGCCGAGCCGCACCGCGGGCGAGAGCACCTTGGAGAACGTGCCGCTGTAGATGACCCGGCCGCGGGTGTCCAGGGAATACAGCGTCTCCAGCGGGGCGCCCTCGTGGCGGAATTCGCTGTCGTAGTCGTCCTCGAATACGAACGCCCCGGCGGCCTCCGCCCATTGCAACAGCGCCCGGCGCCGCGGCAACACCATGACCCCGCCGGTGGGGAACTGGTGGCTCGGCGTCACGTAGGCGAGGGCGGCGGTCGCGGGCAGGCCGTCCAGGCGCAGGCCGTCGCCGTCGACGCCCTGAAAGTGCATGTCGGCGCCGCTCGCCTGGAACACCACCCGCGCTCCCGGGTAGCCCGGCTCTTCC
>CAZHBN010000531.1:0-1873 GCA_964530405.1 uncultured Ectothiorhodospiraceae bacterium
CGCTCCATTTGCGTCAATTCGCCCATAACGGAAGCTCGTTGGAATAAGGTATGCGCTCTCGAGGCAGCGTCGCCGCTACGACTCGCTACGCCCGCGCGCGTGGCGGACGATTCTACAATAGCGCGCCACGGGCACAACCGGCGGCTTGACCGCGATCGCCACGAACCCAGGTGGTCATGCCATTCCATCGTGTCAACGGAGGGCACCATGAAGACGGAGACGGCGCAGTGGGACGCCATCGTCATTGGCGGCGGACCGGCGGGGAGCGCCACCGCCACCGAGCTCGCCAGGTACGGATGGCGGGTGTTGCTGCTGGAGATGGCGCGCCACCCGCGCTTTCACATCGGCGAATCCCTGCTCCCGTTGAGCCAGCCGCTGTTCGAACGCCTCGGTGTCGCCGAGGCCGTCGCCCGTATCGGTCTGCGCAAGAACGGCGCGACGTTCGTCTCCCCCTGGCATGAAGGCGAGCAGCGTTACTACTTCGACCAGGCCATCGATCGGCGTTACACCTGCGCATGGCAGGTACGCCGGGCAGAGCTGGATGCCCTGCTATTCGACAACGCAGCGACCCGCGGCGTCGACGCGCGCAGCGGCTGGACAGTCACCGGCGTGGAGCTCCGCACCGACGGCGGCGCCCGAGTGCAGGTGCGCGCTCCGGAGGGCGACTGCCATCAGCTCTCCTGCCGGCAGCTCGTCGACGCCAGCGGCCGTCACAGCCTGCTCGCCCGTCGCGGCGACGGATTACGGCGCAACCGCCTGCACAACAGTGCCGCGGTGTATGCCCACTTCCGCGGTGCCCGCCTGGACACCGGTCGCGATAGCGGCAATATCCGGATCTACTGGTTCGAACAGGGATGGCTTTGGTTCATCCCGTTCCGCGACGGTGACGTGAGTGTCGGTGCAGTATGCTGGCCGGCCCACCTCAAGCGCCGGCGCACCGACCTCGACGGCTTCCTGGACGAGACCATCGAGCGCTGCCCGGACCTCGCCGCGCGCCTGCGCGGCGCCGAACGCATCCGCCGCGCGGAGGCCACCGGCAACTTCGCCTATCGCGCCCCGAAGCTCATGGGCCGGCACTGGATACGCGTGGGTGACGCCTATGCATTCGTGGATCCCGTTTTCTCCAGCGGCGTGCACCTGGCACTCAGCGGTGCGTTCGCCGCCGCCGGGGTGATAGACGCGCGACTGGCGGGGAAACGGCTTCGGGCAGTCCGGGCCGCGTGGCGCTACCGCCGCCAGCTCCACCGTGGACTCGCCCGGTTCTCCTGGTTCATCTATCGCTTCAATCAGCCGGCATTGCGCGAGATGTTCATGGCACCGAGCGACGCAGTGCGCATGCGCGAAGGCGTGACGTCGGTGCTCGCCGGCGACGTTCACGGTACCACCCCGATTACGCGGCCGCTGTGGGTGTTCCGTATCTGCTATTTCGGCTTCTATCTTCGCGAATGGCGCGTCAACCGACGCGCGCGCCAGCAACGACGTGAGGCCATGGGTCTCGGGTGAGGGGGTACAATACACGACGCCCGCGCGGGTTACCCCGGCGCGGGCGTCGGCGTGGGCCGTTTAGGGCACCGGCGGTCGCCGGCTAACCCCTGGCTTTAGAAGCGGCGCGGGCCGCGGGAGGGCTTGCGGTCCTCCGCCTCGTTGATGCGCAGGGTGCGGCCACCCATCTCGGTGCCATTCAGCGCCTCGATGGCAGCATCCGCCTCGGACGGACCCATCCGCACGAAGCCGAAGCCGCGCGGCCGACCGGTCTCGCGGTCGGTAATCAGCCGCACCTCGTTCACCTCGCCGTAAGCGGCGAACAGGTCACGGACCTCGTCCTCGGAGGCGCTGAAGGGCAGGTTGCCCACATAGATCGATTTCATCGTAA
>CAZHBN010000532.1:0-1868 GCA_964530405.1 uncultured Ectothiorhodospiraceae bacterium
GCTTTCCAGCGGCCGGCGGCTGACGATCTGGCGCTTGCCGCCACCGAAGAACCCGATGACGCGCACCCCCGTCTCATCCTCGATGCGCTCGGCGATCTCCCGGCCGACCCCGCCGGTTAGTACCGTCCGCCAGTGGTCGACATCACGGTACATGAAGGGGATGGAGAAAACGTTCGCCGTGGGCGAGAAGTCGGTGATGAGGCCCGGGTTGATGATGGAGATGTCCAGCGCGCCGGCCATCTGCTGCTCGAACATCTCGGTTTCGTGGCCGAGTACGGAGTTGGGCAGAATGGTGACCGACAGGTCGACGCCGCTGGCGGACTCGAGGGTTTCCTGGAAACGCTTGGCGCCGGCGTGATAGGCGGTATCCTCCGTGCCGCCATGGCCGAAGCGCAGCTCCAGGGCGTGGGCCGGTGCTGTGGCGGCGGTGAGCATCGCGGCGGCGATTGCCCCGCCGAAGGCCTTGCGCAGGCTGGTGTGCATGGTTCTCTACCTCCTCATTCAGTCCGTCTCGGACCTTGGATTTAGATCGATCCAATTTTCATGTAACGAAATCGCGTGGTCCCTGCGATTTCCTGGTCGCCGCTACGGTGCGGCGGATGCCGCTCAGTGCTCGTCGCCCGGGCGCCCGCAGGACTGGCGGACGATCAGCCGCGGTGGCAGCACGACGCGCTCGTGGGCCTCGCCGCGGCGTCCGATGCGGCGCAGCGCCAGCCGCGCCGCCTCCTCGCCGACCTGGAACGCGTTGGTGGAGACAGTGGTCAGCGCCGGCCTGGTGAGTGCGGCCTCGTCCACGTCGTCGAAGCCGACCACGGCAAAGCCATCGCCCGGGGTGATGCCCCGGCTCTGCAGTCCCAGCATGGCCCCGAAAGCGACCACGTCGTTGTAGCAGAGCGCCGCAGTGGCCGGCTTCTCGTCGTCGAGTAGCGCGGTGACCGCGGCTGCCCCCTCGCGACGGGTCAACGGCGTGTGCAGGATGTGCTCGTAGTCCAGGCCGTGGCGGGCGAGCGCCTGACGGTAGCCGGCATAGCGCTCGCGGGTGGCGGAGTGGCGGGTATCGCCGCCGATGAAGGCGATACGCGTGTGCCCCCGCTTGATCAGGTGCTCGGTGGCGATGTCGGCACCCATGAGATAGTCCGGACCGGCGTAGTCCTCGTCATGGCCGCGCAGGTAGCGCAGTACCTGCACGCAGGGCGTCTCCCATACCGATGATTCGTCCACGAACGACCTCGGCATGCCGTCCGCCGGGCAGATGACGATGGCATCCACGTGCTGTTCGCGCATGCGTTCGATGAAGCGCCGCTGGCGTTCCGGCGACTCGCCGGTGTTGGCGAGAAAGGCGACGTAGCCTTGCCGATCCAACGCGGCGTCGACTCCGGCGGTGAGCTCGGCGAAGAAGGGGTTGGTCACGTCGCAGACGAGTAGACCCACCGTGTAGGTGCGCCGGGAGCGTAGCGTGGCGGCACCGCGATTGTAGACGTAGCCGAGCGCGGCGATGGATGCCTTGACCCGCTCGCGGGTGTCATCAGCGACCAGGGGGCTGCCGCGCAGCACCAGGGAGACGGTCGAGCGCGAAACCCCGGCGTGGGCGGCAAGATCCTGAAGCGTCACGCGTTGGCCGGATCGTTTGTGCGCGAGCGGGCGATTCACGGGGTGAGTCTCCTCCTGGGCGAGCGCGTATCGTAAAACCGTAATTTATGCTTTTGGATCGATCTAAAATCTAGACAAAGCTCACCGCCTCGTCAAGGGCGTCGCGGCAGACACCCGGGAGAGCGCACGCCTGCCGACCGGCGCTTCCCCCGGGCGATGGGCATTACTAACCTTGCAGGAAATATTGTCAGGTCTCAGCGCCACTGCGCGGCGGCTCG
>CAZHBN010000533.1:0-1867 GCA_964530405.1 uncultured Ectothiorhodospiraceae bacterium
TCCGGGTGCGTAACGGTTACTGGACCGCCATTGCGGATCTGGTCGCGAAAGAGCGGCACCACTGAGCCAGAAGAACCCAAGACATTGCCGAATCGCACTACCGCAAAGCGGGTCGGCAGATGCTCTGCGGCTAACGCTTGAAGGATCATCTCGGCCAGACGCTTGGTCGCGCCCATGATGTTGGTGGGACGTACCGCCTTGTCAGTTGAGACGAGCACGAATGACTCAACCCCCGCCGCCAAAGCGGCCTGCACGCAGTGCAACGTGCCGAAGACGTTGTTCCTTACGCCTTCGATGACATTGTGTTCAACGATTGGCACGTGCTTGTAAGCCGCTGCATGATAGACGGTATTAACTCCGAACGCTTCCATTACCCGTTGAAGACGTCGGCGGTGGGTTACCGACCCCAGCAGACCGATGACCTCTACGCTGAGACCATCCCGTTGCGCTGCGGCGCGGAGCTCCCGCTCCACGCGGTAGAGCCCATACTCGGATAGCTCGAAAAGCAACAGCCGCGCCGGGCCCAGCCGAAGAATCTGCCGGCAAAGCTCGCTGCCGATGGAGCCAGCCGCACCGGTGACGAGCACGCTCTTACCCCGTATCGCGGACGAAAGGAGGGCTTCGTCGGGTGCCACCGGTGTGCGTCCGAGCAAGTCTTCTACGTCCACCTCCCGGAACTCGTTAACCCGGGCGTGCCCGGAGACCAGGTCCGCCAGATTCGGAAGCGTTCGCACATGCAGCGGAATGCGTTCCAGGCGTTGAATAATCTCGCGCCGCCGTGGCCGGTTGGCCGACGGGATCGCAAGCAACACTTGTGAGGCCCCATGCCGCCGGGCCACGGATTCTAGTTGGCTCGGCGGATAAACTCGCATGCCCTGCATGATGACGCCTTGCAGGGCCGGATCGTCGTCGACGAAGGCGACAGGATCATAGCCATAGCCATTGTGCAAGGCACTCGCCGCCTGCACGCCCGCTGAGCCGGCACCATAAATGATGACCCGCTCCTCCGCCTCCGAGCGCCGGCAGAGCACCTGTAGCCACGCGCGCGTGAAAAACCGGGTCCCGCCGACGGCACAAAGAGCCACCAGCCAGTACAGAACAATGACGGTTCGTGGCAGTCCGCGCATGTCCCCGAGACTCGCAACCGCCGCCAACACCAACGCAGAGAACGTCACCCCCTTGAGCACGGCAAACGCCGCGTGTCCACCGAGATACCGCACTACAGCACGATAGAGTCCGAGGCCTGCGAAAACCGGCACCGTCACCAAGGGGACGATGACGAACAGGGGCCAGAACTGAGCAACCGGAGGAACGGGCGTTCCCAGTCGAAGTACAAAAGCAAGCCATAAGGCAACAGGCAAAGCAGCGACATCGCCGGCGACCATGAGCGCCCGCTTCCACTCCCTCGGCAGGTCCGCAAAGAACCGATTCACCTGGCTTGTCGACCAGCGCATGATGCCCTGCCTACACGAATATGGCGAAATTCAGCAAACACTCTACCGGGACGACTGGCAGGCCGGAAGTCTACGGCCTGGGCGTGAACTCCCCGCGCTTGCATCGTGGCAATCCTCTTGCGCAAAAGCCTTTGTTGGCGCGGTAGCTTTAGCCACCGCGTTGCCCCACGACTACGCGGTAACATCGTCGCCATGAGTTGGTTTTCAGACGCAGATTTCGTTATGTGGTCAAGTGCGCTCGATGCGGTGCTTGGGATTGACCGGCTTGAGAGCAGGACAGACTCTCGAACATCATCCCCGTATGCCGCTCTGAAGGAGTTGAGCAGCAATCAAAGGCACGAAGGTATTCAAAGAGAGGAAGGAATGGTGGCTACGGGTGGATTCGAACCACCGACTCCCACATTATGAGTGTG
>CAZHBN010000534.1:0-1863 GCA_964530405.1 uncultured Ectothiorhodospiraceae bacterium
ACGCGGTGGCCTACGGCTACCGCGTCGTCCTGCTCGGCGCCAACGTGCCACTGGCACCGCTCGCCACGGTCGCGGAACGCTCCGGCGCCAGCGCGATCGTGCTGTACGGCGATGAAGCCGGTCACGACGATGCCGCTGATGAGGCGCTCGCACGACTGGTGGCCGCCACCGATCTGCCCGTGCTCGTCGGCGGCCCGGCCGCCGAAACCCAGGCAGCGCGTCTGCGCGCGTGTGGCGCCCGGATACTGGACCGAGATACCGGCGAGGCCGTGCGCGGCATTCGGGAGCGCCTGCCATGACGCTTACACTGGTGTGGCTACGGCAGGACCTGCGGATCGCCGACAACCCCGCCCTCGCCGCGGGCGCCGGGGCGGGCGAGGTCATCCCCGTCTACATTCACGACCCGCACGCCGCGGGAGCGTGGCCTCCCGGCGGTGCAAGCCGCTGGTGGCTGCATCATTCACTGGCGGCGCTCGACGCGGCGTTCGCCGAACGCGGCCTCAGCCTGATCATCCGCCGCGGCCCCGCCCTCGAGGCATTGCGTGCGCTTGTCCGGGAGACGGGCGCCACCGCGGTGCGCTGGAACCGGCGCTACGAGCCCACGCTCGTCGAATACGACCGCGGCGTCAAACAGGCGCTGGCGGACGACGGGGTCGACGTTCACAGCCACAAGGCAGCGCTGCTGCATGAGCCGTGGACACTGCGCACCGGGCAGGGCGGTGCCTATCGGGCGTTCACACCGTTCTGGCGCGCGCTATGCCGAACCGGAGAACCGGAGCCACCGTTGCCCGAGCCCACGATGCATGCGCCGGCGTCGACGCCAGCGGGTGAAGCGCTGGCAAGCCTCGGGTTGCTGCCCCGGGTCCGCTGGGACGACGGTCTGCGGGCGACGTGGCGACCGGGCGAGGTCGGTGCCCACGAGCGGCTCGGTGTCTTCCTGCGGGACCGGCTCGAGGGCTACGCCGACACCCGCGACCATCCAGCGGCGCCGGGCACCTCGACACTATCGCCACACCTGCACTTCGGCGAGCTCAGCCCCCGGCAGATCTGGCACGCCGTTCGCGAACGCCTCGCTGACGGCCACGGGACAGAGACACTCGAAGACAGTGCAGCGAAATACCTCAGCGAGCTGGGCTGGCGCGAGTTCGCCCACCATGTGCTGTTCCATTTCCCGGAGCTGCCCGACAGCCCGCTCAACCGGCGTTTCTCGGAATTCCCATGGCGCGAGGATCCCGATGGCCTGCTGCTCGGGGCGTGGCAGAGCGGACGCACGGGCTTTCCCATCGTGGACGCGGGCATGCGTGAGCTCTGGGCGACCGGCTGGATGCACAACCGGGTACGCATGGTGGTGGGCTCGCTGCTGGTGAAGAACCTGCGCCTGCCCTGGCAGCTCGGCGAGCGCTGGTTCTGGGATACGCTGGTGGACGCCGACCTTGCCAACAACAGCCTCGGCTGGCAGTGGGTAGCCGGCAGCGGGGCCGACGCCGCGCCATATTTCCGCATCTTCAACCCGGTACGCCAGGGCGAGCGATTCGACCCGGCCGGCGACTACGTCGCGCGCTGGATTCCCGAGCTCGCGGCACTGCCGGCCAGGTACCGGCACGCACCATGGACCGCCCCTGCGGACGTGCTCGCCGGGGCCGGACTCACCCTGGGCGCGGATTACCCACGCCCCATCGTTGACCTCAAGACCAGCCGTGAGCAGGCGCTGGAGGCATTCCAGCACGTCAAGAAAGGCGCGTAGGGCATTCCGGTATTCGGGGCGCTTGGTCGCCGGTGTGCGGCTGATACTAACCTTTGCGAAAGTGTTGCCATGTCTCAGCGCCACTGCGCGGTGTCTCGGCAAGGCGCGGGAGCGCCGGC
>CAZHBN010000535.1:0-1858 GCA_964530405.1 uncultured Ectothiorhodospiraceae bacterium
CCGCGTGTCGCCGGCACGCCTACGCGGCGGAGCGATGCTGCGCGCGCAGGTAGCGCTCGAGGTCGTCCGCGCCGCCGATGTGGCGACCGCCGATGAACACCTGCGGCGTCGTGTTGCGGCCGGAGACCGCTCGCAGAGAACGGCTCGTCACCGGCCGGACCAGCTCGATGCTCTCGTGGGCGATACCGGCCTGGTCGAGGAGATCCTGTGCCCGGGCGCAGTGAGGGCAACCGCGCCGCGTGAACAGTGTCACCGGTTCCGGTGCGGTGGCCGCGGCATTGACGTAAGTGAGCATGGTGTCCGCGTCGGAGACCTCGAACGGGTCGCCGGGCTTCTCCGGCTCGATGAACTGCTTCTCGATGATGCCGTCGCGCACCAGCATGCTGTAACGCCAGGAGCGTTTGCCGAAGCCCAGCTCCGATTTGTCGACGAGCATGCCCATGCCGTCGGTGAATTCGCCATTACCGTCGGGTAGCAGCGTGACGTTCTCCGCCTCCTGATCCTTGCCCCATTCGTTCATCACGAACGTATCGTTCACCGACAGGCAGACGATTTCGTCCACGCCATTCGCCTTGAGAACGGGCGCCAGCTCGTTGTAGCGGGGCAGGTGGCTGGCGGAACAGGTCGGCGTATACGCACCGGGCAGCGCGAAGACCACGACCGTCCTGCCGGTGAAGATGTCGTCGCTGCTGATGCTCTGCCAGGCGTTGTTGCGGCGCACGCGGAACGTAACGTCGGGGACGCGCAGGCCTTCGCGGTTATCCATGGGGTGCCTCCGGTTTTCGATTGTCAGGCGAGAAACGATTGATGTGACAAATGATGGCGCAGCCAACGCCTACTGTGAAATGAAACGTTTCTATTCGAACGATAGCTGCAGGCTATGTTCAGGGTGGTCGGTGAGCTGGGACAGGGTGACGCCGAGCAGGCGAACGGCGCGGTGGAGGCTATGCTGGCGCAGGCATTCCCGGGCGGCTGCCTGGAGGGTATCGGTGTCGTCGCTGGCCTCGGGTAGTGAGAACGAGCGTGTCTGGGTGACGAAGTCGCGATAGCGGATCTTCACGGTCACGGTCTTTGCGCGCAGGCCACGCTCGCGCAGTCTCGGCACCAGGCCGCGGACCATATCCGCGGCCAGCCATGCGAGGCGACCGCTGGAGCGGCAGTCGGTCTGGAACGTCGTTTCCCGGCCGATGGATTTACGCCGCTGTCGTGTGCCGACCGGGCGGTCGTCGTGGCCGTGGGCACGTGCTTGCAGCGCCTCGGCGTGGCGGGCGGGAAACGCCCGTGCAAGCTGCTCCAGCGGTGCGTTGGCGAGCTCGCCGATGGTGGTGATCCCGAGCTCGGCCAGGTGTTCGGCGGTCCGGGGACCGACGCCATGGAGGGTACGTACCGTCAATGGCCATACTCGCGCCGGCACGTCGTCGAGCGTCAGCTCGGTGAGGCCGTCGGGCTTCTCCAGATCCGAGGCGATCTTGGCGAGCAGGCGGTTCGGGGCGAAACCGACCGAGGCGGTCAGCCGGGTGCGCTCGCGGATCGTGTCCTTGAGTGTCCTCGCGAGCTGCCGGGGGGGCTCGTCGCGGTGGCTGACGTCCAGATAGGCCTCGTCCAGCCCCACCGGTTCGAGCACGCGGGAGACGTCTTCCAGGATGTCGAACACCGCCATCGAGGCTTGCCGGTAGGCCGGCAGGTCCACCGGCAGGAATACCGCGTGGGGGCACAGCGCAACGGCGCGTCGCAGGGGCATCGCCGAGTGAATGCCGTACTGGCGTGCTTCGTACGTGGCGGTGGAGACGACGCCACGGCGGTTGGGGTCGCCGCGGCCGCCGACCACCACCGGTTGCCCGGCGAGCTCGGGCCGGCG
>CAZHBN010000536.1:0-1832 GCA_964530405.1 uncultured Ectothiorhodospiraceae bacterium
ACTGGCTGATCCGTCAGGACGCGTTCGGCGGGCATCGTGAGCGCAGCGCCCTCATGGCGATTGTTGGCGGCAGCATCGTTCAGGGCATCACCGCATTGGCTTCGCTATACGCGCTGTGGCTAACCGGTGCGCTGAGTTGAGCGCACGTGTTCATGCCGCGGGCACAGCCGGAAACCGGCATCTGTGTGATCGGGGCACCGCCGAGCCGCCACGCGGGATCAGAGGTCGTCGAATGCCGGATGAAACCGTACGGTGCCCGCGCGTGCGCTCAGATAGCCGGCTCGAAGCTCCACGGCCATGAAGGCTTCGGCGGGCACCTCATAGGCACAGTAGACGCCGTGCTCGCCCGCGGGCACGAAACCGAATCGAGGGTAGTAGTCAGCATGACCGAGAACGACGACGGCTCCGACACCGAGGCGCGCACACTCGGCAAGCCCTTCGCGCACGAGCAGCGATCCGAGCCCACCTCCCTGCCGCGCAGGCGCGACTGCCATGGGCGCCAACGCCATGACGTGCGCGTCGCCGTGCCCGGACAGAGTGGCAGGAGAGAACATGATATGGCCGACCACCCCCTCCGGTGTTTCGGCTACCAGCGAGATCACCGGACGGGCACGTTCGCGCAGTGCCGCGACCAGCAGGGCCTCGTCCGGCCGCCCGAATGCATTCTCGTTCACCCATCGGACGGCCTCGTGGTCGGCCGGCACTTCTGCACGGATTTGGGTCATTTTGCGTCTCTCCCCCTCGCCCCCGAAGCTCCGTGAAGGTCCACTGTCACGCCGGGTCATCCGCCCCGACCCCGGCCAGGCGCTCTTCCGTGGCTCTCGCCTGAGCGACGATCCACTCGGCGACCGCGCGAACCGCCGGTGGACTGTCGCGACATCCTAGCACCCAGTAGGCATACCGCGAGTGCGGCACCGCCGCTTCCCAATCGAGCATGACCAGGCGCCCTTCGTCGATTAGATGGTGGATGAGCGGCAGCCGTCCCAGCGCAATACCCTGACCGGCAAGAGCCGCCTGGATAACCTGATCGTACTGGTTGAATCGCAGGACCCCCTTGGGCGGAAGTTTGCCCAGACCCATGGCGGCCAGCGGCGTCTCCCAGCGCAAATCGGGGTGCTCCGGGTCGTCGAAGTCAATCAGCACGCTGTCGGCCAGCATCTTCTCGTTCACCGGCCGGGCGCCAAGCGCCGGCGAGGCAACCGGCCGAACGATTTCGTCGAACAGATGCCTCCCCTCCCGCGCCCAATCCTCCCGTGCGCTATAGCGGATCGCCAGGTCGACCCCTTCGGCCCGAAGATCCTGGAGCGCGTTACTGGCGGCAACGCGGACGTCGATGCCCGGGTGCTCCCTCTGAAACTCACCGAGGCGCGGCAGAAACCACAGCGCCGTTACACCGATGCTGGCGCTCACGGTGACGGGACGACGTGCGCCGTCATCGAGCAACTCCGACACGCCTAACTCCAGTTGCTCGAGGGCCGGCTGAGCCACCGCATAAAGTCGGGCACCGTCCGCGGTGAGGCGGATTCGGCGATGCGCCCGCACGACGAGTTTGCGCCCCAGCGCCCGTTCCAACGTCTGCAACTGCCGACTCACCGCGGACTGCGATCGGTGTAGCTCCTCGGCGGCCCGGGTGATACTCAGCCGCCGCGCGACGACAATGAAGGTTCTTATCCCGTCGAGGGACGATAACTTCCGCAGATTCGTGAACATGAATCACCGCTGCACTGGCGCACTGTCCGGTTTTCCCCGGGAAAGCCCGCTGCCCATCGTGGGCGCTCTGAGAAACCGGCTGCGCTCACAGTCCCCATTCAAACCCGATGGTGACGCGATCC
>CAZHBN010000537.1:0-1813 GCA_964530405.1 uncultured Ectothiorhodospiraceae bacterium
ACCAGGAAGACCACTTCATAGTGACGCATTGTCGCTCCTTACGGTTGATCTGACCGCAAACAGGTCACGAAAAGCCGCTCGCGGCATGCGGGCGGCAAGGAGACGCCTTGACCCGGCCGGGCCAAGGCGAACGGAGAATGATAACCCTGCCGGGAGTGCGGTGCAAAACGCGCTCGTCAGGCAGCGCTGCAGCGGCGCTGGCGGACCGCCTCGAAAACCATGACCCCGGTGGCCACCGAGACATTCAGGCTTTCCACGTCACCGGCCATCGGTATGCATACGAGCGCGTCGCAGGCTTCACGGGTGAGGCGGCGCAAACCGGCACCCTCGGCGCCCAGCACCAGCGCCAGCCCACCGGTGAGGTCGCTATCGTAGAGAGTGGCCTCGGCGGTGTCGGCCGCCCCGACCAGCCATATGCCGCGTTCCCCCAGCGCCCGCAGCGTACGCGCGAGATTGGTGACCTGGAAGAACGGCACGCGGCCGGCGGCACCGGCGGCGACCTTGTGTACCACGGGGGTCAGCCCCGCGGCACGGTCCCGCGGTGCGATCACTGCGTGCACACCCGCGGCGTCGGCGGTACGCAGGCAGGCCCCCAGATTGTGAGGGTCCTGCACCTGATCCAGCACGAGCAGCAGCGGTGGCTCCGCGAGGCCGTCGAGGAGCTCGCCGAGATCGTCGTCGCCACGGGGCTTCGCTCCCCGGTAGCGGACCACCACCCCCTGGTGCGCGCCCCCGTCGGCGAGGCGATCGAGCGTGCGCCGGTCGGCGGCATGTACCGGGCAATCGAGCTGCGAGAGCTGTTCGCGCAAGCGGCGCATGCGTGCGTCACGACGCCGCGCATCCACCCAGGCCTCGACGACGCGGGAAGGTTCGTAGCGAAGCGCCGCGCGCACAGCGTGCTGACCGAACAGCACACTCTCCGCCGCGCTCATCGCTGTCCCCCGCGGCGGCCGCGACCCCGCTGGCGCTGTCGCTGTCCGCTCTTGCCCTTCTTCTGCTGACGGCGGCCACTGCCACGTCGGCGCGTGGTTTCCTCCATCAGCTCACCGTTGGCATCCAGCGGATGAGCGATGGGCTCGAAGTCGATCTTGCGCTCGTCGATGTCCACCCGCGCGACGCGCACGCGGATACGGTCGGTGAGACGGTACTCCTTGCCCGTGCGTTCGCCGGTCAGGCGGTGACCGATGGGATCGAAGTGGAAGAAATCGCTCTCGAGATTCGTGATGTGGATGAGGCCGTCCACGTAAACGTCGTCGAGCTCGACGAACAGTCCGAAACCGGTGACACCGCTGACCACGCCGGTGAACTCGTCGCCGACATGCGCGGATATGTACCGGCATTTCAGCGTCATCTCCGCATCGCGGCTCGCCTCTTCGGCCCGACGGTCAGTCATCGAGCAGTGCTCGCCGAGGGTGACGAGCTCGTCGTGGCTGTAGCCGAACTCGCCGGGCTTGCCGCCGTTTAGAACGTGCTTGATCGCACGGTGGACCACCAGGTCCGGGTAACGGCGTATGGGCGAGGTGAAGTGCGTATAGGCGTCCAGCGCCAGGCCGAAGTGACCGTCATTGCCGGGGCGATAGTCGGCAGCCATCATCGAGCGGAGCAGCACAGTCTCGATGAGGTGACGGTCCGGGCGCTTGTGCACCCGCTGCATCAGCCGCGCGTAGTCCTTCGGGCTGGGCTTGTCACCGCCCTCCAGTCGCAGGCCGGTCTGAGAGAGGAACTGCCTGAGGTTGTCCAGGCGCTCGGCATTGGGCCGTTCGTGCACGCGGTAGAGCGCGGGCACGCGCTTGCGTTCGAGAAAACGCGCGGC
>CAZHBN010000538.1:0-1813 GCA_964530405.1 uncultured Ectothiorhodospiraceae bacterium
TGATCCAGTGGCGCGGCTTGTAGACGTGCAGGAACTGGGCGCCGGCGATCTGCGATAGCCCGATGGTGCTCACGTACCGGGTTTCCGGGCCAAACGCGTGGTTCATCTCTTCGTAGACACGCTGCGGCTTCACCGGCTTGTTGTCGAAGTGGGTCTTGCGCAGCATGGTGCGCTTGCGCTGGCGGCAGCTACCCGCCCACTCACTACGGTCGGCGAGCTTGCCGGCGGCCTGCCACTCGCGTGCCACCTCGACGAAGAGCTCCAACGCCGCCCTGGCGTCGGAGACGATGCCATAGTCCGGCCCGAACACGCGCCCGAGCTGGGTGGGCTCGATATCCACGTGCACGAAGGTACGGCCCTCGGTGTAAGTGTCGATGCCGCCGGTGTGACGGTTCGCCCAGCGATTGCCGATGCCCATCACGAAGTCGGACTCGAGCAGCGTCGCGTTACCGTAGCGGTGGGCCGTCTGCAGACCCACCATGCCCGCCATCAACGGATGGTCATCGGCAATGGCGCCCCAGCCCATGAGCGTCGGGATGACCGGCGTACCGGTGAGCTCGGCGAACTCCTGCAGCAGCTCGGAGGCGTCGGCGTTGATCACGCCACCACCGGCGACCAGAAGCGGCCGCTCGGCAGCGTTCATCATCTCCAACGCCTTTTCCACCTGGGCACGGGTGGCGGAGGGCTTGTAGACCGGCAGCGGCTCGTAGGTGTCCGGATCGAACTCGATCTCGGCCATCTGCACGTTGAGCGGCAGATCCACCAGCACCGGCCCCGGACGCCCGGAGCGCATCACGTGGAAGGCCTGCTGGATGGCCCGCGGCACCTGCGCCGGCTCGAGCACCGTCTTCGCCCACTTGGTCACCGGCTTGGCCACGGACTCGATGTCCACGGCCTGGAACGACTCCTTGTGCAGCTGCGAGGTCGGCGCCTGTCCGGTGATGCACAGGATCGGGATGGAGTCACCGGAAGCGGAGTACAAGCCAGTGATCATGTCAGTGCCGGCGGGGCCGGAGGTACCGATGCACACACCCACGTTTCCGGGGCTGGTACGCGTGTAACCCTCGGCCATGTGGGAAGCCCCTTCCACATGGCGGGCGAGCACGTGATCGATGCCACCGATCTTGCGCATCGCGGCATAGAACGGGTTGATGGCAGCACCCGGCACCCCGAAGGCGGCATCCACACCCTCCTTCTTGAGCACCCACACAGCTGCTTCGGCAGCAGTCATCTTGGCCACGGCACGCTCCTCCCATAAAAATTCGGAACGGGTTTCTGTTGAATGGAAAGCTAGCTCACGCGCGCCACCATGTCAACATTATGGAAATAGTTTCCATTTTTGTAACGATAAACCGGCCGATGCCGCCGTGCGGCCACGGGCAGGGGCTGCGCCACATTTGACCCCGCCTACCGCCCCACCTATGCTGCAACCTGCCGCACCCGCTAAGGGCTGCGGCGACAACGCTGACGAAGCGGGGGTGCCCGGACCGGCGGTCCGGGCTGAGAGAGTCCCTTGGAACCTGACCCGGCTAGCACCGGCGTAGGGAAGCTTCACGCTCTCTGGACAATGCGCGCACCCCCATTTCGTCGCCCCTTCACGCAAGCGAACGAGGCGACTGAACATGAGCGCAAGTGAGAAGGACGTCCGCCAGGCGGCGGCCGTGCTGAATCAGGAAGTCACCCGACCATTCCCCGGCTCCCGCAAGATCTACGTCGAAGGCTCCCGGCCGGACATCCGCGTGCCCATGCGCGAGATCGCCCAGAGCGACACACCGTTTCAGTTCGGCGCGGAGAAGAACCCGGCGCTGGCGGT
>CAZHBN010000539.1:0-1809 GCA_964530405.1 uncultured Ectothiorhodospiraceae bacterium
TGCAGGGCTTCGATATCGATATAGCCGACGCGCTGTGCAATGAGATGGCGGTGGAATGCACTCTGGTGCAGCAAAGCTGGAGCGGCATAATTCCCGGTCTTCTGGTGCGCAAGTACGACGCCATCATCGCCTCCATGTCCATCACCGAAGAACGCCGGAAAAAGGTTGCCTTCACCGACAAGTACTACCAGACCCCGGCCAAATGGGTGCGGCACAAGGGCACGAACATTACCGCCACCGCCGAGAGTCTCGCCGGCAAGACCGTGGGGGTGCAGCGGGCGAGCATCGGAGATCGCTACGTCACCGACAATTACGGCGATCAGGTCAACGTGCGCCGTTACACCAGCCAGGAGGACGCATTTCTGGACATGAGTACCGGCAGGCTCGACCTCCTGTTCGCCGACATGGTGCCGTTGCAGGATTTTCTCGATTCGCAAGCGGGGAAGTGCTGCGAGTTCTTCGGTCCGGATGTCACCGACGAGCGCTGGCTGGGCGAAGGCATCGGCATAGCCGTGCGCAAGACCGACGATGACCTGCGGCGCATGCTCAACGATGCGATTGCGGGGATCCGCGCCGACGGTACCTACGAGCGTATCCAGAACGAGTATTTCGACTTCGACGTCTATGGCGAATAGGCGATTCGCGCCGACCGACGCGAACGGGGGCTTTCCATGCTGGATCTTCAGGGGTACGGCCCGAGTCTGATCGAGGGGGCGTGGCTCACCGTGCAGGTGGCCCTGCTCTCGCTGGCGCTTGCCTGCGCACTGGGAATGGTGACCGCCCTCGCCAAGCTCTATGGCCGCCGGCCGCTGCGCTGGGCGGCCACCGTCTATACCACCGTGATCCGCTCCATCCCGGATCTCGTCCTCATGTTCCTGATCTACTTCGGTGGTCAGCGTCTGGTCAACGATCTCGCCGCCGCTGTCGGCTATCAGGGCTATATCGACGTCAGCGCCCTGATCGCCGGCATCGTCGGCATCGGGTTCATCTATGGCGCGTACATGGCCGAGACGTTTCGCGGCGCAGTGATGGCGGTGCCTGCCGGACAGCTGGAGGCAGGGCATGCCTACGGGATGAGTGCCTGGCAGGTTTTCGCGCGCATTCTGTTGCCACAGATGGTGCGTCACGCGCTGCCCGGCTTCGGCAATAACTGGCTGGTGCTGCTCAAGACCACCGCACTGGTCTCGGTGATCGGTCTCGATGACCTGGTGCACAAGGCCGGGCTCGCTGCGAGTGCGACACGGCTGCCGTTCACCTTCTACACCGCCGTGGCGCTGGCCTTCCTCGCCTTCACGACGGTTTCCATGCTGCTGCTGCGCTGGATCGAGCGGCGCTACAGCGCCGGGTTCGAGGCGCAGGAGGTCTGAGGTCATGGATACGTCCATCATCGTGGACAACGCCGGGGTGTTCGCTCAGGGCCTGCTGGTGACCGGCCAGCTCGTGGGCCTCGCGCTGGTCGCCGGTCTCGCGCTCGCCGTGCCGTTCGCGCTCATCGCCAACGGCCGCAATCGCCTCATGCGTGGTGCCGTGTTCCTGTTCAGCTACTGCTTTCGCGGCACGCCGTTGCTGGTGCAGCTGTTCATGATCTACTACGGTCTCGGGCAATTCGAATGGGTCCGCGGGACCCCGCTCTGGGGGCCGGTGCTCAGCCAGCCGTATTGGTGCGCGCTCATCGCCTTCACGCTCAACACCGCCGCCTACACCACAGAGATACTGCGCGGTGCGATCGCCAACACGCCGCGGGGGGAGATCGAAGCAGCGCGGGCGTGTGGCATGTCACGGGCGCTGATGCTGCGGCGGGTAGTGTTG
>CAZHBN010000540.1:0-1804 GCA_964530405.1 uncultured Ectothiorhodospiraceae bacterium
TAGAGCTCCATGATCTCCTCCTTGGAGAGCAATCGCTCTATCTCCAGGGCGAGCAGGATCTCCCTCGCCTTGCGGATGTACGTCTGCTCGGGGGAAAGGAAGAAATTCCTTGCCACCTGCATCGTGATGGTGCTGCCGCCCGGCCCCTTCTCGCCGGTACGCACGAGGTACCACACCGCCCGCATCAGGCCCTGGTAATCGACCCCCGGGTGCTCGAAGAAACGCTGGTCCTCGGCGGCCATGAAAGCTTCCACCACGCGCCCGGGGAACTGCTCGTAGTGAAGCGGAATCCGGCGCTGGCTCCCGAACTCGGCGACAAGCCGACCCTCGCGGGTATACACGCGCAGCGGCTCCTGGAAATCGACCTCACGCAGCCGCTCGACGGGCGGCAACCCCGGTGCGAGAAGATAATAGCCCAGTGCCAGCGCCAGCACCGCCACGAAGCCCAGGGCGGCAAGCGATGCGAGGCCGTACACCAGCGCGCGCAACAATCGTTTCATAAGTCCACGTCGATCGGTGGCAAGGACAAGCCCGCGGCAACGGCCCGGCAGTATACCATCGGCATGGGCGCGCCCGTCGCCGAAGCGGGCAAGCGACCACTGGTTCACAAGCTAGCCGATCACGGCTTGATCTTGCCGGTGCCCTAGGGTTGAATGACGTCCGGATAAACTTCTTCTAAATGATAAATCAACAAGGAAAAACCGTGGCACTCTTCAGGAAGAAGGCAGCGCCACTGCTGGGGGTGGACATCAGCTCGACCGCAGTCAAGGTCGTCGAGCTGGGTCGGCAGGGCGGCCGCTATCGCGTCGAAAGCTATGCGGTGGAACCCCTACCGCAGAACGCGGTGGTGGAGAAGAACATCACCGACATGGACGCCGTCACCAAGGCGCTTCAGAGCGCAATCAAGCGTTCGCGCACGAAGCTGCGCGAAGCCGCGGTGGCCGTCCCGGGTTCGTCCGCCATCAGCCGAGTCCTGACCCTGTCCGGTGGCCTCAGCGAAAGCGACATCGAAGCCCAGGTCGGGCTCCAGGCCGAGCAGTACGTCCCCTTCCCGCTTTCCGAAGTCAACCTCGATTTCCAGGTACTGGGCCCTGCTCGTCACGGCAACGGCGACGAGATCGACGTGCTGCTGGTAGCCTCACGCAGCGAGAACGTGGAGTTACGCGTCGACGTGCTCGAGGCGGCCGGCATCAAGCCGCGGATCGTCGATGTCGAGAGCTTCGCCGTCGAGCACGCCTGCGACCTCATGGCACCGCAGCGCGGGAACGGGGAAGACAAGGTCATCGCCGTGATGGATATCGGCGCGACGATGTCCACGCTCACGGTCCTCGAAAACGACCGCATCGGCTACACACGCGACCAGGTCTTCGGCGGGCGCCAGCTCACCGAGGAGATCATGCGCCGCTACGGCATGAGCTGGGAAGAAGCCGGGCGTGCAAAGCGCCGTGGCGGGCTGCCGGACGACTATGAACCCGAAGTCTTGGCACCGTTCCGCGAGGCCATGGCCCAACAGGTCGCCCGGTCACTGCAGTTCTTCTATGGCGCCGGGCAGCACAGCGGCGTCGATGCCGTGCTCCTCGCCGGTGGCTGCGCGAACGTCCCCGGTGCGGCCGCCGAGATCGAAGAGGCCGCCGGCATACCGACACGTATCGCCAACCCCTGCGCGGAAATGGCGACGGCCTCGCGTGTCCGGGCCGAAGAGCTCAACGAGGACGCCCCCGCGATGCTAATCGCCTGTGGCCTGGCGATGCGGAGCTTCGACTGATATGAGCACCAAGATCAATCTGCTGCCATGGCGGGAAGC
>CAZHBN010000541.1:0-1804 GCA_964530405.1 uncultured Ectothiorhodospiraceae bacterium
GTGGACGTGGCGCCGGTGCAGGTGCAGGGCCCCAGGGCCAAGGCGGTGATGGTGGACCTGTTCGGCGAGGCGGTGCTGGGCATGCCCTACTACCACCTGATGGAGGCCGAGCTCGACGGCATGTCGGTGGTGATCTCGCGCACCGGCTACTCCGGGGAGATCGGTTACGAGATCTACCTGCGCGAGGCCAGCAAGCATGGCGAGGCACTCTGGCAGCGGGTCTTCGAGGCCGGCCGGCCCCACGACATGCAGGTGATCGGTCCCTGCCACATCCGCCGCATCGAGGGGGGCATCCTCGCCTTCGGCTGCGACATCTGGTACGACACCAACCCCTTCGAGGTGGGCATGGGTTACGACTGGATGGTGGACCTGCGCGGGGACGACGACTTCATCGGCCGGACGGCGTTGGAGCGGGTCAAGCGCGAGGGCGTCAGCCGCAAGCTCGTGGGCGTGGAAATCGACGGTCCGAGCGTGGGGCACTTCACCGACGGCAGCATGATCGACGTTTTCCCGGTGTACGACACCGCCGGCGAGCGCATCGGCAAGGTCACTTCGGCGACGCACTCGCCGCGGCTCGAGAAGAACATCGGTTACGCCATGGTGCCCATCGAGCACGCCGCGCTCGGCACCGAGCTGCGCATCGAGGCGAACACCGGTGTGCAGGACGCAGTGGTTGTGCCCAAGCCATTCCATGACCCGCGCAAGGAGACGCCGAAGGGATGAGCGAGGCGGATCGCCAGACGGCGACGGTGGCGGGCGAGGGCTGTCATGCCCTCGCCGCGCCCCGCTACGAGCTGATCCCGCTGCGGGGCGTGCGCGAGCAGGCGCAGGCCCTGCCGCGCGGGGCCACGGTGACGGTGACCTGCTCGCCGCGTCACGGCATCGAACGTACCCTCGAGGCGGCCGAGGCGCTCGCTGCCGACGGCTTCCACGCCGTGCCCCACGTGGCCGCGCGGCTGGTGCGTGACCGTTCGCACCTGCAGGGCATTCTGGACCGTATCGCCGCGTCCGGAATCGGCGACTGTTTCGTGGTGGGCGGGGATACCCAGCAGTCCGTGGGTGTGTTTGCCGGCGGTGTCGAGCTGATCGAAGCTATCTCGGAGATGGCTCCGCGTCCCCGCCGGCTGGGTATTCCGGTCTATCCCGAGGGGCACCACAGTCTCGACGAGGCCCGCCTCGATGCGGCGTTGGCCGCGAAGGCGGAGATCGCCGACTATGCGGTCACCCAGCTGTGCTTCGAGGCCGAGCCGTTGCTCGCGTGGCTGCGCGGGCAGCGCGAGCGCGGGTTCAGGCTGCCCGTCTATGCCGGGTTGCCCGGTGTGCTGGATCGCAAGAGGATGCTCACGCTTGCGATGCGCCTGGGGCTGGGGCCGTCGACGCGCGTACTGCGGCGCCAGCATGGTCTCGTGGGACGGCTCATGCACGCCAGTGTCTACCGCGCCGACGATCTGATCTGGCCGCTGGTGCCGGCGGCGGATGACCCGGTTTCCGGGCTCGCCGGCTTCCACGTCTACACGTTCAATGCCGTCGCCGAGACGCACGAATGGCTGAGGGAGATGTACACGGCCTACTGCCGCTGGCACGGCATCGACATGGAAACGTCGGCTACGGTGGCGGCACCGGCCGAACAACTGGGATGACGGTCGAGGTCGCGAGTTGAAAGCTGCAAGTGCCAGGTTTCAAGCGGCAGTAGCCGTGCTCGTTCAGCTTCGAACTTACTAATCTTCTCAGAGGTATTGTCATGCGTCAGCCGGTCTGTGCGCCGATGGGGCTGCGTTGCTCGCCGCTTATGTAGCCCGGCTAC
>CAZHBN010000542.1:0-1795 GCA_964530405.1 uncultured Ectothiorhodospiraceae bacterium
GCGGTCGTCGCCCGGCGCAGCGTCGACACCGACCCGGAGATCCAGGAGCAGTTCCCGCATCTCGCGCCCATGGTGGAGACCTGGGAGAACGCGACCGTGCCGGACTGGCGCCCGCAGCTGCGCTGTTATCCCAAGTTCTCGGAGATCGTCTCCGATTGGGGAACACGGATTCAGCTCGGTGACATCGAGCTCGAGGAAGGCCTTACGAAGATGGACGCCGAGCTCACCGAGTACATGGAGTCCGCGCAGTGCTGGGAGACTGCCAACCAGCCGCGCACTGTCACGCTGGACTGAGCCCGTAACGACCGGCGCCGGGTCCGTGACCCGGTGCCGGTCCCGGAGGACCGCCTGCGCGGCGGCCGATGCGGAGGAGAGGGAACACTATGGCGAGTCGATTCGACAGCCAGGCTGTCGCGGCCACGGCAGCGCAGGAAGAGGGGGCGGACGTCGCGTCCCGGCTCGAACGCGCCGAGCCGTGGCTGTTCATCGCGCCCTCGCTCATCCTGCTACTGGCGGTGGGCCTCTACCCGGTGGTCTACACCGGCTACATGTCGCTGCACAACTGGACGCTGGGCATGGGCGCCCCCACGTTCACCGGCCTCGACAACTTCGCCAACGCTATCACTTCGGAGGCGTTCCGGGCGTCGGTGGGGCGGACATTGTTGCTGCTGGTGATCACCCTGCCGGTGGAGCTCGTGCTCGGTCTCGCCATCGCCCTGGCGCTCAACGTTCAGGAGAACCGCGTCCTTCGCACTATCCTGCAGGTGGCGCTGGTGGTGCCCATCGCCATTACCCCCGCGGTGGTGGGGTTGCTGGTGCAGCTGCTCTTCGATAACCAGCTCGGGGTGATCAACCATTTTCTCGCCCAGGTCGGTCTGGCCAACGTCGACTGGCTGGGTGACCCGACGATGGCCTACGTCACCGTGTGCATTGCCCAGATCTGGCAGTGGACGCCGTTCGTGGCGCTGGTGCTCTCGGCGAGTCTCGCCACCGTCCCCGGCGAGATCGAGGAGGCGGCCCTGCTGGAGACCGAGCGCTGGTGGCCGCGATTCCGCAAGGTGCAGCTGCCCTTTCTCTGGCCTGGCATCACCGCGGCGCTGGTCTTCCAGACGGCGTTCGTGATGAAGCAGTTCGGCATGATCTACGCGATCCAGAAGGGCGGGCCGGGGTCGGCCACGCAGACGGCGATGCTGCAGATCGAACGCACCGCCTTCCGCGGGTTCGATATCGGGCTCGCCTCGGCACAGTCGATCCTGATGCTGATCATCTCCATCGTGCTCGCGCAGATCTACATCAAGGCCTTCTACAGCGAGGCGGAGTGAGCCCCCGATGCCAAGATCACTGCTCTTTCGTGTATTGCATGCCCTGGGAATCCTGCTGGCGCTGCTGGTGATCCTCTTTCCGCTCTACTGGATGGCGGCGGCGTCGCTGAAGACCGAGGATCAACTGTTCAGCATTCCGCCTGTGTGGACCTGGGTGCCCACCTTCGAGGGCTACGGCCAGGCGATCCATGAATCCCCGATCCTGCAGGCCCTGTGGAATTCGGTACTGGTCACGGGCGCTTCGGTGGGCCTCGGACTTCTGGTCGGTGCGCCTGCGGCCTACGGGCTGTCGCGCTACCGTTTCCGTGCACGCAAGCACATCTGGTTCTGGTACGTCACCAACTGGATGCTGGTGCCCGTCGTGATACTGATCCCGTTCTACCTGGTGGCTTCCCAGCTCGGCATGATCAACAATCGGCTGATCCTCGTGCTGGTCTACCAGGTGTTCGTGGTACCGTTGGTCGTCTGGCTGA
>CAZHBN010000543.1:0-1790 GCA_964530405.1 uncultured Ectothiorhodospiraceae bacterium
GCCTCGTCCATGCCTATGGCGTGAGCCGGACTGACGAGAACTACCGCTTTCGCGTATTCGGCATGGCCCTGACGTTTATCGCGCTGGTTGGCGGGGCCGTGTCGTTGATCGGCGTTTACGCCTCGGCGGCGCTTGCCTGAGCAGTCGGTCGTTGCCCGCTGATGCGCACGGGCACGACCGGCGCCTTTCACGCGTCCGGCTCCTCGACGGGGCACTTCGCGCGGTAGCACGAGGAAATGCAGATTTCCGGATCGGCGCGTTTCGCCTGTGCGAACCAGTGCTCGGCTTGTTCGCACTGTCCCTGGCTCGCGTGAAGATAGCCTCGCATGCGGGCGGCTTCACCAGCTGCCCCGTATTGCGGGTCCACCCGGTCGAGCAGCACCGTCGCCGTGTCGAAGAGCGATTCCTCGATGAGGGTTTCCGCCGCGTCGAGGCGCTTGCGGTTGTCGTGCAATCCCTCCCAGTACTCGGCGTCGTGCTCGAGTCGGTTCGATAGGGACCTTCGTTCTTCCACTAGGGTTTTGCCATCCAATACGAAATTGTGTTCGTCGAACGCAAAGGAGTCGGCCGTCTGGGTGATCAGGCGATCCTGTTCGTCGAAGGCGTATATTTCCACTTTGTAACGGTTGTTCGCGTTCGCGTCGGGGGCCGTGCCGACCCGTGCCAGTGGCAGCTCAGTGCCGTTGTCCACTGGATAGTAGGCAACAGGTGTCGAGCCCTGCCTGTTCCCTTTGATTCTGACCTCGCTGAAACGCACGAGATAGCGTGATGCGTCCTCGGCAGGTGACCACCGGATATGGTCGGTATCGTCAGCCTTCGGTGGTTGGCCGTCGCGGGGTGGCCACTCGGGTGTCAGTGCCGGTTGAATGCGGAGGTGAACCACGGGTTCGGTTTGCTGAGTCGTTGCCTCGACCGTCAGTGGTTCGCCGGGCATCCCGTGGGTGCCGTGATAGGGCACGTCGTAGCGGGGCTCGCGCCCCGATATGACGACGAAGCGCCCGTCCTTGGGTTTCCCGCTCCATCGCCGGATGACAATCGTGTTGAGTTGGTGTGCTCCCGCTGGCACGGATAGCGCGAACCGGCCCTGTTCATCGGTCCGCAAATCGCGGGCCCGGTAACGCCCGTCCAGGGTGACATCGAGCACCACACCTGACGCCGGCTCGCCCTGGTAGGTGACTGTGCCTACGATGTGCGCCATTCCGTGGGGTGGTGGCTCGTTCGCCTCCAACGACCAGTCGCCGCCCAAGTGTACCCGGTGACGAAACCCGTTGCCGGAGGCAATGTCCGGGAAAATGCTGGCGTCGACCGTTTTGGCGGCCTCTTGCTCGGCAATAGCGGTTTCTGTCTCGGTAACGGACGACGCTTCGTAGCTGGGTGCGGCCCAGAGCGAATAGATGTAGCTACCGACCCACACCGGGAGGACCACGCTCAGCACGACGCCCGCGAGCGCCCCCATGGCGCTGTTGCGTGGCATTGTAGCGGGCCGGCCCGCATCCCTTGCCGCGATCACGGCGCTGATCAGCGCGAGCACGATCACGCCGATGGTGTCCGGGTATCCATTGCCATCGAAGGCGCCGAAACCGATCCGCCCGCCTACCAGTAGCATCACCCAGAACGCGATCCACGGCATGATCGGGATGGCGAGGCCGGTGGCGGCGAAGAAAAGGGCGCGATCCCAGCGGCGATTGAGACAATGACCGCCGATGAGCGTCAGGAGTGAAAGAACAAACGCTGCGATCCGTCGCATTCGTGGCTCCCTGCCGATGTCGAGTCAGGCGTCGGAGGGTAAC
>CAZHBN010000544.1:0-1785 GCA_964530405.1 uncultured Ectothiorhodospiraceae bacterium
CACAATACCTGTGCCGCAACGTCACCCTTCGAGGCGCGCGAATTCGGTATATTGCGACGCAACATACATCGCCGCCAAGGGAGCGACCCATGTCGTCCGAGATCCGAATCGACCTCGCCGATAGTGAACGTGCCGAAGAGCTCTGCCAGATGTTCGACCGCTTCCGGTCCGAGAGCGCGGTGCAGGCACGGCGGGAAGGTGACGCGCTGGTGCTGGAACCCCGGAACCCGGTGCTCTTCGAGGTGCTGTTCGCGGGCATCGACCTGATCATGCGCCCATTCCAGCGCTCCCGCCGCGACGGCGTGGTCGGTAAGCACGCCTGACGCGCCTCCCCCGAACAGTCGCGGGCCTGGGTACTCCCCGTCACGCCTGATCCAGGGTCTCCGCGCGCAGGCTCGCCACATCCCGCATCGGCGGCGCGCCGAACAGGCGCCGGTATTCGCGGCTGAACTGGAACTCGCTGCCATAGCCCACCCGGTGCGCGGCGATACCGGCACCCATGCCGTCGTGAAGCATCAGCAGGCGGGCCTGGTGCAGGCGTATCTTCTTGAGGTACTGCAGTGGCGAAGACGCCGTCACGGCCTTGAACGTGTGGTGCAGCGTCGAGGGGCTCATGTTCGCCGCTTGCGCGATGGTGGCGATATCCAGCGGTTGATCGTAATTCGCCTGGAGAAAGCGCACGACCCCGGCGATGCGATGGGCGTGGCTGCCCCGAAGCGCGATCTCGCGCAAGCGGTCTCCTTGCTCGCCCATGAGCAGCCGGTACAGCACCTCGCGCTCGGCCATCGGGGCCAGCACCTTGCGGTCCGTGGGATCGCCGACCGCGGCGACCAGGCGGCAGACGGCGTCGTGCAGTGTCTCGTCTAGCGGTGACGCATAGACACCCCGTGGGGTGTTGCCGTGGTTGCGCCGCACGGGCTCATCGCCGGCATCGAGCAGCAGATCGCCGAGCGTGGCCGCGTCGAGATGCAGACGCAGGGCCAGGAAGGGGCGTTCCGGGCTCGCCGCCACGACTTCCCCTTCCATGGGCAGGGGCACCGATACGACGAGGTATTTGCACCCTCCGACGTTGCGAGCGGTTCGAGCAATCGGGCCAGTGGCTCATCGCGCGGTGCTGTCGACACGTCGTTCTCCTGCTCCGGGCCGCTGTCCGTGACGGCAGGATTATTCAGCAGCGCGGGTGCGTACACCACAACTAAGACGTGAATGCGCAGGATCAGGCAAAAATCCCGCAGCTTCCACCTAACGCGCATTGGGGCTCCGCGCCTAACCTTGGTGCCGGTTGCCGGGCCGGCACGGCGATACGCATCGTTTCCCGCGGCCCGACTCCCCCCTGATTCCGACTTCACTTCCGCACGACAGGCAGGAGGCTATCCATGACTGCACGCTACACGCGCGAGCTCGGCCGCAGTGGTCTGACGGTGTCCTCGATCGGTCTGGGCTGTATGGGCATGTCCTTCGCCTATGGATCCGCCGACGAGGAACTCAGTGTCGCGGCCATTCACCGGGCCCTCGATCTCGGCGTCACGTTCCTGGACACGGCCGACATGTACGGCCCCGAAACCAACGAGCGGCTGGTGGGCCGCGCCATTCGTGGCCGCCGTGACCAGGTTACCCTGGCCACGAAGTTCGGCATCGCCTACGATTACGCCCTGGGCCGTGATCCGGAGCGCATGGTCGACGGCCGGCCGGAGTACGTCCACCAGGCCTGTGACGCTTCGCTCCAGCGTCTGGGGGTGGACCACATCGACCTCTACTACCTGCACCGGGTCGATCCGCAGGTGC
>CAZHBN010000545.1:0-1775 GCA_964530405.1 uncultured Ectothiorhodospiraceae bacterium
GCCGCTCCGGCGGCGCGGGCGATCATGTCGGTGTTGACGTTGCCGGGGCAGACGCAATTGACGCGGATATCCGGCGCCAGCTCCAGCGCGAGTGTGCGTGTCAGGTTCACTACCGCTCCCTTGGCCGCGGAGTAGGCCGCGCCCAGCGGGTAGCCGATGAGCCCGGCATCGGAGGCGATGTTCACAGCGTTGCCACTGCTCTCCCGCAATGCCGGCAGGGCCGCCTGGATGGCGAAGAACGTGCCGCCCACGTTTACACCCATGTGGCGGTCCCAGTGGTCCTGGGTGACCTCGGCGACGGATACCTCTTCGAACACGCCGGCAGCGTTGACGAGGACATCCAGTCCGCCGAGGCCTGCGACTGCCTGCTCCACCACCCGTGAGCACTCGCCCTGCGTGCCCACGGGGCCGATGGCCGGAACCAGGTCGTCGCGGCCCAGCTTGGCAGACAATATCTCGAAGCGTTCCCGGCTGCGGGCGCCAACGGCGACGCGGGCGCCTTCTTCGGCGAATCGGGCCACCGTGGCGGCGCCGATGCCACCGGTGCCGCCGGTGACGAGTACACGCTGGTTGGCGAAGCGCATGGTTGTGCCTCCTCGGCCGGGGCGGGCGTCAGGCGCCCGTGTTCCCGTGGATGTGCCCGTGCACGAGGGTGTGGAAGTGGTGTACCAGGTGCTCGCTCTCGTTGCTGCGCTCGGCGTCGATCATGTAGCGGCCCTGGTCGTAGCCACGGGAGCGCAGCCCTCTCTGCACGGCGACGTTGAGCTCGATGTCCTCTGGGCCGAGGTCCTCGTTCATCCAGCGCATGCACGCCTGGGTGACCTCGGGCAGCGTCTCGTGAGCGCTGTAGTACCCGAAGCGCAGAAGGCTCTTCTCCGGGCCCAGGGGGATCATCAGGAATGTTCCCAGGCACTCGGAGAAGGGGAAGGTGTAGAAGGTGTTGTGTGGCCACAGGCCGATGTTGAAGAAGCAGTCGTCCTCCCGAGGCGCACGCTCGAGGGGTACGCCATAGGCCTTGGTGGCGTCCTGGTTGGCCGGACCGATGTAGGTCCACCAGTGGTCGTACTGGCGCAGCGTATAGCCGCTGAAGTCGATGAGGTCGGCGAGGTCCACGTGGTGCGGGCCCGAAAGGCGGAAATGGTACCCCTCAATGGAGTTGTCCATGATGACCTTCCAGTTGGCGGGCACCACGAAGTCCTTCTCCCCGACCAGGCGCATCTCGTCGAGCTGCGGGAACACGCGCCGCATCTCCGTATCCGCGCCGGGGAAGAGCTCCTGCATGGACGGCGCGCTCGGGTCCAGGTTGAAGTAGTAGAAGCCGCCGAACTCCTCCACGCGCACGGTGGGAATCGACCAGTTGGCCTTGTCGAAGTCCTTCAACCGATCGCTGCGCGGTGCGGAGCGCAGTGACCCATCATGGCTATAGCACCAGGAGTGGTACGGGCAGCGGAAAACGCCCTTCTGCACGCCGCGGTCTTCCTCCACCAGTCGTGTGCCGCGGTGCTGGCAGACGTTGTGGAACGCGTGAACCCGGCCGTCGCGGCCACGGGTGGCGACGATGCTCTGATCGAAGATATCGCGCACGATGAACGCGCCGGGCTCGCTGAGCTCGCTGGTGTGGCCGATGAGGTGCCACGCGCTCATGAAGATGCGCTCTTGCTCCAGTCGGAAGAGCTCTTCGTCGTAGAAGTAACGGGCTGGCAGGGTGAGCGCGGTTTCGGGATCGGCGCTCGCCCAGTCGCTGGCTGTCACCATCGATACTCTCCGTTGCTTGT
>CAZHBN010000546.1:0-1771 GCA_964530405.1 uncultured Ectothiorhodospiraceae bacterium
TTCGTGTTGGTATAGTGTTGTGGTATGTACACGCGCATCACCAAGTCCGGCCCACGGCGCTACCTGCAACTCGTCCAGGGCTACCGCGATGCCAATGGCAAGGCGAAGCAGAAGGTCATCGCCAACCTCGGGCGCATCGACCAACTCGAGGCCGAGGATATGGAGGCGCTGATCAAAGGGCTCCAACGCGCGGTCGGCCGCCCCGAGTCCGTCCCGGACGCGCCCCGGTTCGACACCGCCCGCGCCTTTGGTGATGTGTGGGCACTGCACCAGCTCTGGCAGGAGCTGGGACTGTCCCAGGCGCTGCGCCGGGCGCTTCGCTCCTCGCGCCGGCAGTTCGACGCCGAGGCATTGATCCGCGCGATGGTGTTCAACCGGCTCACCGCACCGAGCAGCAAGTTGGGGATGCTGGAGTGGCTGCGCGAGGACACCAGCGTGCCTGAGCTCGACGCCGATGCCATCCATCATGAACAGCTGCTGCGTGCCATGGATACGCTCATGGACCGCCATGAGGCCGTCGAGCGCGCGGTCGCCCAGCAACTGCGGGCGCTGATCGACACCGAGCTCAGCGTCATCTTCTACGATGTCACCACCATCCGCGTGCACGGCACGCACCGCGTCGACGGCGAGCTGCGCGACTACGGGCTGAGCAAGGACACCGGCGGCATCGACCGCCAGTTCGCCCTCGGCGTGGTGCAGACTGCCGAGGGGCTGCCCATTGCCCATGAGGTTTTCGAGGGCAACGTCGCGGAGACGAGGACGCTGGCGCCGATGATCGAGCGGCTGCTGGAGCGCTTCCGCCTGGAGCGGGTGGTGCTCGTCGCCGACCGGGGCCTGCTCAGCCTCGACAACGTCGATACGCTGGAGGCGCTGGGCCAGCAACAGGGCCTGCGCGTCGACTACATCCTGGCGGTACCGGGGCGGCGCTATAGCGAGTTCACGGATCTCATGGCCGATCTTCATCCGCCGCTCGCCGCCGAGGCCGAGCGCACCGGCACAGAGGCAGTCACCGAGGCCGCCTGGCAGGACCGGCGGCTGGTGGTCGCCCACAACGCCGAGCGGGCCGCGGAGCAGACCGCAGCGCGGCGTGAGAGCATCGAACTCCTCGACACCCTGGGTGAGCGCCTCGCCCGACGCCTGGACAAGCAGGACGCCGGCCAGCCGGGCCGCGGCCGGCGCTCCTCGGACCGCAGCGCCTACAAGCGCTTCCACAAGGCTGTGCTGGAGCGGCGCATGTCGAGCATCGTCAAAGCCGATCTGGGCTCCGAGCGCTTCGCCTACACCATCGATGAGCCCGCCTGGGCGGCCGCCGAGCGCCTGGACGGCAAGCTGCTACTGGTCACCAGTCTCGACGAGCTGCCGGCCCAGGAGATCGTCGAGCGCTACCGCGCGCTCGCCGACATCGAGCGCGGCTTCCGGGTGCTGAAATCCGAGATCGAGATCGCCCCGGTCTACCACCGGCTGCCCGAGCGCATCCGCGCTCATGCCCTGATCTGCTTCCTCGCGCTGGTGCTCCATCGCGTGTTGCGCCACCGCCTCAAGACCGCCGGCAGCGATACCTCGCCGGAGCGGCTGCTGCGCAGCCTGCGCAAGATCCAGCGCCATACCGTGCACATTGCAGGTCGTGCCCACGAGGGTGTGACCCACCCCAACGCCGAGCAACTGGAGCTGTTCAACACGCTCGGAATCGACGTACCAAAACGGCCTTGCTGAGCCTGTTGTAACACGATCGGATCATCCGCCATCTAAAAATCAATAACTTACGTCTATA
>CAZHBN010000547.1:0-1767 GCA_964530405.1 uncultured Ectothiorhodospiraceae bacterium
GGCTCGCCATGCTGGATGCCGACACGCCGTTCATGGACGTGGTACGGCTGACGCTGCCGTACCTGGAGGCGCGGTCGCTCGGCGGTACGCTCATGACCCTCGGCCACTTGGTGTTCGCGGGGCATTTCTTCTTGGCGGTGACGCGCCAGGGGCGGGCGCTTAGCGGGCCGACGCTGTTCGCCCCGGCGCGTGTACGCGAGGAGGGCCGGGCATGAAGAACACGCTCGCCATCATGGCCGGCGCGGCGGTCATTCTGCTGTTCTCCATGCTGCTGCTGGTGGTCATGCCGTACCTTCAGGTCACCGCGAGCGGTCCCGCGGCGGAGCTCGAGCGCTATTCCGCCGCCGAACGGCGTGGTCGCGCCATCTATATCAGTGAAGGCTGTGTCTACTGCCACAGTCAGCAGCCTCGTGACGGGTCATTCGCGTCGGCGGACCAGGCCCGTGGCTGGGGGCGGCCGTCGGTACCCGCCGATTACGCCTACGACCAGCCCCACCTGCTCGGGACCATGCGTACGGGGCCGGATCTGCTCAACATCGGTGCGCGCCAGCCAAGTGCCGACTGGCATCTGGCCCACCTCTACAATCCGCGTTCCGTGGTTCCCGACAGCATCATGCCACCCTACCGGTACCTGTTCGACGAGGTGGTTTCACCGGGTCCGGACGAACGGGTGGTGAATCTCCCGCAGGGGTATGGCCCCGGTGGCGGCCGGGCGGTGGTGGCCACTGATCGCGCCCTGGACCTGGTCGCCTATCTCAAGGCGCTGGATCGTACCTACCCCACTGACGACATTCCGCGGGCGGACAAGGAGGCCGAGCGATGACCGCATCCCGCGAGCGCGCGCGGCGGCGCGAGAACCCGGAGCCGGAGGAAGGCGACCGCCCGGTGCCGAAAGCGGTGTTCGCGCTCATCGCCGGGCTGTTTCTGTGGGGCTGTTACTATCTGCTCGCGCACACGGGCTATCCCCTGGGCGCCGGCGACGCGCGTACGCCCATTGCCGCCGGCGACAGCGATACCGGTGGCGCGGTCAGCGGGGCGTCGGTATATGCCGGCAATTGTGCGGCCTGCCACCAGGCGCAGGGGCAAGGCATTACTGGCACGTTTCCGCCGCTCGCCGACAGCCACTGGGTGACACAGGGTGACGGGCGCATGGCGGCGGCAATCGTGCTGCGCGGTCTCCAGGGCGCGGTGACGGTTCGGGGCACGACCTACGACGGTCATATGCCGGCCTTCGCGGGTCAGCTATCCGACGCGGAGATCGCGGCGGTGGTGACCCATATTCGGGGTAGCTGGGGCAACGATGCCGACGCGGTTAGCGCGGAGGCCGTCGCCGACCTGCGGGAATCCCTCGACGGCGATGCCGGGCCGTGGCAGGGCGGGGACGCCCTGCGGTCCACATTCGATGGGGCGGCCGGGGGGTAGCCGCTGCATCAGCCGTCCCTGAGGTTCGGAGGCACGAGCCCGTGCTTGCGCATGCGCCGGTAGACCGTGGGGCGGGAGACGCCCAGCGTCCGGGCGACGGCGGTGACGTTCCACCGGTACTCGCGTAGCAGCTCGTGGAGCTCGGAGCGGGCGTCAGGGGGCGTGTGTGGTGCGCTGTGCGAGTCACCATCATGCTGCGCCACCACCCGGCCGGGTAACGGCGCGCAATCGTCGGGCAGATCACTGAGCTCGATCTCGTCGCACTCGCAGGTGGCCAGGGCGAACCGCAAGGCATTGTTGAGCTCGCGGATATTGCCCGGCCAGTCGTGGGCGAGCAGGGCGCTC
>CAZHBN010000548.1:0-1762 GCA_964530405.1 uncultured Ectothiorhodospiraceae bacterium
ACCGAGATACTGGTCGATCAGGTGGATCTCACCACCGAGGATCTGATACCGCCGGAGGACGTGGTGGTCACGCTCTCTCACGGCGGTTATGCCAAGAGCCAGCCGCTGGACAGCTACCAGGCACAGCGCCGCGGCGGCAAGGGCAAGGCGGCGACGCGCATGAAGGACGAGGACTTCGTCGATCAGCTGTTCGTCGCCAATACCCACGACCATCTGCTGTGCTTCTCCAGTCGCGGCAAGGTGTACTGGCTGAAGGTCTACGAGCTGCCTCATGGCAGCCGCAATGCCCGCGGCAAACCGGTGGTCAACCTGCTGCCCCTCGAGGAGGACGAGCGCATCAGCGCGGTGCTGCCGATCCGCGAGTTCGATGACGAGCACTTCGTGTTCATGGCCACGCGTACGGGCACGGTCAAGAAGACGCCGTTGTCGCATTTCTCCCGTCCACGCTCCAGCGGCATCATCGCCGTGAACCTGGCCGATGACGACTATCTGGTGAATGTGGGCGTGACCGACGGCGAGCGTGAGATCATGCTGCTCACCGATGCGGGCAAGGCCATCCGCTTCGGCGAAGACGAGGTGCGCCCCATGGGGCGGACGGCCACCGGCGTGCGGGGCATTCGTCTGGACTCCGGGCAGTCGGTTATCCAGCTCATCATCCTCGGTGACGGTGATGTGCTTACCGCCACCGAGAACGGTTATGGCAAGCGCACCGCGGTCGCCGACTATCCACGGCGCGGCCGCGGCGGCATGGGCGTGATCTCGATCCAGACCTCCGAGCGTAACGGCCGTGTGGTCGGGGCCGCCCAGGTGGTGGACGGCGACGAGATCATGCTCATCACCAACGCCGGCACGCTGGTGCGTACCCGGGTCGAGGAAATCTCTTGCGTGGGGCGCAACACCCAGGGTGTGAAGCTGATCAGTCTCGCCGACGACGAGAGTCTCGCCGGCGTGGCGCGCATCGAGGCGTTGGATGGCGACAACGGTGAGGAGGAATGACCCGCCGTTGAGGAAACGCTGAACAGCCACCGTGCCCACATCGCCGGTCAGCGCATTCGCCGACAGGGCGCGTCGACCGGGTTTGGATGGCTTTTCACGGCGGCGCGGTGGGCTGCGCTGGCGTTCTCGCGGGAGAGCGACGGTTATACGCCGTGAACGCCGCTCTGCCGGCGCCCGCCATGGAGCGTAATGGCGCGCGGGCAGTGCTCAGCGTTTCCCCGAACCGGATTTCACTTCGAAAGCTTGCAGGAGCGAATGATGTCGCGAGTGTACAACTTCAGTGCCGGCCCGGCTGCGCTGCCGGAGGAAGTGCTGCAGGAAGCCCGTGAGGAGCTGCTGGACTGGCGGGGTTCGGGTATGTCCGTGATGGAGATGAGCCATCGCGGCAAGGAGTTCGTGGCGATCGCCTCCGAGGCGGAGTCGGACCTGCGTGAATTGCTCGCTATCCCGGACAACTACCGCGTGCTCTTTCTCCAGGGCGGTGCCATGGGCGAGTTCGCGGCCGTTCCCATGAACCTCCTCCGCGGTCGCGGCTCGGCGGATTACGTCAACACCGGCAACTGGTCCAAGAAGGCCATTGCCGAGGCGCGCAAATTCTGTGAGGTCAACGTCGTCGCCGAGGGCGGCAACGAGGACCCGATGACCATCCCGGCGTTCGATAGCTGGCAGCGCTCCAGCGATGCCGCGTATCTCCATTACACCCCCAATGAGACCATCAGCGGCCTGGAGTTCCACTGGACGCCGGATACCGGTGACGTGCCGCTGG
>CAZHBN010000549.1:0-1757 GCA_964530405.1 uncultured Ectothiorhodospiraceae bacterium
CCGGTGGCAGGCGCCCACTGTGGAACGCGTGCAGGAAGTCGGGGGTGACGTCCATGCCCCAGCCGGGGCGCGCGGTGCGTTCTTCGTAGACGGCGAGGCCCTCGCTGAACCAGCGCGGCATGCGGCCGCCAGTGGCTGCCAGGTGGAAGCTGTGGGCAATTTCGTGCCAGACCGCCGAGGCCCAGTTGAAGGGTCCAAAGGCGCCGGAGGAAGGTGAGTTGAGTGCGATGACCGGACCGAAGCACACGCCCAGGATGTTCACGCCCACCAGTCCGACGGTACGCACGGAGAAATCCTCGTGGCGGGGATAAACCTCGACGCGGATGGGCGTTTGCGGGCGGACGCCGTAGCGCTGCGCGAAGACGTCATAGGCCTGCTCGGCGATGGGCAGCAGCCGCAGCGCCAGCACCTCCGCCTCACCGGGGGCGGCGACCAGGGTGAAACGCCGGGAACGTACCGTCGCGAACGCGGAGAGGCGATCCAGGAGATCGAGGGTGTTCTTCGTGCGCACGTCATAGGGATCGCCGCGGAACGCCCGTTCCAGGCTGGTGCGGCCGGCGGTCATGTCACCGAGGCGTAGCAGGTTCTCGCCGGCGAGGGTATGGCCGCGCCAGGCTTGCCCGTCCAGGCCGATCTGGGTTCGGGCGAAGCGCAGGGCGTCGCGGTAGCGTCGATTCTGGCCGGCGATTTCGGCAAGTGTCTCGAACAGGTGGCTATAGCCGGGCGTGGCCCTGTGGACGGCGGCGATCTGCTCACCAAAGCGTTCGTGGTCGTCGCGCAGATAATGAACCGCCGCCAGCAGCGCGCGGGCTTCGGGCGAGTGCGGGTTCACCGCGAGCGCCTGCTGGATGTGGCTCTCTGCCGCGGTGATCCGCCCGCCGTCGAGGAACAGCCGGGCCTGCAGGATGTGCGCGGGCACGTGGTCCGGCCGGCGGTCCAGCACCAGCGCGACTGTGCGCTCCGCCGCCGGCGAGTGGTCGAAGCGCTGGCTCCGGGCGAGCCCGAGCAGTGCCGGCAGGTGGCCGTCGTCGCGTTCCAGGGCGGTACGGAAGGCCTGCAGCGCTTCGGTGTTGTTATAGCGGTCGAGCAGCAACTCGCCGATGGCGACGTGGCCCCGCGGGTCGTGGGGGGCGCGGCGAATCGCCCGCTCGTAGTGGCCCAGGGCCGCGTGGTAGAGGTCGGGCTCGCCGCGGGCGAGGTGCCGGAAGGCGTCGCCAGCGGCAATGTCGGCCGCGGGTGTCAGCGTTTCCCCACGCGAACGGGCCACGTTGACGACATCTTCGAGCCGCTCGCGGGCGCTCTTGGGCCGTCCCAGCAGGGCATCCAGGCGTGCCAGGGCGACCTGTGCCGGCAGGTCGGGCTGCTCGGTGAGGTCGACGATCCGCTGGTAGGCCGACGCCGCCTGCCTGTAATCACCAGTGGTGGTGAGCCCGCGGGCCAGGATGCGCCACGCGGCGGCACGCCCGGGCTCGTTGTCGGTGACAGCGCGCGCCAATCGCACCGCGCTGGGCGCATCGCCGGCGTCGAGCGCCTCGCGGGCGGCGGCGATGCCGGCGCCGGTGGCGGCCGTCGTCGTCACGCCGAGCCCCAGCGCGAGGGCGATGGTCAGGCAAACGCGTAGGGTGGATCGGCCGGTCATCGGTCTGTGACCTCCCGGTAGGCCCGGCGGTTGAGCGCCAGCGCCACCAGCAGCGACTCCAGCCGGTCCCGGTAGCGCTCGGGCGGCAGTAGCGGTTTCTCCCGCTTCAGGCGGCTGA
>CAZHBN010000550.1:0-299 GCA_964530405.1 uncultured Ectothiorhodospiraceae bacterium
CAGCTCGCCGATGTCTACCTCGCCCACGACCAGTTCCGGCAGGGGCTGGCCGGTCACCCGCGAGCGACTCAGCTCCAGCATCGCCTCGGCCGCCGGATTCATCCACTGCAATTGCAGCCCGCCATCCAGCAAGAGGACGGCAGTGGTGAGGTGTTCCATCAAACGTTGATACATGGACGATTCCGCGATGCACGTAGAAGTTTCCAACTGGAGAAGTCCGGTGCAAGAAGCGCGCCACTTCGGCACGACCGGCATACGGGCGCTGGCGGGCAACAGGCACCGGAACTGTGCACCATCCT
>CAZHBN010000550.1:309-1740 GCA_964530405.1 uncultured Ectothiorhodospiraceae bacterium
TGCACTACTATGGTGCATGCACGATCCTGGCCGATCGATGCACCCTCAGCGGTCGTCCTGGCCACGGGAAGCGGGACGATTGGGATTCTGCGGCAGGTTCACGCTGGCCCGCTGCACATGCAGCGTCACCTCGGGCGTGCGGCGTAACACCCGGCCCCGCTCATCGAGCAGTTCCGCCTGCAAGCGGTGCTCGCCACGCACCAGATTGACGAGTTCGATGACCGGCTCGCGCGCCGCGGGCCTCACGATGTCTCCATCGAGCAGCAGACGCAGCCCGTGCCCTTCACGCAGCGCCGGCCGCAGTTCGAGCCGCACCCGCACATTGCCGGCGAATCCTGTGGGCAGGGTCGTGTCATCGTCGGGTGCGGCGATCGTGAAGACGTCATACGTCCGGGAGGGTGCATCGCCGTCGGTGTCGCTCGATGCTGCACGAGTCGCCGTTGACGAGGTCGGCAGCGCCGGCACCACACTGATCGGCGCAAGCTCGACCGGCTCGCCGCCACGCGCGGGATCGTCGGTGAAGAACACATGGCCCCGCGCGTCGGTGGTGCGGTAGAGGATCTGCCCGCCCATGGCCTGATTCACCACTACAAGCCACAGCAGTATCGCGATTGTTGGCCTATCCATGAGCCCTTCCCCGGCAGCGGGCATCCCGCCCTTCAACTGGAGATTAGGCACTGCCCGACAGATCAGCGACCTCGCACGCTTTCGGGCAATGTCTCGCGCACAGTCCCTCGCACGAAAAACTCCAGCGTATACATCTCATGCATAAAAAAGGGCACGCCCGGCAGGCGTGCCCCTTCTCGCTGCAACGCGGCGCCGCAGCGCCGACGATCAGCAGCTGTAGTACATGTCGAACTCGATCGGGTGGGTCGTCATACGCAGACGCTCGATGTCCTCGGACTTGAGCTCGATGTAGGCATCGATCGTCTCGTCGGTGAAGACGCCGCCCTCGGTCAGGAAGCTGCGATCGGCATCCAGCGCTTCCAGCGCCTGATCGAGGCTCTCGGCCACGGTCGGGATGGCCTTGCCTTCTTCCGGCGGCAGGTCATAGAGGTTCTTGTCCATAGCATCGCCGGGATGGATCTTGTTCTTGATGCCATCGATGCCGGCCATCAGCATCGCCGCGAAGCACAGGTAGGGGTTGGCGGTCGGGTCCGGGAAGCGGGCCTCGATGCGCTTGCCCTTCGGGCTTGCGGTGTAGGGGATGCGGATGGACGCAGAACGGTTGCGCGCGCTGTAGGCCAGCATCACCGGCGCCTCGAAACCCGGCACCAGACGCTTGTAGGAGTTGGTCGACGCGTTGGTGAAGGCGTTCAGGGCACGGGCATGCTTGATAATGCCGCCGATGTAGTACCGAGCCATCTCGGAGAGACCAGCGTAATCGTCACCGGCGAACTGGTTCTGGCCGTCCTTCCAGAAGGACTGGTG
>CAZHBN010000551.1:0-1736 GCA_964530405.1 uncultured Ectothiorhodospiraceae bacterium
GCCATCAGGTACCAGCTCGTCACGTAGAGATGCTCCACGCGGCGGTGGCGCACCGTCAGCAGCAACGGCACGGCGCACAGCGCGCCGCCGAGCACGAACAGCAGATCGATCTGCCAGGGGATCTCCAGCCACTCCATGCCGTCCGAATGGCCGGCCCCGAGCGCCACCAGGCCCGCCGCCATGGCGACGTTCCAGATCAGCGCCCCCACCGTGGCGTAACGCCCACCCACCAGCGGTGTCTTGAACAGCCTCGGGATCAGCCAGATGGCGACGCCGATACCCGCCATGGCCGCCCACCCGTAGGCCACGGCGTTGAGGTGCATCGGCCGTACCCGACCGAAAGTCAGCGCGGGTGTATCCGCCAGCAGCTCCGGCCAGTGCATCTTCAGTGACGCCAGCACGCCATAGAGCGAGCCCACCACGAGCCAGACCACCGCGGAGCCCAGGAACGTCAGCACGGGCACACGCGTGGATCGATCGGCGACGTCCCGTGCATCCAGCTCGTCGGCATCAGCCTCCACCCGCCCCCTTCCCGGCTCGGCGGTCGGTGTGGCCGGGTCCTCGCCCCGGCCCTCCTCGCCATGGGCGAAAATCGTGCGGGCCGCCCCCTGACTCAGGCTGAACTGGTTGTTCGCGATGGCCCAGACGAGCGCCAGCATCCCGGCGAAGGAGATCACGAAACTCACCGTGATCAGGAACGCAATGGTCGGCGGCATGCTCCCTGCCTCCGTGTGCCGTTAAGATTTAAATAAAATCCATGTTTCAATGATGCGTGTCAAATGCGCTGCGTCCGCGCGATCTCACCGCGCCGAGGCGGACACTCGCCCCGCGTCGGCGGCCAGCGCCGGGCAAGCCGCGGCGCTTGATAATGTTCCATGTTTCCATTATTGTCGAAATATGGAAAACAAGACCGCCGTAACCGCCCTTGCCGCACTCGCCAACGAGTCACGTCTCGCCGTCTTCCGCCTGCTGGTGGAAGCCGGTCCGCAGGGCCTGCCCGCGGGCGAGATCAGCAACCGCCTGGACCTGCCCCGGTCGTCGCTGTCGTTCCATCTCAAGGAGCTCAGCCACGCCGGGCTGGTGCGCGCCGAGCAGCGCAGCCGGTTCGTGATCTACTCCGCCGACTTCGCCGCGATGAACACGCTCATCGGCTTCCTGACGGAAAACTGCTGCGGCGGCGATTCGTGTTCCGCCGCAACCGCCCTCGCCTGCGCCCCCACTGAAGGAGAGTCACCATGAAGCGCCTGCACGTGCATGTCTCGGTGTCGAATCTCGACGACAGCGTCGCGTTCTATACGGGCCTGTTCGACGTCGAACCAACGGTGCTCAAGCCCGACTATGCGAAGTGGATGCTCGACGACCCCCGGGTGAACTTCGCCATATCGACCCGCGGCGCCAGGGCGGGCCTCGACCATCTGGGCATGCAGGTCGACTCCGATGACGAGCTCTCCGAGGTCCACGCCCGGCTCGAACCGATGAAAGCCGGCGTGAAATCCGAGATGGGCACCGCCTGCTGCTATGCGAAATCCGACAAGTACTGGGTGACGGACCCGCAGGGCATCGCCTGGGAAACGTTCCACAGCCTGGAGAGCATCCCGGTGTACGGCAGCGGTGACGCAGACAGTGGCGATGCCGCCGCCTGCTGTGCCCCCGCCGCGGCGGCCGAAGGGGAAAGCGGGGACGCCTGCTGTGCGCCGGCGCCGGACAACGGCGCCGGAGCCTGCTGCTGAGACCAC
>CAZHBN010000552.1:0-1725 GCA_964530405.1 uncultured Ectothiorhodospiraceae bacterium
AGTGCTACGAGCGCGTGGAGGTCAAGCGTGAGCTCTGAGCGCGGTCGACGGGGAGACGGCAGCCATGGCGCGTGATTTTGCCCGCGCCCGGCGGGTTGGCGACCAGATACAGCGCGAGCTCGCCGAGCTCATACGCGACGAGGTTCGTGACCCGCGAGTCGGCTCGGTGACCGTCTCCGAGGTGCGCGTGACCCGGGATTTCGCCCACGCGGAGGTCCTGGTGACGGTGCTGGGGGCGAGCGCGGACGAGTCCTCGGATGCCGTCGAGGCGCTCAACCATGCCGCGGGGTTCCTGCGCAGCCAGTTGGCGCGTCGTATCCGGTTGAGGCAGGTCCCCGCGCTACAGTTCCGCTACGACGAGTCCTTCGATCGCGGCGCGCGGGTATCGCAGCTCATTGATGAGGCCGTCGACGAAGACCGCCGGCGTCATGAGGACGACTGAGGCGGGCGCTTATGGGAAGACGGAAGGGACGCAACGTCCACGGTATCCTGTTGCTCGACAAGCCCGCCGGCATGAGTTCCAACGCGGCCCTGCAACGCGCCCGTCGCCTGCTGGACGCACGCAAGGCCGGGCATACGGGCAGTCTTGATCCTCTGGCGACGGGCCTGCTGCCGTTGTGCTTCGGCGAGGCCACGAAGGTCAGTGGATTTCTGCTCGATGCAGCGAAACGCTACCGCGTCACCGCGCGCTTCGGTGAAGAAACCGACACCGGCGATGCCGAAGGCGAAGTGACCCAGCGCAGGCCCATCGAGGTTCTGGATGGGGATGCGCTAGCCGACCTGCTGCCTCGTTTCACCGGTGAGATCGAGCAGGTGCCGCCGATGTACTCGGCGCTCAAGCATCAGGGGCGCCGGCTCTACGAGCTTGCCCGTGAGGGCCAGGAGGTGGAGCGCAAGCCACGGCGAGTGACGATTCACGAGCTGCGGCTCGATACCGTCGCAGGCGTCGAGGCGACCTTCGAGGTATCGTGCAGCAAGGGCACCTATGTTCGCACTCTGGTGGAGGATATCGGTCGTGCATTCGGGCCCGGTGCTCACGTAAGCGAGCTGCGACGCACCGCACTCGGGCCATACCGCGACCCGGACGCCATGATCCCGCTGCAGGCCCTGGAAGAAGCGGCCGAGAGCGGGGGCGCAGAGGCGCTCGAGGCGTACCTGGCGCCGGTGGAGAGCGCTCTCGCGAGCTGGCCCGATGTCCACCTTTCCGCGGACGTGGCGTTCTATCTGCGCCAGGGTCAGCCGGTATGGGTGCCGAAGGCGCCTGCGGCTGGCTGGGTGCGGCTGTTCGGCGAGGGCGAACGTTTTCTCGGCATGGGGAGCGTGTTGAGCGACGGGCGCATCGCGCCCAAGCGGCTGCTCGTTCGCTAAAGACGGGCCTGGCCGGAAAATTCCCGTCACCGTGGCGGTTTAGGTTGTTCGTCCACGGGGGCACGGATACAATATCGGACTTTAAGCTTCATCGAAATGACCAGGAGTAATCGATGTCTCTGACCGCAGAGAAAAAGCAAGAGATCGTCAAGGATTTCGCGCGTACCGACGGTGATACCGGCTCGCCCGAGGTCCAGATCGCGCTGCTGACCGCGCGCATCGAGCACCTGACGCAGCATTTCGCGACCCACAAGCAGGATCATCATTCCCGCCGTGGTCTGCTCAAGCTGGTCAACCAGCGTCGCAAGCTGCTGGACTACCTCAAGCGCAAGAGCCGCGAGCGGTACCAGACGGTCA
>CAZHBN010000553.1:0-1711 GCA_964530405.1 uncultured Ectothiorhodospiraceae bacterium
CGCGAGGCCGTGCAGCCGGTCTACGAGGATTACGGCGAGCGCTTCGGCGCCTACCTCGAGCGTATCCGCGCGCAGCTGCAGTAAAACCCCGCGTTCCCGGGCGGGGGCGGTAGCGTCCTTCGAGGAGACGCCGATGCTGGCTCTTTTGCACGCGGTGCGAGGCGGCCTGGACGCGGTCATACGGCCGGCCGCGTTCGTGGCGCTCGCGGCCATGATCGTGGTCACCACGCTGCAGATCGTCTTCCGGGTCGCCTTCGACGCGATCAGCTGGTCAGAGGAGCTGGCGCGCTACCTGCTGGTCTGGACGACGTTCCTCGGTGCGACGCTCGCCTATCAACGCGGCAGCCACATCGCGGTGACGGTGCTCGTGGACCGGTTGCCGCGGCCCGGGCGCCGGCTCGCCCGCGTGCTCGCGCATGCCGCGGCGCTTGCGTTCTTTGTCGTCGTCCTCGCCGTTGGCGTGCGATACATGGCCCTGCAGGGCTTCCAGGTCTCCGCGTCGCTACGGGTGCCCATGCCCTGGGTGTACGCGGTGATTCCGGGCTCGGCGGCGGTCATGGGCCTGTACGCCCTGGTCGATCTCATCGACGCGCTCGTCGGACGGGACGAGCCGCCGGGTGCTGCAGCGGGAGACGGCTGATGGGCGCGCTCTTGTTCGCGGCGTTCTTCGCGATGCTGGTGCTCGGGGTGCCGGTGGCCGTCGCCATCGGCCTCGGCGCCGTCGTCGCACTCGCCGCCGACGGCGTGCCGCTGATGGTGGTGGTGCAGCGCATGTTCGCGGGCACCGACTCCTTCGCGCTCATCGCCGTGCCGTTTTTCATCCTGGCCGGCGATCTCATGGCCTCGGGCAAGATCAGCGAGAAGCTGGTGGCGTTCGCCGACGCCCTGTTCGGATTTCTCAAGGGCGGGCTTTCCATCGTCTCGGTGCTCGCCGGCATGTTCTTCGCCGCGATTTCCGGTTCCGGTGCGGCAACCACCGCGGCCGTGGGCTCGACGCTGATCCCGGAGCTCAAGCGCAAGGGCTACGAGCAAGCTCCCGCCGCCAGCCTGATCGCGGCGAGCGGCACCATCGGTGTCGTGATTCCGCCGTCGGTGCCCATGATCATCTACGCGGTGCTTGCCGATCAGTCCGTGGCCCGGCTGTTCCTCAACGGGTTCATACCGGGCATCATCATGGGCCTGGGGTTGATGGCCATCGCGCTGGCGCAGGCCTACGATCGCAACTACCCCCAGGGCAGCCCGCTGTCGCTCGGGCATATCCTGCGCACCCTCCGGGACGCCTTCTGGGGCCTGCTCACCCCCGTGATCATCCTCGGAGGCATTTTCTCGGGCGTGTTCACGCCCAGCGAGGCGGCGGTGGTGGCCGTCGACTATGCGCTGCTGGTCTCGCTTTTCGTCTACCGGGACCTGTCCCTGCGCGACATCTACCGCCTGATGATCCGCTCGGTGCTCACCACCGGCATGATCATGTTCGTCATCGCCACCTCGGCGGTGCTGAGCTGGACGCTCGCGAACTGGAACATACCGACCCGGGTGGCGGAATGGGTTCTCGGTATCTCCGGGGAGCCGATGCTGATCCTGCTGCTGATCACCGCCGTGATCCTGCTCACGGGCGTGTTCGTGGAGACGGCGAGCGCGCTGATCATCCTCACACCCGTGCTCCTGCCACTGGTGGAGGCCATGGACGTCAACCTGATTCACTTCGGCGTCA
>CAZHBN010000554.1:0-1700 GCA_964530405.1 uncultured Ectothiorhodospiraceae bacterium
GTCCCGGTACGAAAGCGCCGAGCTCCGCGGACTCGTCCCAGCGGAAGTCGAGGGCTAGCTGGCGCCACCCGCGCTGTCCGCCCTGCCCGGTCATCGACTGCCCCCACCGCCCAGCCAGCGGTAATGCAGCCCTGCCGCGGCTGCCGAATCCCGCTGCCACTGAGGGGCGCGATCGAGCACGGTCTGCAGCCGCGCCGGGCCCACCTCGGCATCGACGCGGAAACGCCCCCGCCCGGCTTCGAGCGCCTCGAGGCGCACGCCGGTGACGCCGACGCTACCGGCGAGACGCCGCTCCGCGGCAGCGAGCGCCGCGAGGTCGTCGAGGCCGCTGACAGTCACCTGGATACCTACGGCGCCAGCATCGGGCAGCGCGGCGTACTCGCGGCGCAGGCGCGCCACCACCTCGCCCCAGACGCGCTCCAGCAGCGGGGCGCTCGACGCCGCGCCTACATCGCCACTCGCCACTGCCCTGCCGTCGTCAACGAGCGTCCAGCGTGCGTCCCAGCCCTCCCCCTGCCGGGTGAGGCTGAGCATGAGGGCCAGGGGCGTGCCGTAGCGTCTCGTCGCCTCGGCGACAACGTCCGAGAATCCGCCGGCGATGTCCGCATAACGCACCGCCTCACGGTCGGTGAGATCGAGCACGGGCAGCAGGGTCGGCACACCATAGGCGGCCGCCGCCCCCCGCAGGTCCGGCGCGAGCGCGCCGTCCCCCCCAACGAGTCGGCGTGCCCCTTTGTCGGACACCGCGGCCCAGATCAGCACCGGCGGGCGCTCGCTGAGCCAAACGGACTCACCCCGTTCCACCAGGCGCGTGCGCAGCGCACCGGCATCGAAATTCACCGCCAACAACTCGCGGCCCTGTTCCTGCCGAACTGCCGTGGCCGTGACATAGCGGTCCACGCGCGATGCCAGCGCCCGGCTCACCGCCGGCAGCGGGCGGCCCGCCAGGCGCTGGAGCATCTGCCCGAGTGCCTGCGCTTTGGCCTGTTCCCGCGCCTCGGCATCGCCGCCCGCCAGGACCACGGTCACCTGATCGTTTACCGTCGCGGCCACCGATGCCCCCATTCCCAGGGCCAGCAGCAGACCGCATAGGCCCTGCCGCAACCATCGGCGCCCCGCACCCGTTCGCCTCATGTGCACTCCATAGCTCGTTCCGCCCGCGGCGCAACGCCCGGTAAGTTATCATGGCCGCTCTCGGGCGACGACCGGCAATCCCCACGGCCGCGACCCGGTCACGACACCGCGACCGGTGCACGCTGCCGCCATTGCCCTCGCCCTGCTGGTATTATCGTGCGTTTTTGTTCGGGAGGCTGCCGTGGCAGAGGACAGGCACAGCGACGGACTCACCTACCGCGACGCCGGGGTCGACATCGATGCAGGCGCGGAGCTCGTCAACCGCATTCGCGCCGACGTGACCGCCACCCGACGTCCCGGCATGCTCGGCGATCTCGGCGGTTTCGGCGGTCTGTTCGAGCTGCCGGTGGACCGATACCGTCGCCCGGTACTGGTCTCCGGCACCGACGGTGTCGGCACCAAACTCAAGCTCGCCATCGAGACGGGGCGCCACGAGGGCATCGGCATCGACCTCGTCGCCATGTGCGCCAACGATATCATCGTTACCGGCGCCGAACCGCTGTACTTCCTTGACTACTACGCCACCGGTCATCTGGACGTGGACGTCGCCGAGCAGGTCATCCGCG
>CAZHBN010000555.1:0-1697 GCA_964530405.1 uncultured Ectothiorhodospiraceae bacterium
GGCGGTGCGGACCCGCTCGTCGATGCCGCGCCGGCCGAGCTTCGCGAGCTTGAGCCCGAACGCCATGTTCTCGAACACGCTCATGTGCGGATAGAGCGCGTAGGACTGGAAGACCATGGCCACGCCCCTGTCCGCGGGCGGCACGTCGTTGACCGTCCGACCGGCGATGCTCAACCGTCCCTCGGTGATCTCCTCGAGGCCGGCGATCAGTCGCAGCAGCGTGGACTTGCCACAGCCGGACGGGCCGACGAACACGACGAACTCACCCTCATCCACCGTGAGGTCGAGCCCGTGAATGGTCTCCACCTCCCCGAAACGTTTGCGAATGCCTTCCAGCAACACCTCGGCCATGTCTCTCCCCTCCTCGGCGGCTGCACTCAGAACCGGGCGAACAGCGCCTGGTAGCCAGGCAGGCATACGTGCCCGTCACTGACTTCGCCGGCGAAGCCGTGGCCGGAAAGCGCTGTCACCGTGAGCCCGTCGGGCAACCGGATTTCCGCCGGCTCCCCGGCCAGGTTGAACGCCACGAGCAGCCGCTCATCGTCAGACTCGCGCTCGAACAGCAGGATCTCGCCCGGGGCGTCGTGAAAGCGAATGGTGCCGTCCACCAGAGCGGGATGTGCGCGACGGAACGCCAGGAAGGCCCGGCAACGCTCCAGCGCCGAGTCGCTGCGGGCGCGTTGCACGTCCACAGCCCGCTCGCGGTGCTCGTCGGGAATGGGAAGCCACGGCGTGCCGTCGGTAAAACCCGCCTGCGGCGCACGGGCCTCCCAGGGCATGGGCGTACGGCAACCGTCGCGCCCCTTGTAGCGCGGCCACATGTTGATGCCGTAGGGATCCTGGAGATCCTCGAAAGCAAGCTCGGCCTCGGTCAGCCCCAGCTCGTCACCCTGGTAGACACAGGCAGCCCCCCGCAGGGACAGCACCAGCGCCATGTATAGCGGCCCCACAGCCTCCGGGTTGGCACCGCGGCCCCAGCGCGTAGCCACCCGCTCGGTATCGTGGTTGCCCACCGACCAGCACGCGTAGCCGTCACCGAGCATCCCTTCCACGCCCTCGACGGTTTCACGGATGAACGCTGCGCTGGAGGCCTCGGTAAGCAGGTCGAAACTGTAAGCCATGTGCAGCTTGTCGCCGCCGCCGGTGTACTCGGCCATGCGCTCGCGGCCATTGTCGTCGCCGATCTCGCCCATCAGCGCGGTGGCCCCGTATTCGTCGGCGAGCGCGCGCAAGCGCTGGAGCAGGCCGATCATCTCCGGCCGGCTCTTGTCGTAGACATGCTGCTGGAAACCGTAAGGGTTTTCCGGGTTCGCGAGCCCCGGCCGGAAACTGTCGTCGAGCGGCGCATTGCTGCGAAGCGCCGGATCGTGGAACGCATAGTTGATCGCGTCCAGGCGGAACCCGTCGACCCCGCGCTCCAGCCAGAAGCGCAGGTTCTCGAGCATGGCTTCGACGACCTCGGGGTTGTGCCAGTTGAGGTCCGGCTGGCTCGCCAGGAAGTTGTGCAGGTAGAACTGACAGCGGCGCGTATCCCACTGCCAGGCGGAACCGCCGAAGACCGACAGCCAGTTGTTGGGCGGCGTACCGTCGGGATTGCCGTCGGACCACACGTACCAGTCGGCCTTCGGATTGGAGCGGTCCGCGCGGCTCTCGGCGAACCAGGGGTGCTGATCGGAGGTGTGGGAGAGCACCTGATC
>CAZHBN010000556.1:0-1691 GCA_964530405.1 uncultured Ectothiorhodospiraceae bacterium
GGCATACCCAAGGACGCGCTGAACCGCATCTTCGATCCCTTCTATACCACCGCCACCGCCAGCGCCGGCGAAGGCACGGGGCTCGGGCTGGCGATGGTGCATACCATCATCGAACGCCACGGGGGCAGCATCGACGTGGAGAGCGAGCCTGGGCAGGGCACCACTTTCCGTCTGGCGCTGCCGGCGTAGGCACTGCCGGGGCTCACTGGGACAGCCGGGGCTGGTATCGGTCGTCGTGGCAGTGGTAGTGCGCATGAATGGCGCTCGGCGGTGCAGGGCGGTGGAAGTAGTAGCCCTGCATGAAGTCGCAACCGAGCGCGTGCAGGTGACTGGCCTGGGCTGCGGTCTCGACGCCTTCGGCGATGGTGACCAGCGAAAGCGCCCGCGCCATGGCGATGATGCTGCGGGTGATGGCGTCGTCGGCCTTGCGTCTGGGCAGTCCCTGCACGAACGATTGATCGAGCTTGAGTCCGTCCACGTGGAGGTCGCGAAGGTAACTCAGGGATGAGTAGCCGGTGCCGAAATCGTCGATGTAGATGCGCATGCCCGCCTCGCGCAGCATCGCAATGGTGGCTCCGGCGGTGGCGTGATTCTGCATGAGCGTACTCTCGGTGATCTCCGCGGCGAGCCGTGTCGGAGGCACACCGTGGCGCTCCAGCAGCTCGAGCGTTCTCTCCGCCAGTTGCGGGTCCGCGAACTGCTGGGCGGAGAAGTTGATCGCGACCGTGGCATCGCCAAGCGCCTCATCATCGAACCATCGCTTGATATCCCGGCAGGCGTTGTCCAGTACGGTATCGGCGATTGCGCCCATCAGGCCGCTTTCCTCGGCGATGGGGAGGAACTCGTCGGGGCCCATGACGCGTGAGGGGTGGCGCCAGCGCACCAGGGCTTCCAGTGCGCTCACGCTGAAATCGTCCGTTTTGACGATGGGCTGGTAGAAATTGCGTAGCTGGCCGGCGTTCAGTGCCTGGCGCAGATCGGCCGAGACTTCGATGAACTGCCGTGCCTCGCGACCCAGGGCCTCGGTGTAGAAGCGGTAATTGTTCCTGCCGTGGCGCCGGGCGTCGCCGACGGCGGCCTCGGCGCTACGCAGTAGCTCGTCGGCACTCGCCCCGCAGGTGGGATAGAGGCTGATACCGATGCTGGCGGTGACCGATACGCGGGTGTCGATGACCCGGAAAGGCGGTGCCAGTATCGCTTTCAGCTCTTCGGCGACCAGCGCGGCGTCGGTTGCATCCGTGGGCGCGTCGAGCAGCAACAGACAGCTGTCGCCGGTATGGCGGGCGAGCAGTGTGCCTTCCGGCAGGTTGTCACGCAGCCGGCCTGCGATCTGCGCCAACACCTCATCGCCCAGCGCATGACTGAATGACTCGTTGACGCGGCGGAAATCGTTGAGGTTGAGCATCACCACCGCACAGCGGTCGGTATCGGCATTCATTTGGCTGAGGCGGCGCTGTAGCTCACTGGCGAAATAGGCTCGGTTGGGCAGCCGTGTGAGGGCATCGGAGCTGGCGAGCTCGTTGACCTGTTCGGCATAGGCATCGAGCCGCGAGACGTCGGCGAAGCAGCACAGGTATCGGGTATTGCCGCCAGCGTCGCTCAGGCGCGTGATGCTGCCGATCAGTGGATAGCGCTCGCCGTTGCGCCGGTGGGAGTCGACCCGGCCGTACCAGGCACCGCTATGCTCGAGT
>CAZHBN010000557.1:0-1690 GCA_964530405.1 uncultured Ectothiorhodospiraceae bacterium
AGCAGCTCATCAACGGGCTGGTGCTGGGCTCCTTTTACGCGCTGGTGGCGCTCGGTTACACGATGATCTTCGGCGTCATCAAGCTGCTCAACTTCGCCCACGGCGACATCTACATGGTCGGCGCGTTCGTCGGCTTCGGCGTGCTCGCGCTGGTCTCCGGCGCGGTGGGCGCCGGCTGGGCGGGCATCTTCATCGCCATGCTCATCTCCATGATCGTGGTCGGCTTCATCGGCGTGCTCATCGAGCAGGTGGCCTACCGCCCCATGCTCTCGGCGCCGCGGCTGTCGATCCTGATCACCGCGCTCGCAGTCTCGCTGGTGCTGCAGAACGGTGCCCTCGCCCTCACCGACGGCCAGGTCACCGCCTTCACCACGGACCTCGGCTTCGGCGGTGTTTCCCTCGGGGCGGTGTACGTGAACTACACCCAGATCGTGCTGGTGGCCTCGGCCATCGTGCTCATGGTGGCGCTGGAACTTTTCGTCTCGCGCACGATGTACGGCAAGGCCATGCGCGCGGTCTCGCTGGACAAGGACATGTGCCGGCTGATGGGCATCAACGTGCAGCGCATCATCGCCGTAACCTTCTTCGCCGGCTCCGCCCTCGCCGCCGCCGCCGGTGTAATGGCAGGCGTGCAGTACGGGCGAATCTGGTACTTCATGGGCTTTCTGATCGGCCTGAAAGCCTTCACCGCCGCGGTGATCGGCGGAATCGGCAGCATCACCGGCGCCATGCTCGGCGGGCTCATCCTGGGGCTGCTGGAAGCGTTCGCCACCCAGATCCCGGGCATCGGCGGTGAGTGGCGGGACGTCTTCACCTTCGCGGTGCTGATCCTGGTGCTGGTGTTCAAGCCCACCGGCCTGCTCGGCCAGTCGGAAGTGGAGAGGATGTGACATGGCGATCAATCGGCTGAACGCCCGCCCCCTGCCGCGGCCACTGGCTCGGCTGTATGGTGCATTCGACGACCCGCGCCGGCGCTGGGCCCTCTACGCAGTGCTCGTGCTCACGCTGCTGGTGGCCCCGACGGTGCTCGGGCGCTACGGCACCGTGATCATGACCAACGCCCTGCTCTACGTGGTCCTCGCTCTCGGGCTCAACGTGGTGGTGGGCTTCGCCGGCCTGCTGGACCTGGGCTACGCCGCGTTCTTCGCGGTGGGCGCCTACACCACCGGCATTCTCACCCAGGAGTTCGGTATGAACTTCTGGCTCACCATCCCCTTCGCACTGCTTGCCGCGGCGGCCGCGGGGGTAATAATCGGCGGGCCGACCCTGCGACTGCGCAGCGACTACCTCGCCATCGTCACGCTGGGGTTCGGCGAGATCGTACGCATCGCCGCGCGTAACCTGGAAATCACAGGACGCGCCAGCGGCCTGACCGGCATTCCCTCACCGTCGTTCTTCGGCTGGGAACTCTCGGGGCCGCTGGTCTTCTACTACATCTTCGTCGGTCTCGCGTTACTCGCGGTGATCGCCAGCTACCGGTTGCTCCACTCCCGCCTTGGCCGTGCGTGGCTCTACGTGCGCCATGACGAAGACGCCGCCGAGGCCATGGGGATCAACCGGGTGCGCGTGAAGCTCGCTGCCTACGTCATCGGCGCGATCTATGGCGCCATCGGCGGGGTATTCTTCGCCGCCAATCTGGGGGCGATCTCGCCGGAGAGCTTCAGCTTCCAGCAGTCGGTGCTGGTGCTGA
>CAZHBN010000558.1:0-468 GCA_964530405.1 uncultured Ectothiorhodospiraceae bacterium
GCCGGTCTTCAAGTTCTCATCCCTCCTTGGCCACTGTCTGTGGGCGTGCCGCCGCTATGCTCATGCCGATGAGGAGAATGGCCAGAAGAGCGGCGGTGACGGGGTGGTTGCGTATGGCGCGTGCCAGCGGTGTCAGCACCGATTCATACCATGCGTATGTCCGTTTCACCGTGCCCGCGCGCAGCGCCTGTGGTGGCGCGCTCGCGGAGATCACCCGGGTATCCGGCGGCCAGTCCGGATCACTGTCCATCAGTGGCAATAGGTCCTTGACGTGGGTGTGAAAGGCGAGCCAGAAGGACGGGGCCCACTGGCGGGCGTTCGCCTGTACCTCCGAATCGCTGGGTAGCGGCCCTTTGCGGGCGATCACGAGCCGGTTGTCGTCGAAGCGCATGTTGTAGAAGTCACCGAACACGGCGGCGTAGGTGGCCGATTCGTGGGCGTAGAGTGGGCTTGTCTGCCAGGTGTTGG
>CAZHBN010000558.1:478-1686 GCA_964530405.1 uncultured Ectothiorhodospiraceae bacterium
TGGCCGCGAGGACCGCACCATCGCTCATGATCTCGCGCACCGCGGTCAGCCATTCGCGGGTCATCAGCGTGTCGGGGATGTAGGTCGGGCCCGGGGTGTCGAGCACGACGAGGTCATAGCGCACGTCCTCGCGTGCGGCTGCTGCGACATACCCGCGCGGATCGGCGTTGATCAGGCGCATGTGATCGTTGGTGAACCACAAGCAGCACCCCGCCGCCAGGGTGCTCAATCCCTTGTTGGGTTCCACTACGTCGATATACGTCTGCGGCAGGAGCGTGTGCAGCGTTCGGGGAACGACGCCCGTGCGAAGCCCGACGACGAGTACGCGCTGGGGTTTCGGCTGTACCAGTAGGGTCGCCAGCATTTTCCGGGTATAGGGCAACACGAGCTTGCCCAGCTGCGCGCGGCTGATACAGCCGATATAATGCCGCGCGTCGCGGTCGTCGTAGGTCGCAACGACGCAGCGTCTCGATTGGGTCTGCTCGACGCGTAAGGCCCCGTAAGCGGTCTCCCGCTCCAGGAGCACAGACGTTGTTGCGTTGGCGGTGCCGATAACGAGGCCAAGCATGGCCACGGCGGCGGCGAGGGGTGCTTTCATGACGTCCTTGCCTTAATGTGTATGCGCGATCCGGCGCATACCCGTGCAGGTTGCTGCTTCTTGAGCGGGCAAGAAGTCTATCTCTGCGAGACTTGCCTGACCAGACGCGTTTCGTACGTGAAACCCGCCTCACCCATGGTGGACTGTTGACGTTATGTTCTCCAATGGGTAACTTCTCGGCAAGTGCAAGAGCACTTTTGCTTCCTTCGCCGGGTGTTTCCATTACATCCGCGACGTCACAAGGATGTAACGCTATCCTCTGGAGCGTTCAGGACAGGCGGCTCTAGGGACTAATGCAGATGACGCTAAGTGAGAGAGAGCTGGCGCTCATGGATGAGGCGCGCGCGATTCGCAGCATCACCATTACCGTTCGTTTTGGTCACCCCGGCGAGGATCCCGTCTTTGGCCTGGCGGTCACGCTTGGCGATGGTGATCCCCATATCCTGTTGAATTATCGTCGGCGCCCTCGTCTGTGGCGCAGTCTCGATACGATCTACCGCTTCTTGAGAAACACCTGCCCGAACACCGAGCAGGTGCATTTGGCACTACGTGAAACGACGTAAATGGAGTGACGGAAGAAATGGAACGACATACGAGCATGGACGTTCGC
>CAZHBN010000559.1:0-1679 GCA_964530405.1 uncultured Ectothiorhodospiraceae bacterium
CTCGCTTGACGTGAGCCTCGCCACGCCGGCGCTCCCGCGCCTTGCCGAGACACCGTGCAGTGGCGCTGAAACCTGGCAATACTGTCGCAACGGTTAGTTACTGCCACCGCGGCTTGCGTTGCTCGGAGGCCGGAACCGGCTGACCGCCGGCGTTGAATCACGCCACCACCATCACCTCCACCCGCTGGACCATATTGTTGCCCATGCCCTGGTAGGTCCAGCGTTGGCCGAACGGCTGCGTCTCGCCGGTGGTATCGGTGGCGCGGACGCACAGCGTAAAGCGTCCGGGCTTCGCCTCCCAACGATACGTCCAGCCACGCCACGCCGCTCCCTGAATGGGCGCATCCAGTGCCGCTTCGCGCCAGAGCGTTCCCCCGTCGACGCTTACTTCCACTGTGGCGATATCCGCGCGTCCCACCCACGCGCGCCCCTGCAACGTCACCGGGCCGGGCGGCAGAACGCGCACCCGGGTTACGAAATCGGGAATGCCCGGCGGCACCATGAGTGACTTGGGGCGGATCACGCTGATAGGCAGTCCCGGATCGTCGGCATCCCGGGAATCACGGTAGGAATTGACCATCTGGAACCCGTCGAACGGCTCGGCACTCACCTCGATGGCGGTCAGCCACTTGACGCTGGCCATGCCATACCAGCCAGGCACCAGCAGCCGCAATGGGTAGCCGTGCTGCGGCGGCAGCGCCTCGCCGTTCATCGCGTAGACGAGCAGAACATCGTCTCGCAGCGCCTCGCTGAGCGCGAGGCTGCGCTGGTACGCCTGCACCTCGCCGCCCTGCACCCCCCAATCGGCACCGGTGAAGATCACTTCGTCGGCATCACCCATGAGCCCGGCTTCCTCGAGCACGCCACGCAGCGGCGTGCCGGTCCACTGTGCGGTGCTCACCGCCTCGCACAGCCAAGGCTGGCTCAGGGAGCGCGGCGACAGCCTCGCCCGCCCGTTGCCGGCACACTCCATGGTCACGGGCACGGTAATGGCCGGGCGCGCCTTGATATCCGCAAGGCTGAGCTCCAGCGCCCTGGTAACCCGGCCACCGAGGGTAAGCTTCCAGTGCCCGCTTTCCAGGGCGGGTATATCGAAGTGTACGAGCAGATAGTGCAGCCCGGTCGGTGTCACCGGATACCGCAGCGCCTCCAGTGGCAGGCCCCGGTTGCGCAGCGCGAGCTGGACCTCTTCCGGGTAGTAGCGATTGTCCGGCGACAGGCCGCTACCGTCGCCGACCGTGGGCAGACCACTGATCTCGTGGGCCGAAACCGGGGGCGTCAGGGGTGGTGGCCGTACCATGTTTGTATTCCTCCCACCGCTCGCCGCCACGGTGGTCAAGGTGGTACCCGCGGACGCAGCGCATTGGGTCCTATCAGACTAGCAGCCACACACGGCGACGTCGGGCCGGAACCCTGCCGGGCGATGGATGGGAAGAGGGAAACGAGAACGGGGCGGTGATCCCGCCCCGTCATCAAGACATTGCCATTGCGGCAACCGTTCTTGCCGAATCCAGCGTCTCCGCTTCCGGAAAGCCATCGGGCTACGACAATGTCGCCGTATCCCGGAGGCGCTCGATCCACTATTGAATGGCGGAGAGAGAGGGATTCGAACCCTCGATGGGCGTTAGCCCATACTCCCTTAGCAGGGGAGCGCCTTCAGCCACTCGGCCATCTCTCCG
>CAZHBN010000560.1:0-1678 GCA_964530405.1 uncultured Ectothiorhodospiraceae bacterium
GTGTTCGAGAGCGAGCCATACGTTTTCTTGAGCCGACACTTAGTCGCCTAGGGGACGTACGCGTAGCGGCACTGGTGTGCACGTCCGCCGTGTTGCGGAAAGCCTAAAGGGTCGCTCGCCGTCCCCACCTGAACCGAAGGGTTCAAGGGCGATGCTCGCACGGCACCAGGCGGGGGGTGTCCTTATGAATTCCCGCCGATCGTCCGCCCGGGCGGTCGGAACGCAGGCGCTGCAGCAGCCCCAACTGCGCGCGCAGGTGACCCGGATACCGGATTCCATGAGCCGCATGAGCGACGTTGACATCACCGCCGCCGCGGACGGCTCCCGCCAGGAACTTCGCCGCGAAATGCGGCGGGCGCGGCGTCGACTGCCCCAGCGCACGCAAAAGCATGCCGCACGGTGCTTGCTCCAGGCACTGACCCGCACACCACTTTGGCGCAACATCCGTCATCTCGCCGCGTTTGCCAGCGCCGATGGCGAGCCCGACCTGTGGCCCTTGATGCATGCCGCCCATCACGCCGGCCGCCACGTCTACCTCCCGGTCGTAACGGGGGCCGGCGCGCCCCTGTCATTCCGCCAATGGTGGCCCGGCCAGCGCCTGACCGCCAACCGGTTCGGAATCCCCGAACCGCCCGCAGGCGCGACACGACGCCCGGCACGGCACCTGGACGTCGTGCTCACGCCGCTGGTGGCTTTCGACGCCACGGGCAACCGTCTCGGCATGGGTGGGGGGTTCTACGACCGCACGTTCGCGTTCCTCCACCGTCGCCGACGCTGGCATCATCCCCGGCTCATCGGCATCGCGCATGCGTTCCAGCAGGTACCCTCGCTCGCCGCCGAGCCCTGGGACGTGCCTCTGTGGGGCGTACTCACACCAGAGGCCCTCCAACGCTTTCCCTTACGCGGCCGCTAACGCGCTTCGCATCAACCCGGCGACGGCCCTAAAAGCCTATTGCCCCGAACGGCGAATGGATTCCGCCGTGGCCTTGCGCTATCCCTGGGCAGTCGCATCGATGAACCGCACGGCACGGCGTGTACCCGAGCCCGCCAGTATTGGGCACCCCCCGCTTAGCGACAGCGCCGGCGACATGCGAGAATCGCCGTCCATCCGCCGCAGGAGGAACCGCCGTGAGCTACTGGCTGATGAAGTCCGAACCCGACGTGTACGGTATCGACGACCTGGCCGCGGAGCCGGGCCAGACCGATCACTGGGACGGCGTGCGCAACTATCAGGTCCGCAACATGATGCGCGACCAGATGCGCGAAGGCGATCTGGCCTTCTTCTACCACTCCAACACCAAGGTCCCGGGCATCGCCGGCATCATGGAAATCGTCCGCGAAGGCTACCCGGACCACACCGCCTTGGACCCGGACTCCAAGTACTACGACCCGAAAAGCGACCCCGACAACCCGCGCTGGTACATGGTGGACGTGCGCTTCAAGCGCAAGCTCGACCGGGTCATACCGCTGACCGAGCTCAAAGCCAATCCCGCGCTGGCCGACATGCCCCTGGTCAAGCGTGGCAACCGCCTGTCCATCATGCCGGTGAGCGAGGCGGAATGGCAGGCGATCCTCGACATGGAGCACGCGGCCACCGAGTGAGTCACTCGAGACGCTTCAGATACACGCGGGAGTTGCGCTGGTAGTTGTACATCGCCCGGCGACTGCCGGGCAGCGC
>CAZHBN010000561.1:0-1649 GCA_964530405.1 uncultured Ectothiorhodospiraceae bacterium
TGGCCGGCGGTTTACCGCGTAATGCACCGAACCTATAATATCCGGTTATTCAAAATTCTCCCCCACGATTCAGGTGCCCGCCCTATGCGAATCGCTCAGGAAGCTCTCACCTTCGACGACGTGCTTCTGCTGCCCGCCTATTCCGACGTGCTGCCCCGCGATGTGGACCTCTCCACGAGCCTGACCCGCGGGATCGATCTCAACATCCCGCTGGTCTCCGCCGCCATGGACACGGTCACCGAGGGTCGGCTCGCCATCGCGCTCGCCGCGCAGGGTGGCGTCGGCATCGTCCACAAGAACATGACCGTCGAGCAGCAGGCTCGTGAGGTGCGCCGGGTCAAGAAGTTCGAGAGCGGCATCATCAAGGAGCCGATTACGGTACCACCGGAGACCACCATTGCCGAAGTGCTCGAGCTGACCCGTCAGCACGGTATCTCCGGCGTGCCGATCGTGGATCACGGTGGCAATCTCACCGGAATCGTGACCAGCCGGGATCTGCGCTTCGAACGCCGCCTGGACTCCCCGGTCACCGAGGCGATGACGGGGCGCGATCGCCTGGTGACCGTTCGCGAGGGGGCCGAGCGCGACGAGATCCTGGCGCTGCTGCACGAGAACCGCATCGAGAAGCTGCTGGTGGTCAACGACGATTTCGAGCTGCGCGGCCTGATCACCGTCAAGGACATCCAGAAGTCCCAGGATTATCCGCTGGCCTGCAAGGACGAGTTCGGCCGCCTGCGTGTCGGTGCGGCGGTGAGCACGGGCACGGGGACCGAGGAGCGCGTCGAGGCCATGGTCGAGGCCGGGGCCGACGTCGTGGTGGTGGATACTGCCCACGGCCACAGCCGCGGCGTGCTCGAGCGGGTGAAGTGGATCAAGCGATCCTATCCGGACATGCAGGTGATCGCCGGCAACATCGCCACTGCCGATGCGGCGCGATCGCTCTACGAGGCGGGCGCCGATGCCGTGAAGGTGGGCATCGGTCCGGGCTCCATCTGCACCACACGCATCATCGCCGGCGTGGGCGTGCCCCAGATTACCGCCATCGCCAATGTCGCCGGTGAGCTCGAGGGCTCCGGTCTGCCGATCATTGCCGACGGCGGTATCCGTTTCTCCGGCGATCTCTCCAAGGCCATCGTCGCCGGCGCGCACTGCGTGATGATGGGCAGCATGTTCGCCGGCACCGAGGAGGCGCCCGGCGAGGTGGAACTCTACCAGGGTCGCTCCTACAAGTCCTACCGTGGCATGGGCTCGATCGGTGCCATGTCCGGCAGCCACGGCTCTTCCGACCGGTATTTCCAGGAGGATGCCGACAGCGTCGAGAAGCTGGTGCCGGAAGGTATTGAAGGGCGCGTGCCCTACAAGGGCGGGCTTTCGGCCATCGTGCATCAGCTCATGGGCGGCGTGCGTGCGAGCATGGGCTACTGCGGCTGCGCCTCCATCGAGGAATTCCGCACGCGGCCCGAATTCGCCCGCATCACAGGCGCCGGTGTCCGCGAGAGCCACGTGCACGATGTGAATATCGTCAAGGAGGCGCCGAACTACCGGGTCGACTGATCCCCGGGGCGGCGCGTGCAACGCCGGACACAGTGGGGGCGTGACGGCGGCGGCGTGTCCGTGGCCCCCCGCGGATTTCTGCCCGCCATCGTGGC
>CAZHBN010000562.1:0-1632 GCA_964530405.1 uncultured Ectothiorhodospiraceae bacterium
CTTGCCGGAGGACTCCGGCCCGTAGATCTCCACCACGCGGCCACGGGGCAGACCGCCGACGCCGAGCGCCATGTCGAGGGTCAGCGAGCCGGTTGAGATGACGGGCACATCCCGCACGGCCCGGGCATCGCCCATGCGCATCACGGCACCCTTGCCGAACTGCTTCTCGATCTGTCCTAACGCGACCCCTAGGGCCTTCTTGCGGTCTTCGTCCATTGCCATCCCCAAGAGCGTGGGTGAAGCCGTCTCACCATGTCCAAATGACCGGACATTATTCCACAATCGCTGCCAGCCTCCCACCCCTGCCCCCGCACAACCACCGGCAAAACGCGCACCTGCGCTCATCCCGAGGCGGCGGCGAGCGGCCACCGGTGCAGGCGTTCGTAGTGTGCGCCATCCGGGTGCAAACGCGAGACGACCAGGCAGAACTCGGATACCGGCCAGTCGATCGGGGTGATGGTTCGCGTACGTTGCGGCGCGGCCTTGCGGGCGACCGTCACGTGAGGGCGGAAGGGACGGCGATCGAGACCGAACCCCGCATCGGTGAGCTCTTCATGCAAACCGGTGACGAGCGTCTGCAGCGCAGGCGGCGTCACCTCCGGGGCGAGCCATGCGACACCGCTGCGGCGGAAGGTGCCGCAGCGCGTGAGCGTGAGCGCGAACATCGGCGCCACGACGGTACCCGCAACCCGCACGGCCGCCTCACGGGCGCGTTCGTCGCAGTCGCCGAGAAAAGCGAGGGTGAGATGAAGATTCGCCGTCGGCACGCGCCTGCCATGCCGCACCGTCTCGGCAGCGGTGGCCAGACGGGTACGCACCCCGTCGTCCGGCCACAGGGCGAAGAACAGGCGCTCGCGCTGTCCGCTATTCCCGGGCACGGTCGAGCAATCCGGACAGGGCATAGGCGACGCTCGCCCGGCGCACTGCGTCGCGGTCGCCGTCGAACTGGTGACACTCACAGTCGGGCTCGCCGTCGTGGCGGCACCAGCCGAACCACACCGTGCCCACGGGCTTGTCCGCACTGCCGCCTTCAGGGCCAGCGATGCCCGTCACCGCCACGGCGAGATCCGCGTCCGCCGCCGCGCGGGCACCGGCGGCCATGGCAGCAACCGTCTGCAGGCTGACGGCACCGTACGCTGTCAGCGTATCGGCGCTCACACCGAGCATATCGGTCTTTGCGTCATTACCGTAGACGATGAAGCCACGCTCGAACCAACCGGAGCTGCCGGAAACGTCGGTGAGCACCTTGCCGATCCAGCCGCCGGTGCACGATTCGGCCGTGGTCACGCGCCAGCCACGCGCGGCGAGCGCTTCGCCCAGCTGGGCGGAAAGCTCGGTGAGCGCGGTGTCCGTAGGGAGCCTGTTCCCGTCCATAAAAGCCTCCTGCTCGACCGTCGTCAATTGTGGCGCTCGCGCCCGAACACCGGCAATGATGCCTGCAAACACTGCCACGGCGCCGGTATACTGCCGCGCCTAACCAAACGAAGAGCCAGTGCCGTCCCAATGAGCGAGACTGCCACCGCGCCGCAGAAGCATACCCCGATGATGCAGCAGTTCCTGCGCATCAAGGCCGAGCATCCGGACATTCTGCTCTTCTACCGCATGGGGGATTTCTACGAGCTGTTCTTCGAG
>CAZHBN010000563.1:0-1626 GCA_964530405.1 uncultured Ectothiorhodospiraceae bacterium
GGCGGGAGTGGGGCATGGGAAAAGACTCCATTGTGGCGTTTCCGATGCCTAGAATGCTTCATGGAATCCATTTCCATCAAATCGTGTGAGCATCGCGAGTCGAGCACGTGCAACCAAGGTCGGATTGTCGCGGCGTGTCGAATGACGTTTCATGAGCGCAAACAACGAGATCACGACAGGCATGTCGGTGGACCTCGGGGGCCCAACAAAAAAAATGTCCCCCGAAGGGGACAAGTGGAGCACGCCAGCTCACGTCCTTTGTTATCCGAAAATCATGCCTGTATAAAAAAAGTAAAACAAAAACAAAAAGTTGAGGATTTCGTCATGCGGCGGCCCATTTCTTGGGCCGCCGCTTTCATGTCGGGCTGCACCAGTTGGTTACCGTCGAGCGTCTGCGTGCCCCATGGCAGGGCAGTCGAACCGGCGTCGCCTTTCCGGCTCAACGGCGATAGTCTTGATATGTTCTCCCCATCGTCGTCACAGTGACAAGGAGCCCGTCATCATGCTGACCTATTCGCTGGCCCATTGGATGACCTTCCTCTCCGCCGCGATTCTGCTGAATCTGTCGCCGGGCCCTGATATGGCGTTCATTCTCGGACAGACTGCCAGGCACGGTCGGCGTGGCGGTGTCGCCGCCATGTTCGGGGTCTGGAGCGGTGCCGCGCTGCATGTGGGCATGGCGGCGTTGGGACTCTCGGCAGTGCTGGCCACCTCGGCACTGGCGTTCTCGCTGGTGAAATGGATCGGCGCGGCCTACCTGGTGTGGCTGGGGCTGCAGATCCTGTTGCGTCGCGGGGCCGAAGCGGCATCCAGCGTCAACGTACCGAGCACGCCACGTTCAGGGGCCATCTTCCGTCAGGGCATCCTGGTGTCGGCGCTCAACCCCAAGGTGGCGATATTCTTTCTGGCCTTTCTGCCCCAGTTCGTGGTGCCTGGGGCCGGTCCCGCTGCCCTGCAACTGGCCCTGCACGGCGCCCTGATCATCCTGGTGGCGGCAGTGATCGAGCCGCCGCTGGTGTTCCTCGGCGCTCGGCTGGCGCGTGCCATGAGCGGCCATCGGCGACTCGGCGCCTGGCTGGAGAAGGGGCTGGGTGGCCTGTTCGTGCTGTTGGGGGTGAAGTTGGCGCTGAGCGAGCGCTAGGGGGAAACGCTGATTTATTGCTGCGCTCGATATCTTGGCTGCTGGCGGTACTCAATATCCTCATTTACTGGCGTGTAAACTCCGGTATCTCCGTTCCGGCAGCAGCCAACCTATCTTCGCTCGCAACATAAATCAGCGCTTCCCAAGAGAGTGGCTGCTTGGCGTCGCAATGAATGCAACGCCATTGGCCCGTTGTTACTCTTCTTTCCGCAATTGCTTGCGCAGTCCGGTGGGCACCTGCTTGATGATCAGCCGGTCGTTTTCCTCGTCGTATTCCACGGCGGCGCCGAGCAGGTGGGAGTCGAAGCTGATCGAAACGCCGGCCGCGCGTCCCGTGAAGCGCTTGAAGGCCTTGAGGGTTCGCTTGTCCGGGGGAATCTCGGGTGCCAGGCCGTAATCGCTGTTGCGGATGTGCTCGTAGAAGGCCTTCGGCTGCTGCTCGTCGACCAGCTCGGAGAGTTCCTCCAGGGTGATCGGCTCGCCAC
>CAZHBN010000564.1:0-1620 GCA_964530405.1 uncultured Ectothiorhodospiraceae bacterium
CGTGCCGCAGGTAGTGGCGCAACACCGCCCCCCGGCCGTGACGCAGGGTCATGAATACGGCGGTGAGCGCTTCCATGGCCTTGTTGGGAAGCGTCCGCGGCGCCGGGTGCTGCAGCCGTGCGAGCTGCATGGCGATGGTGGAAGCGCCGGATACGACCCGGCCGCTGCGCAGGTTCTGCCAGATCGCGCGTCCCACGGCGATGGGGTCAACCCCCGGATGATAGCGAAACCGGCGGTCCTCCAGGGCGATGGTGGCCGCGGCGATGCGCGGCGGTACCGGGTCCAGGGGCCAGTAGCCGTAGCGGCCCGGTTCGGGGCCCCCGACCTCGGCCAGATAGCGCCCGTAGCGGTCGGTGACCAGGTGGCTGGCCGGTGGCGGCTGCAGGACCGAACGCTGCCAGGCCACGTGCAGGGCGCCGGCGAGCAACGCCAGGACGGCCAGCAGCAACGGCCACCGGATTGCACGCAGGCGCGCCGTGCGGGAACGCGCGGCCCTTGTCCGCGCCACTACCGCCACGGTGCGCTATTTCCCCCGGGGCCGGCTGATGCGGATCAGGCTGCCGTTGCTGTGACCCCGGACCTCCTCCTGGTACATCATCTCCGCGTAGGCGGCCGGCTGGGTGAACTGCCCGGGAATCTGGGCACGCAGCCGGAGGGCGAATTCGTAGGTGCCTTTGGGCAGCGTCTCGTAGTAGAACGCAACCCGGTCGTCCAGGCGGGCGACGTGGGCCGGCTCGCGGGTCAGCGACCGGCTGGGCGTGGCCTCCGGCGGTGCGGTTTCCAGCGCCGGGTTGAGTGGCTCCATGCCTGCAGCCAGTGGCACGACCACCGCCACGTGGTGCCGCTCGGCCGGGTTGACCAGTGTCAGCCGGTCTTCGATTACCTCCCCCACGGCAAAGTCGACGGCCTTCCCGGCGGTGTCCAGCGGAACCCGGCGATCGGCCGTGCCGTCGCCGCTTATGCGGAGGAGGCCCCGTTCCACCACGAACCCGTGGCTCTGGGCAGACACCTGGTCGCCGCGGCGTGCGGGGACGTACCGGCTCTCCGCCATGACGGCCAAGCGGCGCTCCTCGCCGAGCGCCGGCGCGGTCAGTGTTATCCGGCCGGGCGTCGGTACGGGCGTCGCCGTAACGGGTCGGTCACCGCCGACGCGAATCCGCTCCGAGCCGTCGTGCCACTGCGCAGAGACTTCCAGGGGCGTGGTGGCCGACTCTTCGGCCATGAGGAAGTCGTTCAGGGCCAGAATGGCTTCGGTATTGGCGTTGGTGGTGCCCCAGCCGTCGCCTCGACCCAGGGTGATGAGCGCGTCCACCAGCATCGCCTCGCGTTCGCCGCCACCGGGCACCGCGCTGGCCGCCCGCAGCGTCTGCGCGATGGTGCGCGTCTCGGAGGGCAGAATCAGCGGTGAGCGTTGCGATTGCGTGTCCTTGAGTCCGGCGTAAACCTTCTCGCCGTGCCGCAGCTTGACGATGAGGCCGTCCCAGAGGATCTCTTCCAGGCGGTGCAGCACGGCGCCACCCGGATCGTCCTCGCCGGCCAGTGCCCGGGTCACTTGGGCGACGGCTTCCTGGGGCAGGAACTGGCTGCGCCGGGCGAGCTCGGCGGCGTAGCCGGCGTCCA
>CAZHBN010000565.1:0-1594 GCA_964530405.1 uncultured Ectothiorhodospiraceae bacterium
CGTAACTCTGGAAAACGACGCCGATATCGCGCTTGTGGGGCGGCACGTACGTCACGTCCCGGTCGCCGACCCGGATCGAGCCCCGGGAGGGGAGTACGAAGCCGCCGAGGATCCCGAGCAGCGTGGTTTTCCCGGAGCCCGAGGGCCCGAGAAGGGATACGAACTCGCCTGGCGCGATATCCAGGGTTACCGAGTCCAGCGCGACGGTGTCGCCATAGTGCTTGCTGGCCTCTCGGATGGTGACGCCGACGTTGCCTTCAGCCGCTGTCGTCATGGTGGTGCCTTCCCGCTGCCGCGGCGTTACCGATGGAGCTACTACCCTGGACCCGCCGTGTGCGGCGGTCCACGGCCGGCTCGTGTGGCTCGGTGAAGGGGCGGCGTGGGCGCGTGCCTGACGCGTTCGCGCGGCTGTGTCGGGTGTGATGCGGAAGCTCATGCGTTACCTCTCACTCTGCCACCGCTGCCGGGCGTCGCTGTGCGATCGCCGCCTGGCGTTTCGGTTATGCCCTCAGTGCACCGCCAATTCGATGGCCGTGGGGCATGAACCGCGTGAAATCAAAGCTAACGCCGCTTTCTGAAGAAGAGCAATTGAGAAATTGTCAGACGCTGCATAAACTCAGGTAATGGCATCGCTGCGCCGAAAACTGCCGAGCGCTCACGCCCTGTTCGTCTTCGAGGCAGCGGCGCGGTGCGGGAATTTCACCAAGGCGGCGGCAGAGCTGTACGTCACGCAACCGGCGGTGAGCCGGATGCTGGCGCGTCTCGAAGATCACATGGGGGTGCGGCTGTTCGAGCGGGGGGCGAGCGGGCTTACCCTCACCGAGAACGGCGAGCTGCTTTACCAGCGCGTCTCCGAAGGGTTTCGCGGCATCGAGGCGGCCATTCAGGAAATCGAGGCCCGCAACAGCGGCACCGACACCGTCTCGCTATCGGTGTCGACCGCATTCACTACCCACTGGCTGATGCCGCGAATGCACAAGCTGCACGAGGCGCTGCCCTCGGTGGACCTGCGGTTTCAGCTCATCGCCGGGCCCATCAGGGGCCCGGTGGAAGATGTCGATCTGGGCATGCGCTTCGTCAGTGGCGACGACGTAGACCATCGCGCCACCCTGATCATCCCGGAAATACTCGTGCCCGTGTGCAGCCCCGCCTACCGTGAGCACGCGCTGCGGGAGTCCGATGAGGGCGATGGTTTCGGCGACACGCTGATCAGCCTGAGCGAGAGCCCGACCGACTGGTTCAGCCACTTTCCGAGCTTCCAGCGCCGCAGCAACAGACCGACGAACTCACTGCTGTTCTCCGACTACGCGGTCGTCCTCCAGGCCGCGCTGCTGGGTCAGGGGGTGGCGGTGGGATGGCTCAACGTGGTGTGCCACTGGCTCAATATGGGCGCACTCGTGCCGGCGCAAAAGGATGTCGTGGTCACCGGTCGTCTGTGTCACATCATTCGGTCCCGCAAGCGGCCGCTGCGGCCGGCGGTGAGTGATGTGATCGACTGGATCCTGGAGCAGACGAAAGCCGATCTTGCCCAGGTCGACGAGAAATACCCGGAGCTCGGGGTGCCCGAGCTCGTGCAGGGCGGGTTCAAGTGAGC
>CAZHBN010000566.1:0-1590 GCA_964530405.1 uncultured Ectothiorhodospiraceae bacterium
GAATGCAACGGCGAGACGCTGAACATCCCCGAGGCCGGGTTCGACGCCGCTCTGTGCCGCTGGGGTCTGATGCTGATGGCTGACCCAGACGCGTGCCTGAGGCGGGTGCACGAGCTGCTGAAGCCGGGCGGCCATGTCGGGATGGCGGTCTTCAGCGAGCCGCAGAAGTCGCCAATGCTCGCGATTGCGGGCATGACGGTGCGGCGCGAGGTCGGCGTGGGGCCGCCGGCTCCCGGCGAGCCCAACATCTTTCGGCTCGCCGACGCCACCGATCTTAAGCGGCGGTTCCATGAAGCCGGCTTCAGCGACATCGCGCTCGAGCAGGTCTCGGGTTCGTGTGTCTACGAGTCGCCCGAGGCCTATGCCCGCTTCATCCAGGACGTGGCCCAGGACATCGTCAGGCTTCTCGAGGGGCTGTCGGCCGATCGTCAAAGGGCCATCTGGCAAACGGTCGCCGAGGCCGTTCAACCGTACCAGCAAGAAGACGGCCAGGTTCGGCTTGGCTTCGAGTGTCATTGCATCGCGGCACGCAAACCGGCTGGGGCTTAGAGCGCACGGAAAGCCGTCAATGGGGCGGCTGCGTTGGCTACAGCGGCGTTCAGTCCGCACGCCCTTGTTGCTTGCGTCACGCAGCTATCCCATACCCCCTGCCTGACCGGATTCAGCCATCCGCCGAGCTCCGGCTCGCGCCCGTCGCCAGCTGGACAGAACCACCCGGCAATGCAAGCCTTCGGGAAGGCGCAGGAGGGGTTCCTCTACCCCCTCATCCCGAAGCCGGAGGGGCGCCGTATGGCCGATAACGAGCAAGGTGACAAAGGTCGGGACAGGAACAGCTCCGGATCCGCTGATCAGCGCGGCCCTGGTTCCGGGGAGAGCCCCTCTCTCTCCCCGGAACCACTCTCGTGGATACGGGCCGCCGGCCGGATCGGTGGGCCGCTGCTCGCGATCGTCATTCTGCTCACTCCCGCGCCCGAGGGCATGTCCGCCGAGGCGTGGCGGATGGTGGCGGTGACGGTCTGGATGGTCGTGTGGTGGCTGAGCGAGGCGGTGCCGATTCCCGCGACGGCGCTGCTGCCGCTGGCGCTGATGCCGTTGCTCGGCATCAGCGATCTCACGGACACGGCGGCCCGGTATGCGCATCCCCTGATCTTTCTCTTTCTCGGCGGTTTCCTGCTGGCCGCGGGGATGCAGCGGGCCGGGCTTCATCGGCGTATTGCCCTCCACATCGTCACGGCGGTGGGGACGTCGCCCGCCCGGATCATCCTCGGCTTCATGATCGCCACGGCCTTCCTGTCCATGTGGATCTCCAACACCGCGACGACGATCATGATGTACGCCGTCGGCCTCTCGGTGATCGCGTTCGTCGCGGAGAAGACCACCAGCGAGGCGATGGTCAGGAACTTCGGGGTGGCGCTGATGCTGGGCATCGCCTACAGCGCGTCCATCGGCGGCGTCGGCACGCTGATCGGTACACCGCCCAACGCGCTTCTCGCGAGCTTCCTCCAGAGCAACTACGACGTCGGGATCACCTTCTTCAACTGGATGATCCTCGGCGTGCCGGTGGTCGTCATCATGCTGCCGGTTGCCTGG
>CAZHBN010000567.1:0-1588 GCA_964530405.1 uncultured Ectothiorhodospiraceae bacterium
GTCCGCCTAACACGCTTCCCGCCTAGCCCCACCATCATCACGGTCAAAAATTGTGTCGACTCTGCACGCCCTTAGTGCGAACTGTTGCACAACCGCAAGTGCGAAGTCGAGGGTCATGACAACCTCTCGTCGCGACATCTTGGGCGTGAGCGGCCCTCAGCGCCGTGGATCTTTCCAATTTGGAACGTTGTCTCGGCGCCAGTTCGCGCGACACGGTCGAGCGGCACTTGGGAAGGGGGATTCGGGCGCTTTCGTGGGCGTCGGCGGCTGGTATGCAGCCCGTGACGTTGCTGGTGCTTGTGGTGTTCAGAGTCGGAAAATTCGCTCCACGCCGCGGTCCAAGCACCAGGTTCCGACCACGCGGCCTCCCCCAGGGCGAGTTGCGCCTCCGTCACCGGTTCGCGCTGTCGCCACAGCCAGGCGAGCTGGTCCGGCGCGAGCTGGCCGATGCCGATGAAGCGTTCCACGCCGGGCACGTTGTCGACGGCGATGAGCTCGACGCGCGCGTCCGGCTGTTGCTCGCCCAGGCACTTCAGCACGTACGCGAGGATGAGTTGGTCGTAGGCGTCGTGCTCGAACCAGAGCGCGATGCGTTCGTAGCCGGAGAGGTCCGCGAGGGCGTCGTACTGGCGCCGCTGGCGGGCGAGCGCGTCGGCTTCGTCGAGGTCGAAGGCGCCGGCGAGGAAGTGGGCGCGGGTGGCGATGAGGCCGTCGCGAGGCAGCGCGGGGACGGGGCCGATGCAGAACGGGTCAGAGAATTCCAGGAAGTCGCCCTGGAAGCCGGCGATCCTCAGGGTGTGCTCGATATCCGAGCCGCAGCGGATATGCAGGGTGCGCCGATCGCGGTCACCTTCGTTGCGGCGGTCGGACGTCGCGGAACGCCGCCGCGGTACATGTTTGCTGGCCATACGACTCCCTCGTGTTGGCCTGTATCCGCCCGGCAGGCCGGTGTTCGTAGGCGGGGCAGCCGATCCGTCAATGCAAGTCGGCGTCCGGCTCGGCGCCGGGCGTGATGCCGAGCCGCATGAGCACCACGGCGACCAGCCGATCGCAGCGCTTGCCGGCGAACTCGTAGAGCTCGGTGCCTGCGGCTTCCATCTGTCGCGTCAGCTCACCTCGCAGGAGCTTTCGTGCCCGGTGAAAGCGCGTCTTCACCGTGGCCTCTCGGAGCCCGAGACTTTCCGCCGTTTCCTGGACGCTTAGCTGCTCCACGCCACGCAGCATGAATACCATGCGAAAGCCGGTGGGGAGCGTCTCGATGGCCTGCTGGAGCATTGCCTTGAGCTGATCGTTGGCGAGCCGGTGCTCCGGCCGGTTCGCGGCCGGGGCTACGCAGGCATCCGTCAAACGCTCCACCACCTCGGAATTGGCGATTTCCAGTCGGCTCCGGCGCAACCGCATGTACGCCTCGTTGGCGGTGATCCGGCTCAGCCAGGCGCCGAGACTGCCCGACTCCCGGAACCGGTCAATATTCGAGAACGCCTTGACCCATGCATCCTGCACCACGTCTTCGGCCTCCGCGTCATTTCGCATGATGCCGCGGGCCACGCGAAACAGCCGTTGGTTGTAGCGCCGCATGATGATCTCG
>CAZHBN010000568.1:0-1585 GCA_964530405.1 uncultured Ectothiorhodospiraceae bacterium
CAGGGGCGGCAGTCGCGGCGTAAGCGTGACCTGCCGGCCGTCTCTCTGGTGGGCTATACCAACGCCGGCAAATCGACGCTGTTCAATCGCCTCGCCGCCTCCGAGGTTTACGCCGCGGACCAGCTGTTCGCGACCCTGGATACGACGCTGAGGCGAATCGAATTGCCCGGCGCCGAGCCAGCGGTGTTCGCCGACACTGTCGGGTTCATCAGCGATCTGCCCCACCAGCTTGTCGCCGCATTTCGCTCGACGCTGGAAGAGGTGGTGGAGGCGGACCTGCTGCTGCACGTGGTCGATGCCAGCGCGTCCACCCGTGATGAGCAGGGCGAGGAGGTCGAGGAGGTGCTCGCCGAGATCGGTGCGAGTGAAGTGCCGGTGCTGCGGGTCTATAACAAGATTGATCTTCTCGGGCAGCCGCCACGTGTGGTGCGTGACGATCACGGACGCGTGCAGGCGGTGTGGTTGTCCGCGGTGACGGGCGAGGGGCTCGATGTATTGCTCGAAGCCGTGGCAGAGTGCGTTGGTGAACGGCGTGCCCACGGGCGCTTGCGCCTGGCTCCGAGCCAGGGCCGTCTGCGGGCGCGGCTTTATCAGAGTGGTGACGTGCTCGACGAGCGCGTGCTCGACAATGGCGACTGTCTCATGGAGGTGAGCCTACCGCAGCGCGAACTCGAGCGGCTGCAACGCCACGAAGGTCTACCCACTAGCATAGAGTACCTGTGACGCGCCTTGCGGCGCGCTTGCACGCCTCATTAGAATCCGCGGCTGGGCCGAAGACCGGCCAGCGGGCACTCATGTCCAATCGGGAGAGCGAACGCAATGTCCTGGAATGACCCCGGGGGTAATAACCGGGATCCGTGGAGCGGTGGCGGCAAGGACCAGGGACCACCGGATCTCGACGAGTTGCTGCGGCGGGCCAAGGACCGCCTGAATGCGCTGTTCGGCGGCCGCACCGGTGGCGGAGGCGGTAGCGGCAGTGGTGGCTTTGGCGGTCTCGGGCCCACGGGTATCGCGGTGATCCTCGTGGTGATCGTGCTCGGCTGGCTCGCTTCGGGCATCTACATCGTCGATGCCGGCTGGCGCGGTGTGGAGCTGCGTTTCGGCAAGCACGTGGGAACCACGGAGCCCGGTCCGCACTGGCACACACCCTATCCGGTGGGCGAGGTCGAGCAGGTCCAGGTGGCCGAGCGGCGTCGCATCACGGTGGGTTACGAGGCGCTCAGCGCCAACAACACCCGCACGGTGCCGTCCGAGGCGCTCATGCTCACGCAGGACGAGAACATCGTGAACATGCGCCTGGCGGTCCAGTACGAGGTCGGCGATCCGGCGGCGTACATCTTCAATTTCCGCGACCCCGACCAGACGTTGAAGTCGCTGACGGAATCCGCGCTGCGGGAGACCGTGGGCAAGCACGAGCTCGATTTCATCCTCACCGAGGGCCGCGCGGAGGTGCGCCAGCAGACCCGCCAGCGCATCGAGGAGACCCTAGAGGCCTACGACGCCGGTATTCGCCTCGTGGAGGTCGCGGTGCAGGACGTCCAGCCGCCGGAGCAGGTGCAGGACGCCTTCGCCGACGCCATCAAGG
>CAZHBN010000569.1:0-1573 GCA_964530405.1 uncultured Ectothiorhodospiraceae bacterium
TCGCCGCGAGTCAGCTCAAGCACGTACTCGGCATCGAGCTTCAGGGGCACAACCTGCCGGAGTTGCTGGGTGGCCTGGTGCGGCAACTCGATGCCATCAACCCCGAGACGGTTGTCCTCGGCGCGGCCGCCATCGCCTTCCTGTTCTGGGTGCGCTCCCGGCTCCAGCCCCTGCTGGCGCGCACCGGCCTGCCACCATTCGCCGTCGAGATGCTGACCAAGGCGGGGCCGGTGGTGGCTGTCGTGGTCACCACGCTCGCGGTGGCGGGGTTCGGACTGAACGACGCCGGCGTGCGCATCGTCGGGGCCGTTCCCGGGGGGTTGCCCACGGTGAGCCTGCCGCCGTTCTCCCCTGCCCTTTGGCTGGAGCTCGCCCCGGCCGCCGCCATTATCAGCCTGATCGGATTCGTGGAGTCCGTGTCGGTGGCCCAGACCCTGGCCGCCAAACGCCGCCAGCGCGTGGATCCGAACAAGGAGCTGCTCGGTCTGGGCGCGGCCAACATCGCCGCCGCCTTCTCCGGCGGTTACCCGGTCACCGGCGGGTTCTCACGCTCGGTGGTGAACTTCGACGCCGGCGCCCGAACCCCCCTCGCCGGCGTGTTCACCGCCATCGGCATCGCCCTGACCACCGTGCTCCTCACCCCGGCCTTCCACTACCTGCCCAAGGCGACCCTGGCGGCCACGATCATCGTCGCCGTACTCTCACTGGTGGACATCGGCGCGCTGCGCCGGGTGTGGCGCTATTCCAAGTGCGATTTCGCCGCCATGGCCACCACCATCGTCGTGGTCCTGGGCGTCGGCGTGGAAACGGGCGTTCTCGCCGGCATCGGCGTGTCCATCGCGCTGTTCCTGTGGCGCACCGCCCGGCCGCACGTGGCCGTGCTCGGTCGGGTACCGGGCACCGAGCATTTCCGCAACGTGGAACGCCACGACGTCATCACCAGCGCGTCGGTACTCAGCGTGCGCGTGGACGAATCGCTGTATTTCGCGAACATCCGTTACCTGGAAGACTACATCTACGACCGCGTCGTCACCGCACCCGGGGTCACCGACGTGGTACTGCTCTGCTCGGCGATCAACCAGATCGACGCGAGCGCCCTGGAAGGGCTCGAAGCGCTCAACCGCCGCCTCTCCGACGCTGGCGTCCGCCTCCACCTCTCCGAAGTAAAGGGCCCCGTGATGGACGCCCTCGAGCGCACGGACTTCCTCGCTCACCTCACCGGGGAGGTATTCCTGACGCACTTCGAAGCACTGGCGCATCTGGACCCGGACGCCACGCCGCAGCCCGCCGCGCCTGGCCCCGTCCCGATTGACAACGAACGAGCCCGGCGGTAACCTTCGCGTCGCGTTGGGCGGTTAGCTCAGCGGGAGAGCACTGCCTTCACACGGCAGGGGTCGCTGGTTCAAACCCAGCACCGCCCACCAACACCTGCAAGGGGCCAGGCCGAAAGGTCTGGCCCCTTGTCGTTTATGGCCGATCAGTACCCCACAGTGAATCGCTGCCCGGGATGGGCGGGCTGCTCGACTTCGTCGAGCATGGCCACGGCATAGTCCGCCACGGAGATCAAGCTGCG
>CAZHBN010000570.1:0-1554 GCA_964530405.1 uncultured Ectothiorhodospiraceae bacterium
CCACCTTCGACCCCGAGCACGACCAGGTCGTCCTCGAAGACGGCGAACGCATCGGCTACCGAGTGCTCATCGCCGCCCCGGGTATCAAACTCGAATGGGACCGCATCGAAGGCCTGAGCGACACCCTCGGCCGCAACGGCGTCACGTCCAACTACCGCTTCGACATGGCGGCTTACACCTGGGAGCTGGTCCAGGGACTGACCCACGGCAAAGCGCTGTTCACTCAGCCACCGATGCCGATCAAGTGCGCCGGCGCGCCGCAGAAGGCGATGTATCTCGCGTGCGACCACTGGCGGCGCCAGGGCGTGCTGAACAACGTCGACGTCGAGTTCGATACGGCCGGTGCGGTGCTCTTCGGTGTCTCTGCGTTCGTACCGCCATTGATGCGCTACGTCGAGCGATACGGGATCGACCTCGCCTTCAACAGCAACCTGGTTGCCGTCGACGGCCCGGCACGCAAAGCGTGGTTCAACGTCAAAAGCGACGAGCGCGAAGAAACCGTGGAGAAGTCCTTCGACATGCTCCACGTCTGCCCGCCACAGACGGCGCCCGATTTCGTCCGGCACAGCCCCCTCGCGGACGACGCCGGCTGGATCGAGGTGGACGCCGAGACACTGCGCCACGTTCGCTACGGCAACGTGTTCGCGCTGGGCGACGCCTGCTCCGCACCCAACGCCAAGACCGCGGCCGCGGTGCGCAAACAGGCACCGGTAGTCGCGGAAAACGCACTCGCGACTCTCGACGGACGGGGCCTGCGCGCCGTCTACGACGGTTACGGATCCTGCCCGCTCACCGTCGAACGGGGTCGTGTCGTGCTCGCCGAATTCGGCTACGGCGGCAAACTGTTGCCCACCTTCCCCCTCGACCCAACGGTACCCCGGCACTCGATGTGGTGGCTAAAGGAACGCATGATGCCCCGCATCTACTTCGACCTGATGCTCCAGGGTCGCGAATGGCTCGCCAGGCCATCCCTGATACCCTATGAGCCGGCCGCCCACGAGGCGAAAGCCGCTTGCGACTACACCGGCGAACGCCGTTGAGGGGTACCGTTTCGGTGAGCTTCAAGCAACTCCTGCGAACCCTTCCGGCGGCTGCCTGGCTGCCGGGTTATCGCCGCGACCAGGCCGCCGCGGACCTGGTCGCGGCGGTGATCGTCACCATCATGCTCATCCCGCAAAGCCTCGCCTACGCCATGCTGGCCGGTCTGCCGCCCGAAGTCGGCCTCTACGCGAGCATCCTGCCGCTGGTGGCCTACGCCCTGTTCGGCTCCAGCCGCACCCTCGCCGTCGGGCCAGTGGCCGTGGTGTCCCTGCTCACCGCGACGGCGGTCAGCCGTGTCGCCGAGCCCGGCAGTGCCGAATACATAGGCGCCGCCCTCGTGCTCGCCGCGCTGTCGGGCGCGTTGCTGTTCACCATGGGGGCACTGCGGCTGGGCTGGATCGCCAACCTGCTCAGCCACCCGGTGGTTTCGGGGTTCATCACGGCCTCGGGCATCCTGATCGCCGCGAGTCAGCTCAAGCACGTACTCGGCATCGAGCTTCAGGGGCACAACCT
>CAZHBN010000571.1:0-1547 GCA_964530405.1 uncultured Ectothiorhodospiraceae bacterium
ACAGCACCACCGGAATAATCGCGCTCAGGTGGAACTCGATGCCTACCTCGAGCGGCATGGGCACGGAAATCCAGCCCGCGCTGGCCACCTCGGAGAAGTCCACGACGCCGCCAACGGAAGCAACCACGAAGCCCGCCACCAGGCCGGCGAGGGGTCCGATCTCGGACCAGAAGCCACGCGCGAACTGGTGCAGCCCGATGGTGATGGCGAATACCAGGGCGGCGAGTCCGAGGTGGTAGGCCGCACCGAAGTCCGGAGCACCGAAGCCGCCGCCTACGTAGGCGAAACCCACGGGCAGCAACAGCACACCGATCATGATCACGAAGCAGCCGGTGACCACGGGTGGGAACAGAAAGCGTACCCAGCGTAGACACAACCCCACGACCGCCATGGCTATGCCGCCGACCAGTGCGGCGCCAAACACGGCGGGAATGCCGAGATTGCTGGCAATGGGAATCATCACCGGCACGAAGCCGAAGCTCGTACCCATGACGATGGGCAGGCGGGCGCCAATGGGGCCCACGCCCAGGGACTGGATCAGGGTGGCTACACCCGCGATGAACATCGCCGCCTGGATCAACGCCGTCGTCTCGGGGCCGGGCAGGTCGGCGGCGCCGGCGATGATCACGGGAACGGTAACGTTACCCACGAACATCGCGAGCACGTGCTGGATACTCAGCGGAACCGCGCGCCGCAGGGGCGGCATGTAGTTGACGTCTTTCCGCGTGTCCGGGGCGGTCGCGGAAGCAGCCTGGTTATCGGCTTGACTCATGGACTCTCTCTCCTCGGCAAGTACTCGAAACACTCGGTGAGCCGCGCCCGCTCGTTGTCGTTGTTGTTGTCGCTCACCGGCGGTGCGCAGCACCGGGCACTACCCGGCGTCCTGCCGCACGTGGCCCAATAGTTTCTGAGGACTCAAATCATGTCAACAGTTTTGTATTCAAGACTATACCGTGTCGTCTACGAATTACCCATACATTGGAAACAATTGTAAGACAGTTTGTCTTCCATTCTGGCGACAACAAGAGTCGCCAACCAGACCAAAGAAAATCGGGCCCCCAACGAGAACGGGCGCGCCGACCGGCGCGCCCGGTCTCGGTGGGGTTGTCGCTGTGGGACCTACCGAGCCACCGGGTGGCCGAGCCCTTCATTCATGGCATTGAGGATGTGGCCGTTGTCGGCATCGAGCTCCCAGGCGAACACGCCCCCGAGGCCATACTCATTCACGTAGCCCCCTTTCTCCTGCACCGAACGCGGCGTGTCGTAGGTAATCAGAACGCCATCGGCCGGATTCCACAGATAGTGCGCGAGCGCGTGGTCGTCCCAGTAGCGAGTGAACCCGTTCACGCCGTCGCCATCGACGCCACCCTGATAGTCGGACTCGATGACCTTGTAATCCTCGATACCGTCCTCCCAGGAACCGTCAATGGGCCCGCCGCCGGCACCGCTGAACGGGTAGCTGCCGCTCGCGCCGGTCACGTTCTTCCAGCCACGGCCGTACATGGCCACGCCCAGGCTCATCTTGTCGGCGGGCACGCCTTCGCGCG
>CAZHBN010000572.1:0-1541 GCA_964530405.1 uncultured Ectothiorhodospiraceae bacterium
GTGGCGAGGGGCAAACCACCTCGAACCCGGACCCCGTCCCCGAAACCACGCACGAATCGTGACCCCGGATGCCGACGACCGCCGGGCGCGCAGCGCCCGGCCGAGGAAGAGTACGCCATCATGCAGCAGCAAACGCGACCCCGGCTCGCTGAACGTCGCGACGCCGATCCTGTGACTAGTGACGATATCGTGCGCGTGACCACGGCGGGGGAGGCCCTGCCGCTGTCGTATCCGCAGCAGCAGCTGTGGTTCCTGCAGCGCTACGAGCCGACGATGACGGCCTACAACCAGCCGTGCGCCTTCCGCCTCACCGGCGAGCTCGACGCGCAGGCGCTGGAGCGTGCCTTTCGCGCGGTGATTCGGCGCCACGGGGTGCTGCGCACGCGCTTCCACGAGCAGGACGGTGTGCCGCTGCAAACCGTGGTCTCCGAGGTGGACTTCACGCTGGCGCGTGAGGATCTCTCGGCGCTCGTCAGCGACGAACGGCAGGCGGCGCTACAACGCTCCATCGATGCGGTTGCGCACCACGTATTCGACCTGGCAACGCCCCCGCATCTCATCGCGCGACTGATCAGGCTCGGTCACGGCGAGCACGTGCTCGCGGTGTGCCTGCACCACATCGTCTCGGACGCGCAGTCCAATCGCATCATCGTCACCGACCTTGCCGAGGCCTACCGCGAGGCGGTGTACAAGGGCGACCACGCCACGCTCGCCGAGCCCCAGCTGCAGTACGGCGATTTCGCCGTGTGGCAGCGCCGACGTGTGGCCGACGGCGGTATCCGGAGGGAGCTCGAGTTCTGGAACGAGCATCTCGGCCCGTACGTGCCGGCGCTGGCGCTGCCCACGGACCACCCCCGGCCGGCGACGCAGACGTTCCGCGGCGACGTGGAGCACTTCGCGCTGGACGGCGACCTCGCCACCGCGCTGCACGCCTTCTGCCGCGCGCAGCGCTGTTCGCCCTTCGTGCCGCTGTTCGCCGCTTGGCAGGTACTGCTCGCCCGCTACAGCGGGCAGACGGATTTCGCCGTCGGTGTCCCGTCTTCCGGGCGTCATCACGATGAGCTTCAGGACGTGGTGGGATTTTTCGTCACCACCCTGCCTTTCCGGGTGCAACTCGCCCCGGAGCTCACCCTCGGCGAGCTCTGCCAGCGGCTTCGCGGCGAGGCGCTCGCGGCGCTCAATCACGCCGATGTACCCCTGGAGCCGCTGCTGGAGAGCCGCGAGGTCCAGCGCGACCCGACCGCCAACCCCCTCTTCCAGGTCATGTTCGGTCTCCAGTTCCGGGATGAGGACGATCGCTTCCGGCTCGACGAGGTGCTTGCCGAGCCCATGGACCTCGGGCAGACGACCACGAAGTTCGACCTCTCCCTCGATATCGGTATCGACGGGGGGCAGGGGCGTGCTGCCATCGAGTTCAACGCGGATCTCTTCGAGCGGCATACGATTCGGCGGCTCGTGGGTTACTACCGGCAGGTCGTGAAATGCCTGCTGGAGACACCCGCACGCAAGATCGGCGAGATCGTGCTTCCGTATGACGACGA
>CAZHBN010000573.1:0-1532 GCA_964530405.1 uncultured Ectothiorhodospiraceae bacterium
GTGAGGCCACGGTGCTCAACCACTCCGCCACCCATCTGCTGCACGCGGCGCTGCGCACGGTGCTCGGCGAGCACGTCCAGCAGAAGGGTTCGCTGGTGGCGCCGGATCGCCTGCGCTTCGACTTCTCCCACTTCGAGCCGCTGTCGGAAGAGCAGCTTGAGCGCCTGGAACGGATGGTCAACGACCAGATCCGAGCCAACGTCGCCGCCGACGTGCGGCGCATGAGTTATGACGAGGCCATGGAATTCGGCGCCATGGCGCTGTTCGGCGAGAAGTACGGTGACGAGGTGCGCGTGATGCGCTTCGGGGAGTTTTCCACGGAGCTTTGCGGCGGCACTCATGTCGCGCGTACCGGGGACATCGGGTTTTTCAAGATCGTCTCCGAAACCGGCATTTCCGCCGGGGTGCGGCGAATCGAGGCGATCACCGGTGACGCGGCGGTGGCCTGGGCTGAGCAGGTAGACCGCCGCCTCGGCCGCATCGGCGAGCTGCTGCGCTCGAGTACCGACAACATCGAGGTGCGTCTCGAGCAGATGCTGGACAGCCATCGCCAGCTCGAGAAGCAGATCGAGCAACTCAAGCAGAAGCTCGCCAGTCAGGCCGGCACCGATCTCGCCGATCAGGCTGTGGATCTGAACGGGGTTCGGGTGCTGGCCTCGCGCGTGGAGGGCGGTGACAGCAAGGCGTTGCGCAATACCGTCGACCAGCTCAAGAACAAGCTTGGTAGCGCCGCGATCGTGCTCGCGAGTGTGGACGGTGACAAGGTGCGCCTGGTCGCGGGTGTGACCAAGGACTACACCGACCGGATCAAGGCCGGTGATCTCGTCAACGTCGTCGCCGAGCAGGTTGGCGGGCGTGGTGGCGGTCGGCCGGATTTCGCCCAGGCTGGCGGAAGCGATCCCGGCAGGCTCGACGACGCCCTCCGTTCGGTGGCCGACTGGGTGAAGGAGCGACTCGGCTAGGCGACCTTGCGTCGCCTGGGGGCCACCTGCCAAACCCACGGACAATCCAGGAAAAGGGATATGTCACTGATCGTACAGAAGTACGGCGGCAGCTCGGTGGGCAGCATCGAGCGCATCGAGCATGTCGCCCGCAAAGCCATCGCGAGCCGCGAGTCCGGTCACGACGTGGTGATCGTCGTCTCGGCCATGAAGGGGGAGACCGATCGCCTCATGGAGCTCGCGCACGGTGCGGCGCAGTCGCCCACACCGCGCCCCCGTGAGCTCGACCTGCTGCTGTCCACCGGCGAGCAGGTCACCATCTCCCTGCTCACCATGGTGCTCGAGCGCCTGGGTGCGCCCGCCCGCTGTTATACCGGCGCGCAGGTGCGCATCCTCACCGACAGCGCCTTCAGCAAGGCACGTATTCAGGATATCGACGACGAGGTCATCCGCGAGGACCTCAAGCTCGGGCGTATCGTCGTGGTCGCCGGTTTCCAGGGCGTGGATGAGAACGGTTCTATCACCACGCTCGGACGTGTCGGCTCCGATACCACCGCCGTGGACATTGCGGCCGCTCTGCAGGCCGACGAG
>CAZHBN010000574.1:0-1524 GCA_964530405.1 uncultured Ectothiorhodospiraceae bacterium
CCATGGTCCCGCTGCTGCTGATGAGGATGAACGTCATGATCGCGATGAGCAGCAGGGGAACGTTCTGGCCGCCGAGGTGCAGGGCGAACACTTCGCTCGCGTTGGGCCACGGCTGCGTGGTGGCAATGCGTACCGTCATGTAGCCGACCAGGAACAAGGCGAAGATGAAGGTATCGCTCAGCAGAAATATCCACATCATCGCCTTGCCCCAGGGCACGTTCTTGAACGCGCGCTGGTCGGAGGACCAGTCCTCCACGAGCTCCCTGACGCTGGGCGGAAGCGAGGTGTCGGTGGGTTTCGTCTGCGCCACGGCGTCTGCCCTCCCGGGCCCTAGGTGTTCAGGAGCAACGCGAACAGCACTGCCCAGAGCACCAGCAGGTAGTGCCAGTAGATCGCGCACAGCTCCACGCTCGCGCGCACCTGCGCCGGCGAGGCACCCCGCCACACCGCCACCACCGTGCGCGCCCATGCCACGAGTCCGCCGAGCAGGTGCGCGGCGTGCAATGCGGTAAGCAGGTAGAAGAACGCGTTGGCCGGGTTGGCGGCGAGCCCGTAGCCGGCAGTGTCGAGCTGACGCCACACCAGATACTGCCCCAGCACGAACGCGATAGTGCAGGCACCGCCGGCGGTGAGCGCCCGCCACATGCTCTGTCCACGACCGTGCTTCGCTGCGCTCCAGGCCCACTGCAGGGATAGGCTGGCGAGCAGGAGAATGCCACTGTTCAGCCAGAGCAGTGACGGCTCGGGCAGAGCGCGCCAGTCGTTGCCGAACTCCATGCGAATGGAATAGGCGCTGATGGCGAGCGCGAACAGCGAGCTGACCACCGCGAGGAAGACGGCCAGCCCCACGCGCGGGGCCGTAACGCCCTGCGGCATGTCGTGAACGGGTGCCGTACGCGCCGATTCCGCCACCCACGGCTGCACATTCACCGATTGGCTCACGAGCCAGCCGGCGAACACTGCCATGAGTACGGCGAGGAAAACCAGCGTCACCGTCATGAGCGCTGCCCCTCGCCGTCGTCGGGCTCGACCTGTTCCGGCGGTACGTTCTGTGGAATGAAGTCATCCCGCGCGCCCGGCACGCCGTAGTCGTAGGCCCAGCGGTAGACCACCGGCAGCTCGTCGCCGAAGTTTCCGTGGCGCGGCGGCGTGTGGGGCGTCTGCCATTCCAGGGTGGTGGCGTGCCACGGGTTCGGGCCCGCCTCGCGGCCACGGAAGTAGCTCCAGACCAGGTTGTAGAAGAACAGTCCCTGGACCAGAGCCACCACGATGGCGGCGATGGTGATCGCGACGTTGAGCTGTGCCACCGAATCGGAGATGAAGGCGGTTTCGCCGTAGGCGTAGTAGCGCCGCGGTACGCCCTCGAGGCCGATGAAGTGCATCGGATAGTAGATGGCGTAGGTACCCAGGAAGGTGACCCAGAAATGGATCTTGCCCAGGGTATCGTTGAGCATGCGTCCGGTGATCTTCGGGTACCAGTGGTAGATCGCGCCGAAGATCACCAGAATCGGCGCCACCGCCATC
>CAZHBN010000575.1:0-1505 GCA_964530405.1 uncultured Ectothiorhodospiraceae bacterium
CCGCCCACCTTGGAGATCTTGATGTTAATGGCGTCCATGGCGTGATCGGCGAGGGCGCGCAGGAGTACGGGTACGCCGTCGATGACCTCGTCGAGTACGAACGGCCGGTCAGTGTGCCGGCGCACTGTCAGGCACTCCTCGTAGGTCATGCACGGCTGCTCGATGTAGACGTCGATGTCGCGCACTGCGGCGGCGACGCGCAGCGCTTCGTGGGGCAGCCAGCCGGTGTTGGCGTCGGCGACCAGCGTGTGCTCACGGCCGAGCTCGGCGGCGCAGGCGCGGATGCGCTCGATATCCGTGTCCGCGTCGCCGCCGACCTTTAGCTGGAAGGTGGTGTAGCCGGCGTCACGGTATTCCGCGACGCGCGCGGCCATGGCTTCGGGCGTGTCCTGGGAGATGGCGCGGTAGAGCGGAAAGTCCTCGCCGAAGCGGCCGCCGAGTAGGGTGCAAACGGGCTGCCCGGTAGCCTGGCCGAGGATGTCCCAGCAGGCCACGTCCACGGCGCTCTTCACATAGTTGTGCCCGCGCAGCGCCCGGTGCATGAGGCGGTCGACAGCGAGCAGCTGTGTCGGGTCGGCGCCGATGAGCGAGGGCGCGAGCTCGGCGAGGCCGGTGCGCGCACCCGCCGCGTAAGCCGGCAGGTAGGCTGGTCCCAGCGGGCATACCTCGCCGTACCCGGTAATCCCGGCATCCGTTTCCACGGCGACCACGGTGGCGTCGAAGACGTCCACCCGGTTGCCGTCCGACCAGCTATAGCCGCCTTCGTGCAGGGGCAGATCTACTTGGTGCACCCGGATGCCGGTAATGCGCATGGATTCGCTCCTATTCGTACTGGGCTTCGTGGTGTCGGCGCTCCGCGAGAAAGGCGACCAGGTCGTCCCGCGCGGCGAGGATGTGTTCGTTGAGCAGCCGGCTGGCCTCGGCCATATCGCGCTCGGCGCACAGGCGAACGAGGCGGTTGTGCTCATCGCGCGCGCGTTCGTTGGTTCGCTGGGTGAGCTTGAGCTGCAAGCGCAGGTAGCGGTCGGCGTTGCGGTGGAGGTTGTGGACGATGCGCATCGTCCGCGGGCGCCCGGCGGGCTCGTAGAGAGCGGCGTGGAGCTCCCAGTTGAGTTGGCCCCAGTCGCGTTCCTGCGTGCCATGGACGAGCATGTCGTCGAAGGTGGCGAGCAGTTCCCGCGCCCGCGTGATGGCGGCGTCGTCGAGTCGCGGTATCGCGCGTTGGAGAAGGTCCACTTCGATGAGCGCGCGCAAATCGAAGAGTTCGCGGATCTCCTCCAGCGATAGCACGGTCACGGTGTAGCCCTTGTGCGCCGACAGCGTCACCAGCCCCTCGCCCTCGAGTTGCAGCAGCGCCTCCCGAACGGGGATGCGGCTGACGCCGAATTCCGCGGCGAGACTGTCCTGGCGGAGCTGTTCGCCTTCGGGGATGTCCAGGCTGAGAATGCGCTCGCGCAGCTCGTCCGTGAGCGCCGCCGACATGGTCTGGCGTTTGAGCCGGCGGG